>CAYLYM010000040.1:0-30333 GCA_964387645.1 uncultured Calditrichaceae bacterium | reverse complement strand
AAGGGTCGAAATGTTGTCATTGAAAAAAAATTTGGTGCACCCACAGTAACTAAAGATGGTGTCACGGTGGCTAAAGAAATCGAATTGGAAGATCGCATTCAAAATATGGGTGCTCAGATGGTAAAAGAAGTGGCTTCTAAAACAAGTGATGATGCTGGAGACGGAACAACCACTGCTACTGTTCTTGCCCAAGCTATTTTCAATGAAGGTTTAAAAAATGTAACTGCCGGTGCTAATGCAACTGAAATTAAACGTGGTATTGAAGAAGCAGCTAAAGTAGTTGTGGAAGAGCTAAGGAAACTAAGCAAGCCTGTGGAAGGCAAAAAAGAAATTGCTCAGGTTGGCGCTATCTCTGCTAATAACGATATGGCCATTGGTGAATTGCTTGCCGAAGCCATGGAGAAAGTGGGCAATGAAGGTGTTATTACCGTTGAAGAAGCCAAATCCATGGAGACTACCCTGGATGTAGTAGAAGGTATGCAATTCGATCGTGGTTATCTTTCTCCATATTTCGTAACTGATCCTGAGAACATGGAAGCGGTTTTGGAAGATGCACTGATTTTGATTCATGATAAAAAGATTTCAAACATGAAAGATCTTTTGCCAGTTTTAGAAAAAGTTGCTCAAACTGGCAAACCGTTGTTGATCATTGCTGAAGATGTGGAAGGCGAAGCATTAGCTACCCTGGTTGTGAACAAGATTCGTGGTACTCTAAAAGTTGCTGCTGTGAAGGCTCCTGGCTTTGGTGATCGACGTAAAGCCATGTTAGAAGATATTGCTATTCTCACTGGTGGACGTGTCATTAGCGAAGAAGCTGGTTTCAAACTGGAAAATACTGTTTTGAGTGATCTGGGTAGCGCAAAACGCATTGTTATTGATAAAGAAAATACCACCATCGTAGAAGGTGCTGGAAAAACCGAAGAAATCAAAGGTCGTATTAATCAAATTAAAAAGCAAATTGAAACGACTACTTCCGATTATGATCGTGAAAAATTACAGGAACGTCTGGCTAAGTTAGCAGGTGGTGTAGCCGTAATTAAGATAGGAGCTGCTACCGAAGTTGAAATGAAAGAAAAGAAAGCCCGAGTTGAGGATGCTTTGCATGCTACACGAGCGGCTGTTGAAGAAGGTATAGTTCCTGGTGGTGGTGTGGCTTATTTGCGGGCAATTCCAGCTGTCCAAAAATTGAAATTGGAAGGTGATAAACAAATTGGTGTGAATATTATTCTCAGAGCTTTAGAGGAACCTATTCGTCAGATTGTCAACAACACTGGTTTAGAAGGCTCGGTGATTGTAGAAAAGGTTAAAACTGGTTCCACCAACTTTGGTTTCAATGCTGCAGCTGAGCAATATGAAGAAGATATGATTAAGGCGGGTATTATAGATCCCACTAAAGTTGCCAGGACTGCCTTAGAAAACGCTGCCTCAGTAGCCGGATTGTTACTGATGACTGAAGCTGTAGTGGCTGAAGAACCAGAAGAAGAAAAAACTCCTGCTGCTCCTCACGGCGGTGGAATGTATTAATAGATTGAATTGGTTTGTCATCAAAGCCCCCTCCATGGGGGCTTTTTTATTAAAATTGTAACTCCCTTTTTGAAAAATTTCTTTTTCCTTTTATTAACAAAATAATTTTTTATTATTATTTGCGATTTATGTAAATTTTTATTATTACTTTCCAATTATTTTGGGTTGTAACAGACAGGCTTTATTCCTAAATTTATATCTGAATAGAGAAATCAGGAAGAAAAGATGTCCGCAGATAAGGAAATAAAAAAAGTTACTGTGCCTGAAATAATTGTTTATAAAAATCGCGGTGAAAAAATTGCTGCTCTGACGGCTTACGATTTTCTTATGGCCAGCATTTTAGATGAAGTTGGAATCGAAATTATTCTTGTGGGAGATTCAGCCGGAATGGTAGTGGCAGGGGATGCAACTACCCTTTCCATTGGTATGGAAGAGATGTTATATCACACACGGATTGTCAGCCGGGCAGTTAAAAGGGCACTGGTGGTAGCTGATATGCCTTTTTTGTCTTATCAAATATCTTTTGAAAAAGCTGTGGAGAATGCCGGGCGTTTTCTTAAAGAGGGTCAGGCAGAAGCTATCAAAATTGAAGGTGGTGAACCTTTTGCAGAGTTAATACGAAAATTAACTAGTATTGGTATTCCTGTCATGGGGCATATTGGTTTAATACCTCAATCGGTTCATAAATTTGGTGGTTATAAATTACAGGGAAAAAGTCCAGACAATGCACAACGATTAAAAAAAGAAGCTAAAATTTTAGAAGAAGCTGGTGTATTTTCAATTGTACTGGAGAAAATTCCTTTCTCCCTTGCTAAAGAAATTACCGAGTCAGTCAACGTGCCTACCATCGGTATAGGAGCAGGTCCGTATTGTGATGGGCAAATTTTGGTTACCCACGATTTACTGGGTATTTTCGAGAAATTTAAACCAAAATTTGTTAGAAGGTATGCCGAAGTGGGGCAAATTATGCGAAAAGCTTTTGAGAACTATAAAAATGATGTAAAAAAGGGTCTTTTCCCGTCTTTAGATGAATCTTTTGAGTAAATTGAATTTTTATTATCTGTGTTTATTAGTTTTATAGAAATTCAAAATAAAATTTGAGCAAATTTTCATAACAAAAGCTTCAATTTTGTTTTTATGTTCTTAAATGATTGTTATGTTAAATCCGAAGAATAATTGTCTAGTCATTCAAAATTGCAGAACGGGCCTTCCAAGGTGGCCTGTATTAGATTGAATTTCTTTTACTCCAATTGGCTGACCGGTTGATACAGCGGGAAGTTATAGACTTTTCTGGTGACCAGATAGACATCCTTACCAGAATCTCAATATTATTCGAAACTGAAAACTTCTCTTATAAAATTATAATTTTTAGGAATAAAAAGTGTGATCAAATATTTTTATTTATTCAAAAAGCTTTTGAAAAGATCTGAAAATTATGGATTTTAGAGTATAATGTAAAAGTTAAATTAGAAATCTCAATATGTTGGGATTACTGTTTTTCCTGCTATAAGGGAATTCAGAAGGGGAGCCAGCTTTGCAGAACGAAGGAATCACATTTTTTGTAATTTTTTCAAATGTTTTTCTACAAATAGAATTTGTAATCATTAAAAAATTTTTGGGAAACATAAAAATTGATGATAAAATTTTGTGAATTTTATGGAGTAGAGTTATGCAAATTATTTCTGATATCAATAGAATGCAAAAATTAGCAAATCAATGGAGAAGGGATGGTAAAACAATTGGATTTGTCCCAACGATGGGATATTTACATGAGGGGCATCTCAGCCTTTTTCGTATAGCCCGTCCCAAATGTGATATACTGGTTATCAGCATTTTTGTTAATCCAACACAATTTGGAGAAAATGAAGATCTGGATAAATATCCCAGAGACTTTGAAAGAGATAAAAAATTATGTGAGAAAGAAGAAGTTGATGTCATATTTTATCCTGTGGCTAATGAAGTCTATGCAGAACCATACCTTACTTATGTAAATGTTGATAAAATTACGAAAACAATGTGTGGTATTTCTCGTCCAACACATTTCAGGGGGGTAAGTACAATTGTATGTAAGTTGTTTAATATTGTAAAACCTCATTTTGCTGTTTTTGGACAGAAAGACTACCAACAGCTTTTGGTTATTAAGCAAATGGTCAAAGATTTAAACTTCGACATTGAAATTTTGGAGGGACCAATTGTTCGTGAAAATGATGGTCTGGCGATGAGTTCTCGTAACAGGTATCTAAATCCACAAGAACGAAAAGATGCAACGATTTTGTATAAAAGCCTGCAATTGGCCAGGGAGCTCATCGAAAGTGGTATTCGTAACCCGGCGGTGGTTCAGATGAAAATGGAACAGGCGATCCAGAAAGTTCCTTCAGCTTCTGTTGATTATATCGCTATTGTTGATGGTAAAACATTGGAGCCTGTGAATGAAATTAAGGATTATACGCTTATTGCATTAGCTGTTTTTATTGGAAACGCTCGTTTAATCGATAACATGCTAATTCGATTGCCAAATCAATAAATCGATTAATGCTTCTCATTTTTATTAGGATAAAAAAGTGAATGGTTAAATGTTACCTTCATTTTATTTATTACGATTATTTTTTGGACTTTTTGCTGAAGTTTGAGTATGTTGGCCAAAATATCTGCCTATTAATTCGAGAATTATTTAATGTTTGATTGAAATAGATTAGTTTAAGATCTTCCAGCTTCCTTTTCTAACTGAAATTCCTTTAGAAGAAACTGTTTGAAGACCAGGAGGGGCGGTTGGAGGTAAATAACTGTCATCAAATACTATGTATGTACAGTGAATTTCGTCTTTTTCATATTCATAAGCCACAATGCTTCCATAGATAGTCGCGTGTCTTATTTTGGCTTTGCCACCTGTTCCGCAATAGACTATACCATAAATAACTCCTCGCTTTTCTAATTCTTTCTGCGGATCTATTTCTACTCTTTTAGGGCTGATTATACTGCCATAGATCACATTGTTTTCATGTTTTATTTTCACTTTTGTAGAAGAATAGAGGATAGAACCCATACCGGTTATATTAACGCCTTCTTTCACGTCTAAGTCTTTATCTGCAATGATATGAACATTAGGTCCGATAGACACATCTTTCTCTATTTGGATCTTTTTTCCAGAAACAATAACTCCCGGCCCGGTGATCTTTACGCCTTTCTTTATTTTTAAATTTTTATCACTCACATAGAGCACACCATCCGGTAATGTGTTTAAATCCAGGTCATGTCGGATTTCATGTTCTGGATATTCAGCATAGCCTTCAACATTATCAATATAGTCATCATAGTACCGGGTATCCAATTCTGGCCATTCCACAGGAGTTGTTCCAGCCGGAAAATAATTAATATTAATATTATAGGATGTTTCATTTTCAACCTCAGTGCCTTCGGGAACAATTAGCGTTGTACCTTCATCGATGACATAATCCTTTTCGAATTCTATTTCTTCTGAATAGCTCAAAATATTTCCACTTATAAAAGAGGCGTGTTTTCCGTTAAATTTTAATTTTGCATTGGGTTTAAATGAACTTACTGCATAATAAAATGCTTCCGGTAAATCTATTTTCTCTATTTTAACTTGTAATTTTTTTGCCGTAACATTAGTTTTTGCTATTATTGTGATTATTGAATCGCCTTCGTTGTTAGTATTGATTGTTATTCCATCAATGATTATATCATTTAAATTTCCGTCCCCACCATTATTTAAATCCCCAATTGCTAATTCCAGGCCAGATTCTGCAGCGTAAAAAGCTTTTCTATCATCCATATAATTGATTTGACTTTTCATCTCGGATGAAATTAAAATTGCCGCAGTCAACCAAAATAATCCAAGAAATAGAATAATAAAAAGATAAGTAATAAGTATTCCACCTTGTTGAGATTTGAATTTAATTACGAGCATAAATTAATTCCTCTATCTTAAAAGTTTCCTGGTTACGTTTAAAAATCAAGTTAACTTTTATGTAACACAGGTTTTGTGAATCATCAGTTTCATTTTTTGATTTGTCCAGGTATGTAAAAGTTGCTGATTGTAAAAAATGAGCAATTACTTTGTCATTACGGCTTAATTTGTCCTGAGAATAATTATATGTTATTGTGTTACCATTGATATCATTAAATTTTAGTAAATCTGGGTGCATAATGGAAATACTGTCCGGGGATAAATTCTGAAGATCAATCCTTAATCGATTCATGGCTTTCCTTCCTTCAGACATTATCACAGATTGGTTGAAAATTTTGGCAAACGATTGTGAGTGTTGTCCAACAATACCTACAATAACAGATGCAAAAATTCCAGTTATTACAATTGCTATAACTAACTCTATTAAGCTAAATCCATTTTGTTTTTTAATTATTGATAGCATAATATCTGAATTTTCTTTTTTAAGTCTTAGTTAAAATCAATTTCAGACTATAACTATTTTCTAAAGTAGGATGAGAGACAGTCACCACTATCTCATAAGCATCAATATTCAAAGATTCCCAATCAGGAATATGAGTTACATTTATACTACGAGTGTATCCCCCGTTTATTTCTTCTGTCCCGGAAAAATTTTCAATTGAATTGTACCAATCGTTGGTTTCTCTTTTGAAAGCTAATATTTCTTCCATTTTTGATTCGGCTAAATGTACGGATTTTAAAATAATTTCATTCTTAGAATGGTATAAAATAATTTGTCCCATGATACCAAAAATGGCTGGTAAAGTAATTCCCGCTAGTATAATCAGTATGATTAACTCGAAAAGTGTAATACCATTTTCATTTTTTATAAGATTTGCATAATGGCTTTTCATTTATATATACCTTCTCTTGCTTTGTCTTTTTGCATCTAAAAAAGGTAGATTAAACTATTTTTAATTTATAATCGAATGATATTTTAAATTCTTAAATAAACTTTCATTTTTTTATTCGTTTTTGAAGTTGCGAAATAAAAGGTCTTCTATTATTATGTTAGTATGAAAAGAGATTACTGAACCATTTTTTTACAAATATTAACCGTTAAATAATGTAGCCAGATTTTTTAATTCCTTTTTCTTTTTGGCTTTACTTTGGTCAGAATGACATATCTGGCTGTTTTTTCCATGAAGTAGGATACATGCTACCAGCGAGGAGAAATCGAAAGATTTTGTGGTCGAAAAAATTCTATCTAAAAAAAAATGAATTCATATAAATTCTTCGATTCTATTTTATCTTTATGATAAAATTACAGCTCTGTATTATAAACAATATATTATCAACTTCTTAATCCTACGTAGAGTCGATTAATAGGCATGGAGGATAAATTCAAAGATTTGTTTCTTTGAGGAAGTCGATGTATATTCTGAAAAAATAGATGAAAGATGAGGGAATGTTTTCGGAAGGAGAAACTTTAAAAATAGAGGGAAAGGAATCATATTTATCTCAAATGAATGCCAGAGTAAAGATTATAGACATTCTTACAAAAGTAGAAACTCGTCAAGCTTTTTCAGATAAGCTTCTGGAAAAGGAACTGAAAGATCTGGATGAGAACGATCGGCGATTTGTAACCGAAGTTGTGAATGGTGTTCTACGCTGGCGTGGTAGATTAGATTGGTATCTGCAACAACTGTATCTCGGTGAATTTGATGATCTTATTATTGATGTGAAGAACAACTTAAGGTCATCGATTTACCAATTAATTTTTTTAGAGAAAATTCCACCTTATGCAGTATTATATGAAGCTGTAGAAATTGCTAAGGCAAAATATAACCAGAAA
The DNA here is from genome assembly GCA_964387645.1 of uncultured Calditrichaceae bacterium. Taxonomy (GTDB): domain Bacteria; phylum Calditrichota; class Calditrichia; order RBG-13-44-9; family RBG-13-44-9; genus CAYLYM01. The sequence continues at coordinate 23,047 of CAYLYM010000040.1, read as the reverse complement.
ACCGCTAATCTGGTAAATGCTGTTTTACGTAATTTCCTTAGACAGCAAAAAAAACTTGAAATTTTAGAGACCCAGTTAGAAATTTTGGATAAGATTGCACTTAAACTTTCTCATCCTAAGTGGATGGTGCAGAGATGGATAGAATATTGGGGAATAGACGAGGTGCGGAAACTGTGTGAAGCTAATAATCAAAGACCCAGATTATCAGTTAGATTAAATAAAAACCTGGTTAATCAAGATGAATTTTTTGATATATTGAGAAAAAATGAAATTTCATACGAAGTTCACCCAGATTTTCCTAATTTTGTTTGGATAGATAATTTCCACGAATTTCGTCAATTGGATTTTCTGATAAAAGGGTGGGTTTCAGTTCAAGACGTGAGCACAGGCTTGCCCATTTTAGCATTGGAGCCACAACCTGGGGAAAAAATTCTGGACATGTGTGCTGCTCCCGGTGGAAAATCTGGATATATTGTTGAAAAGATGCAAAATAAAGGAATTCTTTTAGCATTAGATCGCTATCTTTCAAGGATTCGCTTAACACGGGATAATTTACAAAGGCTTGGCTATTCAAACTTTCAGGTTATAGTAGCTGATTCCAATTTTGTGCCATGCAATATATTATTCGACCGAATATTGGTGGATGCCCCCTGTTCTGGTTTAGGAGTTTTAAGCAAGCGGGTCGATTTGAAATGGAAAAGGACTGAGAAAGATATACAAAATATGAAGGTAGTTCAGTTGAGTTTACTACAAAGCGCATTAAATTCTTTAAAATCTGGTGGAATAATTGTTTACAGTACTTGCACAATTGAACCAGAAGAGAACGAAAAGGTTATTGAAGAATTTCTTGAAAGAAATCCAAATGTTCAATTAGAAGAATTACGAGGAATGATACCTGATAAATATTTGATAAATAAATATTTTGTTCAGACATTTCCACATAAGCATCAGATGGATGGTTCCTTTGTTGCCCGAATGAAGAAAGTAAAATAAAAAGAATCATATTTTTTTTGGGCAAGAGGAGGATTCATAATTTATAAAATATATTCGTTTTTGTTGAAAAAGAATTAGGAAGGATTTTTCTCTACCAGTTGATTGATCGCCTGCTTAGAATTTTGTTCCAATTTTAAAAAATCGTCTCAAATAAAATTTTTTACAGAAAATTCTTCGTCATCTGACGAAAATCCAGTCAGAATTTTTCCCTAAAAATGTAGGAAATTTAATCACTTCAATTTTTCTTCTTGCTCTAAATTATGTTTTGTCAAATAATTAAAATATTGGCACGTAGTTTGTTAAAATATATTCTCGGATATTTGGAAGATTTTTTGGAGTATGATGGAAAAGTCAACTGGAAGAGGAGCCTGAAAAGTTACTTGATGTTGTTTGAGTTGATGGAAAAAAGAAATTTCATAAGAGTGAAGCATCATTCGGGGTTTAAATCCAAATTGAGTAATGAATGAGGGAACAGGTAGTTTACCATGTTGTTTATCGCCAATTACAGGAAGCGAACTGAATTCTAAATGTAAACGAATTTGATGATAGCGACCGGTATGAGGTATGGCTTCGATTAAAGCAATATGTTTTTCTTTATTAAAAAGTATAACTTTAAACGAAGTGGAAGAGTTAGACATGCCGCTGGAAGATTTTGACGTGAAGATTGGCCTAAATGGTGGTTGGTTAGACCTCTGGATAAAACCTTCGACAGTCCATTCAGAGGCAGAGGGTTCGCCCTGGCAGAGGGCAAGATATCTTTTTTTAATTTCATGATTTTGAAGTTGTTGATTTAAAGATCGTGCTAAAGATTTACGCAAAGGAATTAAAAGTACACCAGTGGTGTCTTTATCGAGGCGATGGAATGGATAAAATTTGTGAGGAAGAATTTGTGCCTTTTGTAAATAATAGTAAGTGTTGTGCACTGCCGAATCCAAAGTGGGAGCTGTTGGGATTCCGGCAGGTTTATTTACAACTAGGAGATAATCATCACGATAAATAACAAGGTCGGACCAATGGATTTGATGGCTTGCATCTTCAATATCTTTATTTTCTTTCAGGTGAATGCTGATGTTGCATGGTGGTTTGATGATGAAAGAAGCTCGACGAATTCTTTTGCCGTTCACGAAGACACTGCCACGGTCAATTAATCGTTTGGCGTGTCGTCTGGATATGTCAGGATAAAACGTATGAATTAATTTATCAAGTCTATTCGATGAGATATTTTGATCAATGTGAATTTTAATCGTTTTCATAATTGAAACTATAGTTAAAAAAATCACAGAAATATTAAGAAGGTAAAGATATGCGTGTCAATACTAAACATAAGTTTGAAGATGAGTGGTTGGCCAAAGCTCTTTTGGATTATCATATAATCGATGAAGATTTTTTAAATGAAATGCGGGCGCGGCATGCTGATCAGGATTATTTTGCTGACGTCCTGGTTAATAGCGGTCATCTTAATCGGGAGGATATAGCTGTTTTTGTGGAGAATATCCTTCAAATTCCATATGTTAATCTTGATATGATTGAGGTAAATCCAGTCGCATTAGAACAGGTGCCCGAAAGTCTGTGTCGAAAGTTTCTGGTATTTCCATTCAATCTCAAAGAAGACCATATTGCAGTAGCTTTTGTTAATCCGTTTGATTTAGATGCAGAAAAAGAAATAGCTTATATAACCGGAAAGTTTGTTAAAACATTCTTTGCTTTCAAGGACCAGGTCCAAAACAAAATTGAGGAATTCTATTCACCAGATAAATTTATCGATAATCTTGTAGACAGGGCTAAATTTGATAAAGCTGTTAAAATTTTCGGGGAAGGTGAAGGTGATTCTCCTGTTGTCAAATTGGTAAGTATCATTATTGGCGATGCAATTGAACATGATGCTAGTGATATTCATATTGAACCTAAAGAAAAAATTGTTTTGGTTCGTTATCGTATCGATGGAATTCTTCGTAATATCCTAGAGGTGCCTAAAAGTGTTCATTCTGCACTTGTAAGCCGATTGAAAATTATCTCGAACCTTAATATCGCTGAAACCAGAAAGCCTCAAGACGGAAAAGCCAAGGTTGTACATGATAATGTTGATATTGATTTAAGAATTTCAGTTCTTCCTACAACTTTTGGTGAAAAGGTAGTTATTCGTATTTTGGATAATCGTAAAGCACAAGTTTCTTTTGAACAATTAGGTGTTAGAGGTGAAAATTTAGAACTATTAAAGAAATGTTTCAATAAAACACAAGGAATGATTCTTGTCACAGGACCAACTGGTTCTGGAAAAACGACTACTTTATATGCAGCACTTAATCGTATAAAAAATACTACAAATAACATTCTTACTATTGAGGATCCCATCGAATATATGATAGAAGGTATTAACCAGGTACAGGTCAATCCCAAGGCAGGAATTACATTTGCATCTGCACTACGATCATTTTTACGTCAAGATCCGGATGTTATTTTAGTGGGTGAGATTCGGGATGAAGAAACTGCTGAAATTGCTGTCCAAGCGGCTCTTACTGGACATCTGGTTTTGAGCACATTACATACAAACGATTCCTTTGGTGCAATTACTCGGCTCATCGATATGGGGATAGATGTTTACAAAGTTGCTTCTTCTTTAGAAGCTGTTTTAGCTCAACGCTTGTTAAGAAAATTATGTCCATATTGTAAAGTGGAGATCCAACCCGATGATGTCGAAAAGAAGTTAATTCCTTTTATTTCTAACCTGAGATTAGAACCGCGTTTTTATCATGCTAAAGGTTGCCCAAAATGTGGATTTACTGGTTACAAAGGTCGAATTGGAGTTTATGAGATTTTATTGTTAGATGAAGAATTAAAAGACCTCATAGCTTCAGGGGCTTCTATTTATCAAATCCATAAAGCAGCAAGGAAAAAAGGATTTAAAAATTTATACGAAGATGCATTAAGACACATTGCTGAAGGTATTACGGATTATAAGGAAGTGTTACGCATTATTAATCCAGATTCATTTGGTCAAGAAGGGGTATTAAAGTTAAATGAATCTGATACTTCCCATGAAACAATTATTACTCAAACCAATTTATCGAAGATTCAAAGGAACGATATAAATAAAGATACAAAACAAAGTAATTTGGAAGAAAAACCAGAGGCCGAATCAGATGCTGCGTTTGAATCTGAAGAAGAAGATCGACCCCCAGTTATTCTATTAGTCGAGGACAATCATGGAATGCGCAAAATGGTGAGAATTTTGATTGAAAAGAAAACAAACTGGAAGCTTCTGGAGGCTGAAGACGGTCTGAAAGCCATGGAGATAGTTAATAAAAAACATGTAGATTTAATTATTCTGGATGTCATGATGCCCAATATGGATGGATATGAATTCTTAAGTTACCTGAGAAAAAACCTCTCGACAGCGACAATTCCTGTTTTAATGTTAACCTCTTTGAATGGACCTGATAATGAAGTAAAAGCTCTGGAAATAGGAGCTGATGATTATATTAGTAAACCATATAATCCTAATGTATTGCTGGCAAGAATTAAACGGTTATTGAGACGTTCGAAAAATCGTCCATTTAAAAATTCAGGTGAAGGATCAAATTCATCCAAACTTAATATGAAGCTTGTGTGAGGTGATGTGATGGATTATATATTTCTTTTTGTTTTGGGTGCAGTTGTTGGAAGTTTTTTAAATGTTTGTATTTATCGAATTCCAAGGAATATTTCCCTGGTTAAACCCGGTTCATTTTGTCCTAAGTGCAGCACTCCCATTCCATTTTATCACAAAATTCCTATTATTAGTTTTATCATTTTAAGGGGAAAATGTCATTATTGTCATCAACCAATATCAACTCGCTATTTATTAGTTGAATTACTCACAGCGTTTTTAACTATTGCATCGTATTATAAATTTGGATGGAGTTCTGAATTCTTTCATTATACAATTTTTATATATTTTCTAATAGTTATTAGTTTTATAGATCTTTTTTTTCAACTCGTTTACAATCGTATTCTTCTTTATCTACTTGCTTATGGGGTTTGTTTTAACTTGTTCTTTTCTGTTCAACCATGGAGAGAGGCAATTGGTGGTTTTCTGGCTGGTGGTCTCTTTATGTTATTTTTTGCAATCCTGGGTGAATTATTATTCAAAAAAGAGAGTATGGGAATGGGTGATGTGAAGTTTGCTGCCGTGATTGGATTTTATTTAGGGTGGAAAATGGTACTTTTAGCTCTTTTTCTGGGCTTTATATATGCCATGATTATCGTACTGCTCCTTTCCTTTACAGGAAAATATAGGGTTCCCAAATATATTTCACTGGCGCCTTTTTTAGCAATTGGATCATTAACGTTTCTTTATTGTGGACCGACACTATTAAAATGGTACTGGAGTTTATTTGTACCCGTACATGGTTAGGAGAGAATGGAGATGCCAAATTTTCGATACAAGGCTATAAATAGCAGTGGAAAAGCTATTACAAGTGAAATTGTTGCACCAAGTGAGAGAGATGTGATTCAACATCTCCAAAAGTTGAATCTTATTCCCGTAGAAATTAAGCAACTTTCTACTCAAAAATCGGTAGTCAAATTCCCTCGCCGAGTTAAAGCTAAAGATGTTGTTTTATTCACTAAACAACTTTATACTTTGATTAAATCAGGTATCCCAATTTTAATAAGCTTAAATGCTATTAAAGAGCAAACAAGCGATTCATCTTTTAAAACTATAATAGGACAATTAGTAGTAGAAATTGAACAGGGTAATTCGTTGTCGGCTGCCTTATCCCAATTTCCGAAGATATTTCCGCCTCTCTATGTCAATTCTGTTAAAGTGGGAGAACTTAGCGGCACTCTCGAAGACACTTTGAGATATTTATATCGATATCTGGAAGAAGAAAACAAAATTCGACAGAATGTGAAAAAAGCTCTTCGTTATCCTTTGTTAGTGATTTTTGGATTAATTTTTGCATTTATTATATTTATTACAATGGTTATACCCAATTTTATTCCAATATTCACTTCCAGCGGATTGGAACTGCCTTTACCCACACGATTGTTGATTACTATTTACAGGTTAATCACAGAATATTCTTTTTATTTGGTATTTACGATTTTGAGTGTTGCATTTTCGCTTTTTTGGTACTCTAAAACAAATAGAGGTCGGTATTATTTGCATAAATTTTTGTTAGATTTGCCAATTTTAGGTGGATTACTACGAAAAGTAAGTATTTCCCGCTTTGCAAAATTGTTTTTTACAATGAATCGTACCGGTATACCAGTAGTTCAGGCTTTCGAGACAATGAGTGAAAATATTGAAAATGAAGTATATCGGCGTGAAATCCAGAAAGTATTGGAACGGGTAAAATTCGGCGAAAGCATCGCTGGTTCTTTACGTCAAAGTTTGTATTTTTCTCCATTTATAGTAGAGATGGTTGCTATTGGCGAAAAGTCAGGTTCTTTAGATGAAATGTTAGAAAGTGTTTCGAATTATTACGATATGGAAGTAAATGAAATGGTGAATAATATGACCTCGTTAATTGAACCGGTAGTAACGGTGATTTTGGGAGGAATGGTTTTTATTTTAGCTTTGGCTATATTTTTACCTATGTGGGATTTGATGAGTTTAGCTCAATAAAATTAAATCATTAAACAAAATAAGGAGGTAAGTTTCCATGAAAATTTATTCCAATCAAAAAGGCTTCACGATGATCGAATTAATTGTAGTAATCATCATTTTAGGAATTCTGGCGGCTATAGCGGTACCAAAATATTTTAACATGAGCGCCCAGGCTCAAAAAAATGCCTGTCTGGCAAATGTAAAAGCTATAGAAGCTGCTATTATTATGAAATATTCCCAAACTCTGCTGGAGAAAGGTTCAGCTTCTTTAACAACAGATCTTGGATTGTCGGACGGAGGAACTTTACCGGCTTCAGCTGCAGATTGGTTTAATGATGGTAGGATACCCGAGTGTCCTTCTGGAGGAGAATATATTATAGAAATTATCGATGCTGATGCCGGACAGTTTAGTGTAGATTGTAGTGTTCATGACCATTTTTGATTAAACTGATCTAAGACAAATAATAGATTTTCGGAAAATTGGTGTTAGCAAAAGCAGGGTGCTTCAGTATTTAGTTAGTTCAGTTAATTGTTTTGGAGCAGCCCTGCCAGCTCTTTTAATAGCGATGAAATTTCATTTTTTTTGAATTACACTTGTTTCAATGTTTCTGAAAGAAATGTAAAAACAACAAAACAAAAATAAAAAAATTAATAAGAATTATTTTAAAAATTTTAAATCGTTTTAAAATACTGAAAACTTGAAGAGTAATTTTACATACCTTATTTAGTAATGATGTTGAGGATGTTGGGACTGTGTTGGCTAAAAATGTTTTAAATAATAGTGGAAGAGAATTCTGCTCTAATATTTTCTGTTCAAAGATTAAGTGGTATGGTGCATATTTATAATGGTTTAATAATCTCAGGTATTGGAAATTTTTATTGACCGTAGATAATAATTGAAGGAAAATTTTGTTGAAGGCTTATTGTAGTGCTTTACAAATAGTTAACCAGCTTAGATTGAGATTGCCTTTTAGGAGGAAGAATGGGATTTAAACGAAGACTTACAAACCCAAAATTTCGGGAAGAGGAAGAGTTGAATTCTGAAATGGTCAGTCGAGAAGAGTTGTTAAAAAGACTGACAAAATCTGAGGAGGCAAAAGTAGAAAAAGAATTAGAGAGAATAAATAACAAGTTCTATAGAAATTTACCCTTCCTCCAAAAATTATCAGCTAAAAAATGCTTAATGATCGATATTGGGACAGACAAGATATTTTACATTGTGGCAAGAAGGTCTTCAAAATCTATTCAAGTGAAAAATTGGGGTGAAGAAGATCTATCAGTTGAGGAATTCGACAGATATCGTTCGCTTGAAATTGCATTAAAGTATATTCGTTCTCATATTTACAAGCCTGGAATGTCTGTTCGTATTTCCTTTTTTTCACCTGATATTAATATTCGACAAGTAGTTTTACCAAAACTAAAAACTCCCGATTTAGAAAAAACAATTCTATATAAAAATAAATCTGAATTACCTTATTTTGACGAAAATACGGTATGGAATTATCAAATTTTAGAAACTTTTACCGAAGACAATATTCAAAAAGTCAGGGTACTTGTTACAGTCGTTCCAAATGAAATTCTTGATATTTATTTAGATATCTTTCAGAAAGTTGGGTTAAAACCCGATTGCCTGATTCCGAGACCCTTTGCTCTGTTTGGTGTATATCTACATATGGTTGGTTCTATTCAAAATGATGTCATTATTGATATTGGGAACGATGTAACTCAGATATGCTTTGTGGTAGATAGAAAACTACGTTTCGTTCGAAATTTTGCAATAGGTGCAAATAACTTGCAAAAAGCCATTAGTAATGGAAATATAAAGGAAGTTGATTTAAAACTGGATATAACGGATAGTCAAAATACTCGTGAAAATATTCGTGACCGCCTGCTACAAAAAGTTCAAATATTTAAGTCGAATCAAAATCCATTATTACAGGTTCTCTTAAGTGAGATTTTAAGGTCATTAGAATTTTTTCAGGGGAAGAATAGCCAGTATCCTATTAATAATATTTACATAACGGGTGCCGGCTTGAAAATTAAATCCGTTTTTCATTATTTGAAAAATCGAATTCATTACCCGGTAAATATGCTTGTTCCGCAATTTTCACAGAATAGTACTTTTCCTGCTGAATGCACCGAATATGTGGGCGCTCTGGGAACAGGATTAATAAATGTAAAAGAGGTGAATTTAATTCCGTCTGAGTATCGGAAAAGGGAATTATTTAAAAATTTAAATATACTTTTAACTGTTTTATTGATAATGTTTTCAAGTACTGCTACTTATTATACCATTCAATTAAAAGAAAAAGTAAATCATTACTTTCAACTTATTGAAAATACTAGAGAACATTATCTCGAATTAAACCCAATTGAGAAAAGATATCAGGAAATAATCAAACAAATTAATTTGCTAAATAAAGAAACAAATCGTTTAATATCTATAGTTAAACCAGTTGATGAACTTCTTCAAGTGCTAAAATTATTTAGCAATGAAGTTCCACCTGATATTCGACTCACATCTATTGAATTTAATAAATATCATCAGAAAATAACTAGCAAACGAGAATCACAAAATTTAACCAATAGTGAGATGAATACACCGAAATATCAGGTTCGAATTACAGGACGTATATTTGGTGATTATTTGATGGGAGATATAAAATTGATTGATTTTATTAATAGATTAAACGAATTGCATTTTTTTAAAAGTGTTCAGATTGTAACAAAACGTAAAAATCCACAGGACTCATTTTTAGAATTTGAACTTGAAACTTTATTGTAGGAGAATGGTGTGAGTGCTCAAAGAGTTTTTATAATACTTTTTTTACTCCTCATATCCTCAATAATATATTGGTATATTTTTCTTTATTATCCTTTGACTTTAGATTTAGAAAAAGCTCAACATGAATTAAAGAGACTCAATAGTCAGATTAGAAATGCTAAGCGTGCTGAAAAGGATCTGCAGATAATTGAACAAAAGTTGCGAGAGGCTGAGAATAATCTACGTATGACTAAATCTCGTTTTGTTACTCAAAAAGACCTTTCCTATGTTACAAAAGTGTTAAGAAAAAAAGCTCAGGACTTTGACCTGAAGATAGCTGATTTTATTCCTGTTTTGGATGATTATTTTGAGGATAAAAACAATAATCATATTAATTCCTTGCCTATTATCATCAAATTGCGAGGTCGATATCTGAATATTGGTAAATTTATTGAAAAGTGGCCTGACCTGGATTTTTATTTAATAGCCAGAGAAATTAGTATCGAAAAGGAAGATTCTAATAGCAATGAGTTGATTGCAACTATTACTGCTGATTTATTTATCTACAAAGACGAGGGATCATCATGAAAAACTTAACTAAAGGGCAGAAAAGATTATTAGTTGTATTATTGATAGTGTTAATCTTTGCCATTTATGATTTTGTTAAGAATAAGGATGTTTATCTGAATTTTTATAGAAAAAAAGTGACGAAGTCTGAAAAGAAAGTAGGAGATACTAACCGTGCAGGAAAAACTTCTCAAATGATAAAACGTCTGAATTATGATAAGGATTGGAAAAGTGATCCTTTTTTTGTAAAGGTTAAATCAAAACCTATTAAGCAGGTCCCAAAAAGAAAAAAGGTTTCTTTTTCCCTAAAAGCGATAAGTTATTCTGAAACTAAAGCTGTAGCTTTGATTAACGACAAGATTGTTTCAGTAGGAGATTATATTTCCGGTTACCGAGTAGAAAAAATTGAACCTCATCGCGTGGTACTCAAACGCGGATCAGAGAATAAAGTATTAATTTTAAAATAAACCGAAGGAGATTAAATATGAAATGGTGGCGCTTAGGGCTCATTATACTTTTAATATTTACCTCATACTTATTGGGACAGGATGATTTAGAAAAAAAATTAAACACTCGTGTGAGTGTTAATTTTCAAAAAACTTCAATAACAGATGTTTTGAGAATTTTAGCTTCACAGAATTCAATTAATTTGGTTATTGGAGAAGGAATTACGGGAGATGTAACTGTTCAACTAAATAATGTTACTCTATCTGATGCTTTAAGTACCATACTTAAATCTCACGGTTACCATTATATTATACAGAACGGTATTGTTCTTGTTAAGCCTTTTAATACCGAAGTCAACGGAGAATTAACAACTGAAATTATTCAATTGAAATATTTAGATGGATTTGAAGTAAAAACAACGATAGAACCTTTGCTTTCTCCAAAAGGGAAAGTCGAAGCATTATTATCTGAAAAAGTGAAAGACGAGTTTAAGAAACGTTCGGATATTTTAGTTATTAACGATGTTTGGGAAAATGTTCAAATGATCCGAAAAGTTGTTGAGGAGATGGATAAAGAGCCTGTTCAATTCCAGATAGAAGTAAAATTAGTTGAATCTTTGTTAGGCTCAAATAAACAGGTTGGCTTTAATTGGCCTAAGAGAGTTAGTACATCAGTGACCGGAGCAGAGTTGACTGCTCCCATTACCCAGAGTACATCAACTACACAGCAAGAGCAGCGATATTTAAGTGCTTGGTATGAATTACCTGAATTAGGTGAAAACGTAACATTAGGCGTTTTAACAGCAGATGAGCTCAAAGCCACCCTCGAATTCTTGGCACAGGATAATAGAAACAAATTAGTTTCTAATCCTAAGATCACCGCGTTAAATAACAGAACTGCTATTATTCAAATTGGGACTACGGTTCCAGTACCGGAAATTTCCCGTGGAGTAGGAGGGGATTTAATTTCTTATCGAGAAAAAGAAGTAAGTATGTATTTAGAAGTTATACCCCGAATTAATGAAGGAAATGTGATTACATTAGTTGTACATCCTGTCCTTGAGGAGATTGTTGGATATACGGGACCATCAGATTTTCCTCAACCCATTACATCGAAAAGAGAAGTGTCTACTGAAGTGAGGGTTTGCGAAGGTCAGACGGTTGTGATAGGCGGTTTAATTAAAGAATCAAACAACAAAGTTGTTGAAAAAATCTGGTTATTAGGTGATATTCCTTTACTGGGTTATCTTTTCAGGCATACGACAGTTCGGAAGGAAAAAACAGATCTACTTATTTTTATTACTCCTAAAATTATTAAATAAGTAGTAAAAATATAATTATTTCGATATGAAACAAAGACTACTCCAAGAAATTTTAACATTTGCTGTTCATAACAATGCTTCTGATGTCCACTTTAGCAGCAATCAACAACCACACGTTCGGATTAATGGGGTTATTAAAAAAGTGGATATTCCAGAAATACAACATGAACTTCTTTATGAAGAATTAATGACGCTTTTAAACGTTGAGCAGCGGCACAATTTTCAAAAATTTCACGAAATCGATTTTGCTTTCTCAATAGAAGGCTTAGCCCGGTTTCGGGTGAATATTTTTGAACATTATGATGGTATTGCCGGAGCATTTCGAATATTTCCTCCTAAAATAAGATCATTGGATGAACTATATATGCCTGCTGTTTTAAAAGAAATGATCAGACGAAGGAAAGGAATTATTCTGGTGGCCGGTCCAGCAGGAAGTGGTAAATCAACCACTTTGGCAGCTTTAATCCATGAAATAAATTTGACTCGTCAGGAACATATCATCACTATTGAAGATCCTGTGGAATACATCCATCAGCCAGTTAAAAGTATTATACATCAAAGAGAAATTGGAATTCACACCCGTGATTATTCTCGTGCTTTAATTAATGCATTAAGAGAAGATCCCGATGTTATTCTTATTGGAGAAATGCGGGATCGAGAGACTATCGAATATGCTCTAAGAGCGGCTGAAACCGGTCAGTTAATATTATCTACTATCCACACTAATACATCTGCCGAATGTGTAGATCGAATTGTTAGTGTATTCCCACCCGAACAACATCAACAGGTGCGAATACTTTTAGCCAGTACACTGGTTGGTGTGATTTCTCAACGATTGGTTCCTTTGGCATTTAAGAATGATCGAATCGCCCTATTGGAAATTTTAATAGCCACACCAGCAGTACAGAATTTAATAAGAGAAGGAAAATCTTACCAAATACCATCTGCCATCCAAACCGGAGCTGAATTTGGAATGCGTACTTTTCAATCATCTTTAAATAAATTAATTCAAAATAACCTTGTTTCTCCCAGGGTGAAGTTGTCAGATTTTGTATAAGGAATGGCAGGAACTTTGAAAATATATTTGTCTTCGGAATTTTTAATGATTGTTTTCAGATCTGTTGGCACTAAGAAACAAAAATATTTGCCTATGCTTTAAAGTCTCTGATTATTTTTTCAATGATGATAATTTGTTCATACCTATAAAAGAGGTTCTGTAACCATTGTTAAGATTTTTACCAGAGATAGCAAATAATAATTGTTATTATCGTTTGGAGTTTGAAAATTGAAAAAACTCGAATAAGTATTCATATAATTTCGTACTTTCAACAACAGATTTCGACCTGGATTAGTTAGTTAATCTTGAAAGGTAGAAAGATCTCAACTTCTCTAATATTACATTACAAAAGATTGCTAGATTGTTTTAAATACAATCATTCAAAATACTTCCCGGATTTCATAAATAGTAAGACTTATCGAAATAATTGTTTCCTATCTAGAATAAATTTATATGATGGACTGGACGCAGATAAAATGATTAGGTTTGTTTTACTGCCAGAGATGTTCCTGATCTGCCCTCAGGTTATATTCAAGAATTAAAAGTCCATTTCAACATTTTAAATAGATCAAATTATGGTGAATATCTCTATCTGATTGTTATGACTACAAAAAACTGTTATAAAATTATTTCCAGAGAAGAAAAGAAACGGAGAGATGGCGTTGTCTTAGTGAAAATTAGCATTATTGCCTGGATACTTATCACCTCATTATGGAAGGTGTTGATCATTACAATTATAGAATACGAAAGTAGTACGATGCACTTATATTTGATGAAGCATTCTGGAAAAAATGCTTTATTTAAAAGAAAATGAATACAATCTATTTTATTATTGGGGATGAAAGAGAATTGAAAAAATTGGGTATCATTGAAGAGAGGGGGGTATCCTGGGAATTCGAAAAACAACAAAAATAGCGGCGAGATTTAATCCATAGTACTTTACCTAAACAGATATTTCCCAAACTCATCAGATACCTATTCAGAATAAATTGTTTTATGTTAAGATCATTTCTCCACACAACCCGGAATCCTACCAATGATAGAAATAATCAAACTGTCCTGTAAATTCTCGATCCTGTGGAATTCTGGAAGATTCAATATCTGGTGATTCTAGCCAAATGTTGACTACAGAGGGCGAAGGATTTCGGCCTCTTGTTTAAATTAAAAATGAAACCGCTCCATAAAATGTGGTTGGTCCATCGGGATCTTCTTAAAAACTAATTTCATTTTCTTCTGCGGTAACCTGCTTTATATATTCGATTGACCATGGCTCGGGCTTCTTCACCGGTAATTTTTTTCTTCAGAATCAAACCGTTTAATTTTTCAGGAAGAAAGTTTTTGGTCTGGGAGGATTCCGAGCAGGCAAGGATCATTAAGAAAACAAAAAGGTTAAATATGATTTTAATACAACAATAATTCAGCACGATGTTTTTTCGGAATAAAAAAATCGGTAGATAATTTAAGGGGTGAAAACTTTTTTCAAAAGTATTGAATATTTAAAATTTAACTCACTGAATTTAAAAAGTAAATGAAGAAAGAGATTTAAACTACATTATTTTCTCCAGAAAATTTTTAACCATGAGGTTTAATTGATCATATTCAATCAAGAAAGCATCATGACCATGAATGGATTGTATTTCAACATATTCTGCAGAAGGAATATATTTGGCGATTTTTTTTTGATCTTCTGCCGGATAGAGAATATCGGAAGAAATCCCAATACAGAGCACCTTGGCTTGAATAGTAGATAATACCTCGGGCAGGGTTCCGCGATTGGCGCCAAGATCGTGAGTATCCATAGCACGTGTTAGATAAATCATACAATTGGCATCAAAGCGATCGACAAGTTTTTTCCCTTGGTATCTTAAGTAATTTTCGACTTGAAAATTAATTGGTATATTTTGGAATATTTCTTTTGTTCGAATTTCATTATCATGATGGATGCGTTCTCTGTCAAATTTTTTTTGGAAAGAGAAAGGGCTTCGATAAGAGATCATGGCAATCATGCGCGCCAAAGCCAAACCGGCTGGTTGGCTGTCATAATTTCCGCCATTCCAGGAGGGATCATTCATAATGGCTAATCGGGCTACTTCATTTAATCCAATAGCCCAGGCGGTATGTGAAGCCGCTGTTGCAATCGGGATAATGGACCTCACCATTTCTGGGTACATCACCGCCCATTCCAATACCTGCATTCCACCCAGTGAACCTCCCGAAATACTCAACAGGCTTTGAACATCCAGGTGTTCCAGTAATTTCCGCTGAACTCTGACCATATCCCTTACTGTGATGGCAGGAAAATCCATACCGTATTTTCGACCTGTGTGGGGATTAATACTGGCCGGACCAGTTGTGCCATAGCAACTACCCAGAATGTTTGAAGAAATAATAAAATATTTTTCCGGATCAAAAGCTTTTCCTTTTCCGATTATCCCATTCCACCAACCCGGCATGTTGGCAGGATTGGTAATCAGGTTTTTTGTTGGTTGGTCTGGAAGATCGGCTGCATGAGCGCTTCCGGTTAGGGCATGACAAATTAGAATAGCATTATCCCTAGAAGAATTTAACTGACCATAGGTTTCGTAAGCTACCTCCACCGGAGCTAATTTTTCGCCATTTTCTAAAAGAAGAGGATTATCTGAATCAAAAAGCTTAATTTTACCAAAATCAAAATGCATTTTATTCCAGCTACTTTATTTTTTAATTGAAGTTAAATACTCTCATATAAATTGTTTACATCAGAAAAAATTTTTACACACCGGAGGTTCGTGTGTATTAACTTCAGTTTATTTCCATCCGTAAAACGTGGATTCAATTGATTCATCAGATGATTTAATTGTTTGTCTCTGAGCATCACGATACGTTCTCCTTTTGTTAATTAGAAATTCTGCTGCTTGAATTATGTCATCCAATACGCCGCTGGCCGTAAAATCAGGTCCGGCTCCCAGCCCCCGGATAATCAGGGGAAGCTGAAAATGCCGGTCGGTGTAATAGGCCACCACATTTTCGCCTTTGGCTACTCTGGCAAAAGGACTGTTTTGGGGCAGTTCCACCACCTCAACCCTGGCGGCGGTTCCATTAAAACTGGCCAGATAACACAGTTGCTTGCCAAGTTTTTTAGCCTTCTCCACTCTTACAGCCCAATAATCATCCCGGGCTTTTAGTTTTTCCAGGAACTCATCTGGATCGGTGATGGTTTGCAATTCTTGAGGTACCAGGCTTTCTACATGAATTTGATCACGTTCTAGCGAATATCCTGCTTCTCGAATAAGAATGAGAATTTTCCTGGCGACGTCTTCGCCTGAAAGGTCCAGTGCCGGATGAGGTTCTGTAAAACCGAGATCTCTGGCCTGCCGCACTGCCTCAGAAAAGGAAATTCCTTCATTCATCAGGGAGAAGACAAAGGATAGGGTTCCAGATAGGAGCCCTTCGATCTTATAAATATTTTCCCCTCCTTCGATCAAGGTTTGAATATTCTGAATAAAAGGAGTTGCTGCACCCACTGTGGTTTCATAGCGATAAGAGAGCCCTTTTTCCCTTATAGTTTTTTGCAATTCTGCATAAAAAGAAAAATCCAATGTGTTGGCTATTTTAGAGGGGGTGACAATGGAAATCCCGCTATTTAGAATTTTAAGATAGTCTTTGGCAATAGATTCGGCTGCTGTACAGTCCACAAAAATAACTGGGCTGATTTTAGTATTTTGTAACCACTTCAGAAATTGAGACCAATCGGAAGGTTGTCCATTTTCAAGTTTTTCTAACAGAGCAGTCGGTTCAATCCCTTTTTCATTCCACACCATGCGGCGTGTATTAATGCTACCAATGATTTTAACATTAAACCTTTTTTGTTGGATCATCCATAACCGTTTTTTTTGGATCTGTTGCAATAACGCTGTGCCGACTTGACCGGTTGCCCCACTAATTACAAGATAGATTTCTTGACGGGGTGCAATAAGTGAGTCATGTAGAATCTTTAAAGCACGGTTAGTTTGGGCATCTTTCACTACAAAAGATAAAACATTATCCAGATAACCGTTAGAAAGAGCCGTTACTTGAATGTTGTGACGCTGCAGAATTTGTAAAATGCTCTGAGTCAGCCCGGAATAATATTGAATTTTTTCTCCAATAAGAGAAACGAGTCCGCAATCCCGTTTAATGCGAATATCAGGAAATTTAGAAAATGAATGAATATCCTGGAGCTGTTGTTCGATAATTTCTTGACAGGCATTCGCATTCGAGGAAGGAACAGCAAAACATAATGATTCATCGGAAAAATGTTTTGAAGTAAGGATAAAAGGGATTTCTCTTTCTTTTAATCTTTCTTCAATCTTTATTTTAAGAATATTACGAATTTGCACGGGCGTGTTTGGTAGAGAAATCAGGACAAAATTGTTGGAGGCAGAAATGATTTTTATAATTGGAGGTGTATTTATTTTTCTATTTTTTATTTCAGTTCCGATGAATTTTGGGTTTAGTGTGTTTTTAATAAGAGCTTTTACCCCCTTTTTGCGTAGAGGTGCAATGGTGCAGGGATGAAGAACACCATTCCCCAACTGCGCCAGAGCGGCGGCGTCTTCGTAACTAATTTCAGGAATCGGAATGGCTTCAGCCACCAGGGCGGGATCAGCCGTTAAAATACCATCCACATCTGACCAGATCTGCACTTGATCTGCTTTTAAAACGGAACCGATTATAGTTGCCGTATAGTCGGATCCGTTACGACCTAATGTGGTGGTTTTGCCTTCCGCTGTAGCGCCGATGAATCCAGTCACCACAGGAATGAAGTTTCTGCGGTTTTTACCCAGATATTTCTTGATATTTTTTTCAGATGAGGAAAAATCAACAATAGCTGTGCCAGAATTTTCGTTTATGCGAATCAATTTGGTGGCATCAATAAAGCCAGCGTTCAGTCCCTGGGATTTGAGGGCTGCGGCTATTATGGTTGCAGCAAATCGTTCTCCAACACTACAAACTAGATCTCGTTGATCTGGTGAATAATCTCGTGTCTGAAAAACATTTTGGAGGACATTTCTGATTTTTTTAAACCAGAAATTTAACTGGGTTTCGGTTTCTGGCCAGATTGCTGGACGGGTCATTGCATAAAGTAATTGTAGATGTTTCCTTTCCAGTTGGGTCCATCTTTCTTTCCAGGATTCCTCTCCACTACTGGCTTCTTCCAGGATGGACAAAAGTTTGTCTGTTACGCCGCCAAAAGCTGAAACAACGACAATAATCTGATCTTCCTGAACAGCCCGGCTTATAATTTGTACTACTTTTTTAACTCGCTCTAATTTTCCCAGTGAAGAACCACCAAATTTAAGAATTCGCATGTTGACTCTTCCTCCTTTGTGATTTAAACAGTAACGGTTTTCGTAGCGATATTTAAAGCCTGATCAAAATCTTCGATTATGTCATCAATGTGTTCAATGCCAACTGAAACCCGGATCATTTCCGGTGTGACTCCAGATTTTCGTTGTTCTTCTTCGCTTAATTGCTGGTGTGTAGTCGATGCTGGATGAATGACTAATGTTTTAGCATCACCTACATTGGCTAAAAGGCTGGCCAATTTGACATTGTCAATAAAAGCCCTACCAGCTTCAATCCCACCTTTGATTCCAAATACTACTATTCCACCAAACAGGCCTTTCCTTAAGTACTTTTTGGCATTCTCGTGATAGGGATGATCTTCCAGTCCCGGATACCATACCCAATCCACCGCTGGATGCTCTTTTAACCAACAAGCCAATTGCAGGGCATTCTGGCAATGCCGTTCAACCCGCAGAGAAAGGGTTTCTAAGCCCTGTAACAAAAGGAAGGAATTGAAAGGACTGATGCAGGGGCCGAGATCACGTAATTGCTCAACGCGTGCTCGAGTAATAAACGCAATGTTACCAAAAGGGCTACTTTCACCAAAAACCTCCCAGAAATTTAATCCATGATAACCCGGACTGGGTTCAGTAAACACAGGAAATTTTCCATTACCCCAATTGAATTTACCGGAATCAATCACTACACCGCCAATGGAAGTGCCGTGCCCACCAATCCATTTAGTAGCAGAATGAGTGACAATGTCAGCGCCATGTTCAATAGGACGGCAGAGATAGCCTCCGGCACCAAAGGTGTTATCGACGATCAGAGGAATTCCATGGCGATGTGCCACATCAGCAATGGCTGAGATATCTGGCACATTTAAACGGGGATTACCGATTGTTTCGATATAAATGGCTTTAGTTTTTTCATCAATTTGTTTTTCAAAATCTCCTGGATTATCCCCCTCCACAAATTTCACATCGATTCCCAGACGCGGTAGAGTGACTTTAAATTGATTGTAAGTTCCTCCATAAAGAAAACTGGTTGAAACGATATTTTCGCCGCGTTGTGCGATGGTGGAGATAGCTAAAAACTGGGCAGCCTGTCCGGATGATACCGCTAATGCTGCCACGCCGCCTTCCAATGCAGCCATTCGCTCTTCAAACACAGCAGTAGTCGGATTCATCATCCGTGTATAAATGTTGCCATGTTCTTGTAATGCGAACAAACTGGCGGCATGTTTAGAATTATTAAAAATATATGAAGTTGTTTGGTAAATTGGGACAGCACGAGCTTTGGTGGCTGGATCCGGTTTCTGTCCCGCATGAAGCTGTAATGTTTCAAATCGATATGGAGTATTTTTATTCTCAGACATGATATCCTCCATTGTTACATGTTCTTATTGTATTTGGTTAGTATGTTGACTCGCATACACATAATTAGAAAATTTTTTTAAAAAAAACCTCTTCCGGGAGAAGATGTCGGAAGAGGTTTTTAAGTTTCTTCTTTCATCTTTCCCGCAACTATCACAGTTGGGGCAGGAATTAGCACCTTGCCATTGGTTCAATATGGCAGGTTGCTAAGGCTTCTCAGGGCCTTTCCCTCCGCCTTTCTGGATGAAAGATTATTTTCTAATATTTCGCTCAAGTCATATTTTTTCATCCTTAATATCAGTAAAAGTAAATATTAATAAAAAAGCCCTTCATTTTGATGAAGGGCTTTTTATGGTTCGTTCAATTTGTAATCTACTTATCCACTGCCCTTCATCATTCGTATATACATCTGCATCATCATTTTGCACATCATACCATTCATCATATTTATTATTAAATGCAACATAATAAACAATCCAATACCTTTCTATTTTTTTAAAATTTTAATTATGATAATAAAAAATAAATAATGTGTCAAGTAAAAAAATGAAAGTTTTCATAATATCGGATTGAAAATTACTTTTTCATGTAATCTCTTATTTTTTAAAAGTCTAATTATTTATTCAAATCTTTCTGTTAAAGTTTATTTCTTTTTCTTTATTAACTTTCTGGCAAAAGTTGTACACCCAAGCTAAATTATTCTCTCTGTGTTACTACCTATTCCGTGTTTTTATTTTTTTAAACAGCATATAGATTCATCTAACTCTTTATAAAAATCTGTATTCCCCGGCCTAAGGCAAAATCGGGACAGGCAGTTGAGGAATGGACCATTGTTATTTACACGTTCTTTCGCCTAAACAATCCGACAGGCCGGCGCTATCATTATTTTTCAAAAAATATCTTGACACGGGAAAAAAGACATTTTATAATAATACCGACTGGTCGGTCATTTTAAAATCAAGGAGTTTTGATGTCGCCAAAAATAGTAGATAAGGATGCAAAAAGAGCAGAAATCCTGTTCGCTGCAATGCGGGTTTTCTCGGAAAAAGGAGTTGCTAAAACCAAGATGATTGATATTGCCAACGCCGCTAAAATCGGCAAGGGCACTATCTATGAATATTTCCACAGTAAAGAAGACATTTTTGGCCAGACCTTTCAACATTTTTATAAGGATATGCAAGCCATTCTTGAAAAAGCAATTACTGCGACTGATGATCCGGTCGAGAAATTACGGCTCCTTTTTAACATATCCTTTTCAGAATTTCTTGAATCCAGTGGTGATCTTGCCAAGATAATAATGGAGTTCTGGGCCGAAGGTATGCGAAATAAAGACGAAAAAATTCTGGGAATCTTCAACCTGAAACAAATCTATGCCGAATATCGCACCCTGATTTCTGATATTTTAAAAGAAGGAATCCAGAATGGTGTTTTCAGAGAGGTAGATACCATTTCCCTTGCAGCCATTTTAATTGCCGCTATGGATGGTGTAACTTTGCAATGGATAATGGAAAAAGATTTACTGAACATCAGACAGATTTCTAATGTTTTGCTGGACATATTATTAGACGGAATAAAAAAATAAATTTATAATTAAGGGGGGCTCCCATGAAAACGTTAATAATAACCACTACTATCATTTTATTTTGCCTGAGTGCTATTTCGGGGCAAGAATTAACTGCCAACCAGATCATACATAAAGTAAACGACCTGATGAATCAAGAAACTGTTTATGGCAAAATAAGAATGACGATTGTGACTACGTCCGGGAAAAAGCGGACTTTTGAATATGAATCATGGAGTAAAGATAAGGGTGAAAAAAATTTGATTCGTTACACCAAGCCGGCCCGTGTTAAGGGTCAGGCAATACTTATGCTCAATAATGCCGATGACATCTGGGCTTATTTCCCGCGCACCAAAAGAGTGCGTAAATTAGCCACTCATGCTAAAAAGCAGAAAATGCAGGGTAGCGATTTTACTTATGAAGATATGGGGGCAGGCGATGTCTTCATTACAGACTTTACCGCAAAACGCTTGAAGGATGAAAAAATGGAGGGTTACGATTGCTACAAAATTGAACTGACACGAAAGAAAGACAGTGATAGCCATTATTCTCGTTTAATTATGTGGGTCATTAAGGAAAATTTCTTCCCTGTGGTGATTGATTATTATGATGAAAATGATCCCAACCTATGTATTAAACGCCTTGTTCAATATGACATTAAAAATATTGACGGTGTACCTACAGGTATGAAAATGGTCATGTATAATAAAATGGATAACACCCAGACAAGCATGGAAATTTTAACCTGCAAATATAATATTCCTTTAAAAGATGAAATGTTCACCGAAAGAGGACTGAAAAAATGATTTCCGATTGGAAGCTATTTTCCGGGAATAGAAGTTTTGACCAAATCCTTCGCCCCCACATTCAGCAACTAATTTTTGTAGTTACACTACTATTTATTGTATTAAATCCGTTGATTAGCTTTTCTCAACAGGTGGAAATATTCGGATATTTCGAACCGCAGTTAATGGGGGCTAAAATTGGCAACGACTTTTATCAACTCAGTTCTAACAAATTGAGAGTTGATTTACAGCTAAAAGCATCGGATAATGTTTCTTTTGGTGCTAATTTAGATTACATAACCTATCACGGAAAAACCCAATGGGACATTCTAAAATTTTTACCAGAGGCAGTAGCTGCTGAAGCGCCAGCAATGATCCCTTATATTATGCCTTATGAAAATAAAAATTTTCTGGATAACGCGTTTGTAAAACTTTCATTCAAATATGCTGATTTCACCATCGGTAAACAGCAATTGTCCATGGGGACAGGTTATGTTTGGAATCCAACAGATGTCTTCAATAAAAAGGACATTATCGATCCCACTTATGAACAACCAGGACATAACGCTTTTCGAGTTGATTTGCCAATTAAAAATGATTTTAGAATTACGGCAATTTATGCTCCAACTGAAGATTGGAAATACACGGATATTTTATTGAAATTAAAAGGAAGAATTTTTTCTCACTTTGATTTTTCACTTTTGGGAATCCAGAAGCATTGGAATTATACAGACGCCAGAATTTTTGATCCTATTGCAATGAATTTTTATCAAATGAATACAAAACGGCACATTCTTGGAGCTGATTTTGTAGGCGAATTATTGGGACTTGGCGTTTGGGGAGAATATGCCTATAATAAAGTAAAAATTGATGACGACGAAAAACAAGCCTATTTTAACGCCTTTGCTTCACTGCTTTCACTTTCATCTTTTCCATATCGACCGATGCAAATTACGCAAGATTATTATGAATTGGTATTAGGCTCGGATTACACCTTCGATTTTCAGACATATATAATGTGTGAATATTACCGTAACACTTCGGCTAAATCCGATTACAAGCGATATAATTTCAATGATTGGATGCAGTATCTTTTTGCAGAAACGAAATCAATCACGCGCGACCAGGTTTATTTACTCGTTAAACATCCAATAACGGATTTGATTGATATTGGCGGTTCTTACATTATCAGTCTTTCGGATAATAGCTCGGCTTTTATTCCAATGGTAACTTACAATGTATTTGAGAATGTTGATTTGAGTTTGTTTGGGAATTATTA
>CAYLYM010000039.1:19791-30642 GCA_964387645.1 uncultured Calditrichaceae bacterium | reverse complement strand
GCTTCTTTTCCTGCGTGTATTAAAAACACTATCCAGAATCGAAAGTTGAGATTTTAATCTGCCAATCATTGCTTGAATCCTCTATCTTATTGTTTTATCAAAATATAGGGATCGTTTGATTATTTTACAATGAGAAATTTTTGCCGATTAAATTAAAAGTTTCAAAAATAGAAATACAGGTATTTAGGTATGAGAATTGGCAAAAAATCATGATTTGATCAATTTATTCAAAGTTTTCAAAAAAATG
Organism: uncultured Calditrichaceae bacterium; assembly: GCA_964387645.1. Classification (GTDB taxonomy): domain Bacteria; phylum Calditrichota; class Calditrichia; order RBG-13-44-9; family RBG-13-44-9; genus CAYLYM01. The sequence continues at coordinate 30,395 of CAYLYM010000039.1, read as the reverse complement.
TTTCAACTGTAATTATCAAAACTTTTATAATAGCGTTGTTGTTTCAATTCACTATTTGAGTAATAATTCGAGATGTCCGAATTTTGTTTTGAACGTTTAAGTGTTATTATTTATATTGTAATAAAAAGTGTGTATATTATGGCTGTGAATCATATAGCGTTGGATATCGAAACAATCCCTGCCAAACCCCTGGAAGATTATAGTGATAATATCAGGGAGAAAGTGCTGGAAAAAGTGGGCAAACTGCAGGAAAAAAATCCTGATTTCGATTATGATAATTTTGCCAGCATACATGGTGATTTTGGTAAAATTATTTGCATTAGTTTGGCTTACGTGGCTGAGGATGAAACCATCCGTTTAAAATCCATTTACGGAGATGATGAATATCAAATTTTGCAGGAATTTAATAATATTTCGGAAAAACATCAGGGAATATACATCCATTATAATGGGCTTAATTTTGACATTCCTTTCATCCTGCAACGCATGTCTCATCATGGAATTGCCCCTGCTGATCCCCGTTTCAGTAATCTGAGGCGTTTTTCCACTGATCCTCATTTCGATGTCATGATGAATTATTATAACTGGGATATGCAGAAAGTTCTGCCATTAGGAATTCTGGCGGAACTGCATGGATTACCAAGTCCGAAGGAAGAACTTTCTGGGGAGAAAGTTTTTGCAGCTTATAAAAAGGGCGAGTGGGAAAAAATCGTCCACTATTGTGAATTCGATACAGCCACAACCTTAAATCTGTGGAGAAAATTGTTCCTGTATAAACCTATTATCCCACTGAATAGAATTAATTTTACTAAATAGCATCCTGAACATTAATAGTCTAAAGCTCAAATAAAGCGAGATCTACGACAAGCAAAAAGAGTCTTTCCATTCCATTTTAAATTCCAATGAAATATCTGGTAAATAATCGGTTATAAACCCTCTGAAAGATTCGGATCTATTACTTTCTTGACCATCCGACGTTCGAACAACGATATGCCGTTCTCTCGTTTTAAAATCAACAAAACATTGAGCAAAACTGAGAATACAGAGTAGTTTTTTATTATTGATCGAGGGGTAAAAAGGCCTTATTATTTAACTAACATGATTTCTGCTACAACAAATTTTAGAAAAAAGACCTTTTTACTCCGTTTTGCTTAAAAAACAATGAGAACCGTGCTCAAGCTGACATCAGGTTTGACCCATCCCGACTTTTGATAAAAACTGAAGCATGACCGTATATTACGAAATGGTGGATTGTCGTCGTAGCGATATTTTTCCAAAAATAGACAATTTACTCAATTACTCAATTATTTATCTATTTAACTAATTCTTCGGTCGATTAAGCTTTGACAAAATTGTTTTCAATTTTTCAAATTCCTGCTTCAATTCTTTTAGATGTAAAGAGGCTCGCTCTAAATCTTTATCTTTTCCACTTTTCTCAATTAGAAATGCTGTTTCTTTTAATTTTAGTGCTTCGATATTTGCGAAGGCACCTTTAATTGAATGTCCGATACTCTCCACCAGTTCGGCATCTTTATTTTGCAAAGCTTGCTCTAATTTCTCTACCTGAACAGGAACATCTTTTAAGAATAAATCGATCACTTCGGTCAACAGTTCCTCGTCGCCACCCAGACGTTCCAATAACCGCGATCGGTCGAAGAGTTTTTTAGCCGATGAGTTTGTCTCTAAGTTTGTTGAAGCCTCGTCTGGTGATTTGCTGTGAATCCATCTCTGGAGCACCTGTAATAGCTCCTGGGGTTGAATTGGTTTGGCTACGTAATCATTCATACCTACCTCAAGGCAACGCTCCCGATCTCCTTTCATGGCATGTGCGGTCATGGCGATGATCGGAATATCGTGATTGGGTACATCCGATTTGACGTCTCGAATCACCTTTGCTGCTTTAAAACCATCCATCTCCGGCATTTGCACGTCCATTAAAACCACATCATAATGTTTATTTTTCAATGCCTCAATAACTTCTTTGCCATTCGCCACCGCATCGGCACGGTAGCCTAATTTTTCCAGAATCTTTAAGGCTACTTTCTGATTTATTAGATTATCTTCGGCTAAAAGAATGCGTATTTTATGCTTGCTGTTGTCATCTATGGAGTGTTTGGTAACAATCGTTTCGGACTGATGTTTGGTAGTTGTTAATTTTTTATTAATGATCGTGGCCAGGCAGTCGTAAAGTTGCGATTGTTTAATTGGCTTGGTGAGGTAAGCGGCAAAGCCAATCTTGTGCAAACGAGCGGCGTCACCGCGTTTACCTACCGAGGTCAACATGACCAGAATGGTATCGCTAAGTGTGGGATCCTCTTTAATTTTTCGTCCCAAAGTCTCACCATCCATCTCTGGCATCTGCATATCCAGAATAACAATATCGAATGGATTGCCGTCAATTTTAGCTTGGTGAAGCTTATTCAATGCTTCAACCCCATCAGAAGCTTCATCAAACTGACAGCCCCAGGATTTGAGCTGTTCTCTCAAGATGTATCGATTGGTAGGATGATCATCGACGATAAGAATTCGTTTTTGGCGAACTTCATCAAAAGAGGCAAATTTGGTTTCTTTTGTTTGTTTTTGTTTTTCAAATACGGCGGTAAACCAGAAGGTGGAGCCTTTTCCTTCTTCACTTTCTACACCGATCTGTCCGCCCATCATCTCTGCCAGTTTTTTAGATATGGCTAATCCCAGGCCAGAACCGCCGTATTTTCGAGTCGTGGATGCATCCACTTGCGAGAAAGACTGGAACAAGCGGTGCATTTTATCTTTAGGGATGCCGATGCCAGTGTCGGAGACGCTAAAGCGAATAGTGACATGCGTTCCACTTTCTTCCTCGAGTTTAACGCGGATTACTACCTCTCCCTCGTGTGTAAATTTAATAGCATTGTTGATCAGATTGATCAGGATTTGCCGCATTCTACCTGGATCGCCGCGGATCAATGAAGGTACATCCTGGTCGATCAGGCAAGCAAATTCGAGCCCTTTTTCGTACGCTTTCAAAGCAAGCATATCCGCTACATCTTCTACTGTTACACGTAGATCAAAATCGATGACTTCCAGGTCCAATTTCCCTGCTTCGATTTTCGAAAAGTCAAGAATATCATTGATTACAGTTAATAATGTATTGGCACTTTTGTTAATAATTTCGACATATTCTCTTTGTTCTCGTGTCAGATTAGTTTCCCGCAACAGGTGAGTCATTCCGATGACACCGTTTAATGGAGTACGAATTTCGTGACTCATATTTGCAAGAAATTCAGACTTAGCCTTGTTAGCCTCTTCTGCCGCTTTTTTAGCTTTTTGCATTTCTAATTCAGCTAATTTGCGTTCAGTAATATTCCTGGAAATACCAAAAGTACCTATTATTTTCCCCTGTTCATCACGCAAAGGCATTTTTGTTGTAGAAACCCAGGTCTCACGACCATCAGGCCATGTTTCCTTTTCCTCAATACCAATCAGAGCACGCCCCGTTTGAATTATTTCTTGTTCATCTTTATATGCTTGTTGTGCATGTTCTTCTGAGAAAAAATCAAAGTCTGTTTTGCCTACAATCTGATCAGGATCATTCAGCCCAAACCATTGCGCCATGGCTTTACTGGTTCGGATGAAACGACTATTTTTATCTTTAAAATAGATATTATCAGGTGTTGTATCTAATAGGGCACGAAGCAAGTGCCTTTCATAAGCGAATTTTTCTTCCACCTGTTTGCGCTCGGTGATATCTCGCATAATTGCAACAAAACCCTTTGGTTTTCTCTGATCATCTTTAATTAATGCAATACTTAATTCTCCAATGAAACGTGAACCATCTGTTTTCAGAAGGGTATATTCAACATTTTTAACCACTCCGTCTTTCATTACTTTTTTAAGGTTGAATTTTACCTTTTCATGATCTTCGGTAGCGATAAATTCACAAACGTTTCTGCCGATTAATTCTTCTTTCTTTTTTGAACCATACATTTCAAGAGCCCGTGGAGATGCATAAGTAATACATCCCTCTAAATTAGTTGCAATAATCCCGTCCGGGCATGTGTTTATCAAAGTCTTATACATTTCATTAGACTCTTGCATTGCACTGAACTGTTTTTTGATAAATATATACGTGAAATTTAAAATTCAAAATCAGCGTATAAAGCAAAAAACGAATAGTTTAAGTAACAAAAATAAACCAATTGTCATTAATTTGCGCCCTTGTCCCCTGGAATGAAATCAAAAATTAACCAGACATTAAACTGCTTGTAAAAACTAAATAAGCTCTGTGAACCGAGTTTTTTCTGCAAAACCACTATCGAATTTTCAAATAAAGGAATAAAAACATTATAATTCATTTTTCTGTTTTATTTATATTTAATTAATACTAGTGTGCTTCCCTTATTCACTGTCAACTCTTGTACTGATATAATTTGTATCTTTGTTTGATATTCATATAATCGTAACACTTAAAAAGTTCTTTAATTTATACTTAACTGAATTAACCTTTTTAAGAAACTTTTCTTCGTCAATAAAGCAAATCTGGATCAGATTTTTTACAATGAAATATAAAATCACCAAAGTGCTGAGCTGAATTTTGTTGAAAATTGTGACAATGACGCGAGTGATTTTGTAACAGGTAAAATATATTAAGCGAGGATTTAGAAGTTATAAAAATTTCAGGATTTCTGTTTTATTCTTTCTGGGAAAATTTAGACTTTACTCATAAAAATCCAGTAGTGCATTTCTATCTTAATATATAGAAAATCTTATGTTTCATTTTGTATTGTTATATTCAATCTCGTTGGTGAGTGTCTGGTAAAGTTCTCTACTGTTTTTGCAGGAAAGGACGCGGTCTCTTACCTCAGGGTTGCTCAGCAGGCGGCTGATTGCTGACATAAATTGTAAATAAGGCGAGGCTATTGTTTTAGGTGCTAATGAAAGCACAAATATCTTAGAAGGCATGCCGTCGAGGGAGCCGTAATCCACTCCGGCGCGCTTTACACCGATGGCGCAGACAATCTTTGAGACGGCATCTGTTCTGCCGTGTGGAATCGCTATTCCATACTGGATTCCGGTAGACATGCTTTCTTCTCTTTCCAAAATAGCAGACCAGGCTTCTTTTACGTCTGAAATCATGCCATTCTTTTTAAGCAGAGTTAGCAATTCTTCGATGATTTCACTTTTTGTATTTCCCTTAAGTTTCATTTCGATCACATCCGGGGTCAGATATTGGGATAACTTAATTTTTGCCCCACTTACGTCAATTCTGGTTTGTAGCCTTCGGCCAATGGCTTCTTTGTCCACTGGTTTTTGTAGTTCTTTAACAGTTTTATTCAACTCTGCAATCGCTTCGTACATCACCGCATGAATCAGTGGCGTTTCCGAGCCTTCGCAATAAAACAGGAGTTCTTTTGGCAGATGGCGGAAATTAATAACAATGTTGTTCTTACGCATCTGGTATTGTAGGTGTTGGATATCAATTAAGCTGACAAAATATCCCTCAGACTCAAATATTTTTAACAGCTTGCCGGTTAGCAGGTCTGTTATTTCTGGAGAGGGAAAAGGGAAAGAAAGTGTTTTTATATCCCGGGTTTGGACTTTCTTTCTGGTGCCGGGCTGCGGATTTTTCAACAATCTGACCAGGATTGGCGGAGCTGCCATAGTAGTTACTACTACCATCAGGACGGACACGCTGAATAGCTTTGGCTCAATTGCGCCGGCAGCTAATCCTACACCGGCCATAATCAACGCTACCTCGCCGCGGGGCAGCATTCCGAAACCAATTCGCGTCGCTCCACGTACATTAAAATTGAAAAAAAGCGCAGAAATACCGGAACCCAGCACTTTCGCTAAAATAGCAACCATTGAGTAGATCAAACCGAATAGAAGTATCGGTGCAGAACTAATAGCGCTGAAGTCAACCAACATTCCCATTACGCAAAAGAATATGGGGACTAAAAGTTTATAAATTGGATGTAATTTTTCCTGAATAACCTGGCTGATATCGGTTTGAGAGAGGGACAAACCCATAACATACGCTCCGATGATCATGGCAAGTCCCACCTGCTCAAACAAACCTGACAGAATGAAGGCAAGACCTAAAGACATCAAGGCTATTGATGTTTTCCCCTTGAACAGTTTGAGCATAAAACTAATTTTTCCGGCAGTTGCCAGACTGACAAATGTGGCAATGAGCCAGATGCCAATAGCCTTCGCTGCGATGATTTCTATGCTGAGCCAGTCGATGATACCACCCGACTGCGATACGTTGATAATGCCAAGGATAATCGCTAATAAAATGATCCCGATCACATCATCGATTACCGCTCCCGCTAAAATGGTTACCCCTTCCGGGGAACCTAATTTTTGCTTTTCGGAAAGAATACGTGCGGTTATGCCAACAGAAGTAGCAGACGAGATTGCCCCTAAAAAAAGCGCCGAAGGATGAAAAAAACCGATAGGAATCCCTATTACCCACTGACTGAACAGTACCATAATGGCGGATCCGAATACGAAAGAGAATATTACGCCGCCGAGACCTACCGCCACCCCGGCGCGGTAAAATCGTTTGAACAAGTTAATATCCGTCTCTAATCCGACAATGAAGAGGAGCAAAATTGCGGCAATAGAGGCAAAACCGTAAAGTTCGGGGAAAACAGGAAATTGATCGGAAAAAAGTGGAAATAGACCATTGGGAAAGCCGTAAAATGGAATTCCGCCTAAAGCAAAGGGTCCGATGATCATCCCGGTGGTTAGCTCTCCCAACACGGCCGGGATATTCATCTTTTCAAAAAGTATTCCACCTATTTTTGCTCCAAAAGATATGATGCCTAACTGGATAGCCAGCATCATCATGCGGTGAGTCATGTCCACCTTGTGACCGGTATCTGGTAAAGCAAAAATAACACCAGGTGACAGTAAAAAAAAAATCAGCACAACAAGATTTATTTTTCTATTCTTTACTATACTCATCAGATTCCTTAAGAATCAACGGTTAAAGTTTACATCAATACAAAAAGATTTAAATTGCCTTACATCGTTTAAGGTTTTTTAACTGTTAAATGTAAAATACTTTAGCTTTGATATTCTGTAAGTGCAGTATTTAAGAGTTTCAGAAATATTTTTACTCAAATGGGAGGTTCTTCTCGTTGATTAGAAATTTTGATGAACAACAAAGATCACTTTGAATTAAAAATATTTTCTTTTTTTACCAAACATATGGTGTTGGCTGCGGATCTCGGCTTCCACATGGATTTCCCAAAAGCGCTGCCGGATCTCCTTAGCTTCATTTCGGCATTTTTCTGCCTGTTCATCTTTTCCCAATCGGACGTAAGCCTCGGCTAACCCTTCCCATGCCGGGGCATACAATTCATCTAGATCAATACACTTCTTGTATGAAGGCATCGCTTCTTCCGGCAAGCCGTTCTCTAAAAGTTCCCGCCCTAATTTCATGTGTTTTTCTATAGAATCCATTTTAGTCTGGATTAACGGAATTATGGCGTTCTCCGCCTTAAAGGTTATTATCGAACAGGGGACCTCTCGAATCACTCTCTCGGCAACTTTTCCCAGCAACCCGGTTCCCAGATCGTTTTTTCCTCCTGAACCTATAACCAATAGATCAATCTTTTCCTGGTGAATGTACCTGCGAAGCTCCTGGTGTAGTTTTCCCATAAAAATTTGCATGTTCCAGTTTACCTTGTGAAAATCAAAGTCCTTTATTAAGCGTTCGAATTTGTTTTGGTGCTTGCGCGCATGGTTTTCGCGCTCTTCATCAGGCATTTTGCCGAAGCCCAAAATGGGACTTTTTAAGGGGGGAATCATCGTAGACATCGTGAGCTTTGCTTTAAAATTACGCGCCAGATGAATGGCATTTTTCAAGGTCCGGAGAAATGGTTCAGAAAAGTCTACCGTGCATAATATTTTTTTAATTGGTGGCTGTACATTCGGTTTGACAATCCACACCGGCTTGTTGGAATTGCGAATTATGTTCTCGGCGGTGATTCCCATGGGATGTAGTTCATCGGCATTCTTCTCACCAGTTCCTATCATAATAACATTTACATTATGATGATTGGATTGCTTAATAATCTGATCAAAAGCGTTTCCGGAAACCAGAATAGGCTCATCTGTATCAACGCCACTCGCAACGATCATCTTTTTTAAATTTTCTAATTCTTGTAGTGCCTGCTTCTTTAACATTTCTCGAATCAGTTTCGAAGAAATCTCGTCCGGAAAAACATGCATCAGAATGATTTTGGAGTTGAAAACCTTTGCCGTATGGACTGCCATCTGCAGGGCATCCCTACATCCATTGCTAAATTTTGTTGGTACCAATATTTTTTCTAAAAGTTTCATAATTTGCCCACCTCTGTTATGATCATATTTTTAGTAGGGCCTCCAAAAATTTCATATTGGCGCCCTTTTTTTTTACAGCGATAATTGGGATATTGGTTCTCATGATCAGTTTTTCGGTAATGCTTCCTAATAGCACCGCTGCCGCATTGCTTCTACCACGAGAACCTATGGCAATCAAATTAATTCCTTCCCGGTTTACCGTATCGCAAATGGCTTTTACCGTTTTCTTTGCTAATACAAATCGGGGGACGACCGACAGGCCTTTCAAGTTGATTTGCTTAATAAAATCCGTGTAATCGCCTTCAGCATTTCTCCGCATGATTTCGGCGAATTCTTCCTCACTCTTTCCGGTCTTGTAAAAGCCCAACGGGAGCGAATAAACATGCAGACAAATAATTTCCGTAATACCAGCCGCAGCAGCGAATGCGATTCCTACATCCATGGCGTCGGCAGAATTTTTTGAAAAATCTATCGGTACCAGAATTTTTGAAATCGCCGTTTTAGATTGGTGAGGAAGAACCATAACTGAACAAGATGCTTTACGAGCCAATTTTAAGGGCAATCTTCGTGTCTCACTGGCGTCTTTTTTTCTGCCGACTACAATTAAGTCGATTTGTTTTTTTACCGCGTATTGAAGCAGTTGCTGTAAAGGATTCCCTTGAAGAACTTCAATTTTTTCCTCAATATCGGGGTGGCCATCGAAAGAGTGTTGAATTTCTTCTTTCATTTCATTACCTGCATATTCATCCAGCGGCTCCAAAAAATTCGGATATTCTTTCAGCAGTTTTTGAGGAATTTCCAGTTCGCGGCAAACAAAGAGAAAATATGCTTTCTCTGAAAGCGACAATCTGCTGACCATGCCCGCATAGGAGAGGGTAGTGATATCTAAATCTGTCAAATTTAAACTGATTAAAAGACGTTTATATCTATACATGTTTTCTCCTATCTATATTTTTTCAGTTTTAGAAATTTTTATGGGTGATCCAATCCTATCTTTTCGTTACGAAACCCTCGGTAAAGCGGTCATGGTAAAGACCATCACGAACAGAGCAACTGTCTCGATGATGCCCAGAACCATAATATAATTGCCAAATCCCTTACCGGTTTCCGCCAGGGCGTCGGCCGCTTTAGCGCCCGCCTTACCCTGCATAAAAGCCGACATTCCCATGGCCATTCCGGCGAAGAGACCGATTAAGAACTGATGCGGATAAGTATTTGGCGGCAGGTTTGCCACCTGGATCGCGTTGCGCAGAATCATGCCATAAATGGTTTGTGACAACGGCGCGCCCACAAAGGCCACCAGAATAAAAGGAGCAGCTTTGTTTTGCGCAAATGCCCGTTTCCAGGCGCCGATGGCCGAGAGTCCTGCCACACCTGTTCCCAATGCCGAACCAAATGCTGCAAGTGCTAATGAAATACTGAAATCACCAAATCCTGCGATCATAGTTTACTCCTTTCTGTTTCATTTTTATTTATTCGCTTTTCATTTTTGTTATTTATTCTCTAAACGGCCTGTATTTTTTACCGGACCATTGCATGCCAATATGCCCGGAAAATTCAAGCATGTTGAGGCGGACACCGTGTACCAGAACAGACATAAGTGCCAGAATGATATTAAGCGCATGCCCGAAAAGCAGAACCACCACGGAAATAAGTCCGCTTAAAACTGAATTGATGCCGGCCCCGAGAGCCATCTCGTTAAAGCTGGAAGCAACAATAACGGTGGCCATCCCCACAGCAAACAAACGGATATAGGATACCACATCGGAAAAAGTGTTGATGATATCAAGAGGTAGATTCGACAGCGATAACAATATGCCTTTCAATATATTTTTCTGAAAATGGCTAAAAATGGCTATTAGAGACACTCCGGCCATAAAAAGGATAGCAACAAAACCCGGAAGGGGTTTGCCGAGTACCAGATGATTTGCCACAAAATAAATACCCCACAATATTGCCACCCAGCCCAATTCGGCCAGTGCAACAGGTGAATTAATTTTTTTAAGAGCCGAGAGTATCCGCGCCAGCGAAAGATGAACGGCACCGATGATGAAAGTGATTTGCATCATCAGTCCCTGATTGGTTTCCGAAAAGCTGTAGATTGAATCAATAATAAAAAATTGCAAGACGGGGAACTGGGCAATTTTTTCTGAACCAAACCAGGTGCCGGAAAAAAGCCCCCACAGCACGGTAGTGAAACCCAATAGATACATCAGTCGGAACGGTTCTCTGGGAGCCTTTTTATTTTTCCGGGCGAAAAACATGGTGCCGAG
>CAYLYM010000039.1:0-19781 GCA_964387645.1 uncultured Calditrichaceae bacterium | reverse complement strand
CAACATGGCATAAAAAATACTGAAAAAAACCAGAAAGCCCAGGCTGATGTCCTGCTCGGCATAACCGGGCAACGTACCCATAAAATCGAACAGGGGTTGGATAATCCGGACCCATTTGGGATTACGAAGAACCGTCGGCACCTCGGCCGGATTGTCCGGTTCTTCTATAAGATATCCCAGGTACTCTTCCTCAGCCATTTTTTTGAGTTGGGGTATTTTATCGACGGGACAAAATCCCTGCAAATAGGCCACACCTCTTTCAACACCCATGTTTAATAATACCCGGTAAAATTCTAACTGTTTTTCCAAATTTTTACGAAATCTTTCCAATAAATCTCGTGCACAGCTTAACTTTTTTATTAAGGCGCTTTTTACAGCAATTTCATTTTTCAATCTTCGGATTTCCGATTCCAGAATGGAGAGTTCAACCTCCGGCATTGGCTCTTTTTTAAAGTTCAGGCGTTCTTCCGGAGATTCGGTAATGTGGATAAAATATACCATCTTTTGATTTTCTTTAACAGGGTAGGTGATTTGGTCTGCTGGTAAATTCTCAAAGGCGCTCTTTTCAGCCACATAAAATCGAATGATTATTCCATTTTGCTGTAATTTCCTTAGCGAGGCGTAGGAAACAGCGCCCCATCTTTCAAACCAATGCCGGGTCTCAACCAGCTTCTCCAACTCGCTCGCCAGCTTTTCTTTTTCCTGAGAAACCTCAATAATCTGATTCACAATTGCCGTCTCATCTTTCTCCTCTGCGGCGAATTCTGTACACTTTTCGTCTAAGAGAGATAATGCTTTGTCTACTTTATCCAATTCAGTTTCGATCACATGGAGCTCTTTTGATCCAGGTCGCATTATTAAACGGGGATGTAAAACACCCAATTTACGCAGGTTTAATAGCGCCGTCTCCTGACGTTTCGAATCCGTTAACAAGGTGACTTGTTTCATCTTTACAATCATAGCCGCGTGCCTCCCCGTTTTTTCTTCTCAATTTTTGCCTTGGCGATTTTTCCCCGAACCACTTCGGCGGTTTGTTGATCGCCCAAAAATATCTGGATAATCCTGATGTTTTCTCGGGATTCCGGAATTTTAACTTCTTCAAATAATTTTATTCTCTGGATTGTCACGCGCAGCTCTTCACGAATAATTTCCTGCTGTTTTTTGGCGATGGCTAAATAAGCTTTGCGCCTGATTTGTGCTTTGCACACTTCAATGCCTGCGTCAATCCACAGAGGGGTATTGAAATAATCGTAAGAGATCTCTTCAAACAACACATCTTTAAACACTGGAAAATCGATACCGGCAATATTTCCGGTTTCGGTCTCAATCGATTTAACTTTGACATATTCTTTCAGGTCGATCTCTTCTGCAAAAACATCTGCCCACTCGGCAATTTTATTATCAACCTCTGTAACTTTAGCTTGCAGCCGGTCTATTTCAGCCTGAATTTTACTAATTTCTACCAGCAACTGTTTTTTCTTCAATTCCAACGTAGGCAGATAGCGAGTGAACCGTTTTAAATTGTCCTTCTGCTTTTTTAGCTCGTTTTTCGTCAATCGAATCTTTGCCATAAATACCTGCCTTTTCTACTCAGGTAGAATTATTGGGCCAAAATTCTTTGATTAAATCCGATCGTAGCCCAGTTTCTTCGGGGCTGAAGCATCTTGCCAGAATAGACCAGCCCAGGTCCAACGCCTGCTCAAGAGGAATATTGACTGACAGGTCCATTAATTCGGCCTCGAACATTTTTCCGTATTTTAAGAGTTTTTCATCCCAGAGGCTCATCCGAAAGCCCATTGAGCGTTTTTCTTCGGCCTCCTTATATTGGGCATAAAGCTGTATCATGCCGTCCATGATAACGCGATGGTCTTTGCGGGTTTTATTATTTACCAGTTGTTTTAAGCGGCTTAACGAGCCGAACGGCTCGATGCATCCGTTTCGCAAATAGAATTGTCCTTCGGTAATGTAACCGGTATTGTCCGGTACCGGGTGTGTCACATCGTCGCCGGGCATGGTGGTTACCGCCAGAATAGTAATGGAACCTGCTCCTTCAAAGTCGACTGCTTTTTCATACCGGGAGGCCAACTGGCTGTACAAATCGCCGGGATACCCTCGATTCGAAGGTACCTGTTCCATGGTAATCGCAATTTCTTTTAAAGCGTCACAAAAATTGGTCATATCGGTCAATAACACCAGTACATCTGTACCGCCAAGCGCAAACTTTTCCGCCACCGCCAGGCACAGATCAGGAACCATTAATCCTTCAACGACCGGCTCGGAAGCAGTGTTGATAAAAAATATGGAGCGGTTAAACGCACCGCCTTCTTCCAGAGTATTTTTAAAATACAGATATTCGTCGAATTTCAGGCCGATGCCGCCAAGAATAATCATATCCACTTCCGACTGGAGCGCAATGCGGGCTAACAATTGGTTATAAGGTTCACCCGAGACAGAGAAAATGGGAAGTTTCTGCGACGCCACCAGAGAATTGAAGACATCAATCATCGGGATATTCGTGCGAATCATCCGCCGCGGGATGATTCGTTTAGCCGGATTCACCGATGGACCGGCAACCTGGATAACATTTTCAGCGATAGATGGCCCCCCATCTCGCGGCATGCCGCTGCCATTAAATATGCGCCCCAACATATTTCCCGAAAATGGTACTTGCATCGGGTGGCCCAGAAACCGGACTTCGTCGTCTGTGGATATGCCGCGGCTTCCGACAAAAACTTGAAGCGACACAATATCATCTTCCAACTTAATGACCTGCGCCAAAGATTTTCCCCGGGATGTGGTAATTTCCGCTAATTCTTCGTAGGCTACAGTCTCTGCTTTAACGGTGATTACATTTCCCGCCACACTAAGCACTTTATCATACACCTGGTTCATCTTCGCCCATTCCTTTTATTAATTTGTTTATCAATTTTTCTTGTTTTTTGAAATCCTCAGATTCCATTGGCAAGTAATTCCAATCGATAAATTTTTGCCGCAATTCGTAAAAGAATTCACGTGCCAGGTCTTTATTATCAAATTGGAATTCCTTTTGCAAAATATGATAAATATGCTGCAAAACATATCTTTGTCTCTCCGGCGAAGTGGCGGCATCCACTTTGTCAAAAGCGTTTTGCTGCAAATAAACACTGTCTAAAAATTCAGCCTTCAGATAAACAATAAAATCCTCCAGTGATGTGCCTTCCTCGCCAATAACCATCATCATCTGATGGACCTCATGGCCTTTGAATAAAAATTCTCTGGCATACTCAATTAACTCTCCTGGAACACAGCTTTCGTATTTCGACCAGCTATCCAGTGGATCTATTGAAGGAAAGCGCCGGGCGTTTGCCCGGTCTCTTGACAAACCGTGAAAAGCGCCGACTACCTTCAGGGTGGCCTGAGTTACTGGCTCTTCAAAATTCCCGCCAGCAGGGCTGACGGTACCGCCGATGGTTAAGCTCGCCTGGTCCCCGGAATAAAGCTCTACCAGACCAGCTCTTTCGTAAAATTCGGCAATTCGGGATTCCAGGTACGCCGGGAATGCCTCATCGCCGGGAATTTCTTCTAATCTACCGGAGACTTCGCGCATGGCTTGCGCCCAGCGGGAGGTAGAATCTGCCAACAGCAGTACGTCCAGTCCCATCTGGCGATAATATTCCCCGAGGGTGGTGGCAGTATATACCGAGGCTTCACGAGCGGCTACTGGCATTGAACTGGTATTGGCAATAATAATTGTGCGTTCCATAAGCGATTTTTTGGTTTTTGGGTCGGTTAATTTTGGAAATTCGCGCATGGTTTCTACAATTTCACCGGCGCGTTCGCCGCAAGCTGCAATGATAACAATATCTACTTCGGCGTAGCGGCTGGTTATTTGTTGCAGAACGGTTTTGCCGGCACCAAAGGGACCGGGAATGCAATACGTTCCGCCCCGCGCTACCGGAAAGAAAGTATCGATGATACGTACTTTGGTAATTAATGGCTCTTTAGGAAGCAGTTTATCTCGGTAAGCGGTAATGGGGATTTTTACCGGCCAGTTAAAATTCATTGTAATTTCCCGGGTTTCACCCTTTTCGTCTCTCAAAAGGGCAATCGAATCATGGATGGTATAATCGCCTGCATTGTTTATACTTTCGACGGTATACTCGCCCTGTAAATGAAAAGGCAACATGATCTTATGTTTGAAATACGCTTCCGAAACTTCCCCTAGCCAAAATCCAGACCGGACAACATCGCCCTTTTTAACTAGTGGAGTAAACTGCCATTTTTTTTGGGAATCCAATGCCTCAAACAAAACTCCTTTAGGGAGAAAAAAACCAAATTGTTTTGCCAATTCTGTCAGCGGGTTTTGTAATCCATCATATATTTGGCCCAACAAACCCGGACCCAATTGAACCGAGAGCATTTCTCCAGTGAATTCGACAGCATCGCCCACCATTAAACCTTTAGTGTTCTCAAAAACCTGCAAAAATGCCCGGTTTCCCTGAATTCGGATGATTTCCGATTTCAACCGCTCCCCGTCACGCAGCGCATAGCCGACTTCATTTTGTCTGACATTTCCATCAAATTCAACGGTAAGCAGATTCCCATTGATTCCTCTAATTATACCCTTGTGCTTATTCATAGTGAAACCCTGCATATTGATTGATATTTCTCTATTCCTTTATCTTTATTGAATTGGTTTAACCTCTGCAATATTTGCAACTTCAAGTAGTAAATGATCAAAAATTCTAAGTTGAAGTGGTGATCGCGCTCCTTTTCTTCAAGGAAATCCCATCTCATCCTCATCAGCTTTATTTCAATCTCCAGGGGATTACCTTCTTTAACGATGGAGCTTGCAAAGCGCTGCGGTTTGTATTCTGTCCCTATTTGTTTTGCCTTGCGCCAGGAAGCCAGATCGCTACGCAATTGATATTCAAATTCTTTATATTCGCGTAATGATGATGGGTTTGATTTGTCCTGAGCAACATCGTTCAGATTAATGCTCCGAACAATAGAAAAATCTCGCCGGCTTAGCCATTTTTCCGCTTCCTGTAAAAAACTTGCGACGGAAATCTTCGCTGGTTTGTCAAAATATAAAGTAGGAAATAATGATGTTAGATAATAGTACTTATCCATTCTTATTTTCCAGCATCTTGTTTAACTTTGAGTTAAGAAACTTTTTGAGAATTTCTTTAATACTTCCATCAGAAAAATCGTAGTAGTAGTTTTTATTTTCCAACCGAACGCGGAAACCTTTAGAGATGTCATCGCTGATTTTTATAGAAATGGATTTCCTAAATTCTTTCTGCAACTCGGAAGTTAAAAAGTCTTTTAAAGCCAATACATCATCTTCGCTTAAGGTGATCTCAATTCGAGTATTATTTTCCCATTTATTCACTACCTGTAGAATTAGTTTCTGAAGAAAATCGGGCTGCAACGATTTCGTCACCTCCTTTTGAAGAACGATACCGAACAGTGCTTCGATTCTCTCTTTTACCAAAAGCTGGGTGTCTCGGAAAGCCCTTTGTAATGACTCTTGATTAATCTTCTGGATTTTCTTGGACTCCTTAACAGCCTCATCAATTATTTCATCGGCTTTTTCCCTGGCTTGATCTAAAATACTTTTTGCCTCCACTTGGGCTTTTTTCAGAATTTCGTCTGCTTTTCGTTGTGCCTCTTCGACACCTTCCATTTTGATTTTTTCAATGAGATTCTCTAATTTTACATCCATTTACAATTCTCCGTCTATTGTTGAAACAGCCTTACTGGCTGGAATTGAATCATCCGGATCGTCCCAGTTTGTCGAAGACAGATAATATTTATTTGTACGAAAGACAAGTCTATCAACTACAGTTTGCAGGTTTATTATTTCCTGTTTTCCCAACTGAGGAATTTTCTGTAGTTGATGGATATAAGTTGGAAGCATCATACTCATTCTCCTTATTTCTCATGCACTCGCTAATTGCGCTGTAAGACCTGCAATAGCGCTTCTCGAGCATAAATGCAAATATCATTGCAGTATTTAAAATAGCATCGGCGAGGTGAAATCTGGGGCTCTGACGATTAACACCGGACAGGGCGCTTTGCGTACCAATTTTTCGGTCGTGCTGCCGATGAGCATTTGTTTTAATCCGGTCGTCCCATGACTTCCCACGACAATCAGGTCAACTTTGTTAATTTCTACCGCTCTGATTATCTCCAAAAACGGTTTATCTTCAAAAACGGTTTTCCCTTGGCAACGCTTCCCGTGATTTTGACCTTACTGGCCTCATATCCATTGGAAATGGCCTGCAATCCTTTTATCGCTGCTTCTTTAATTTGTTGAAGTGACTCGTTGTTTTACTGAATAAGCTCTTCCTTCAGGTCTGTAACAGGTGACTGGATTTCCAGTCGCATTGCGTCAGCATTGCTTCCCAGGACATTAACGACCTCGCTTACGACAATTTCCTCTAAAACCGCCCGCTGCTTCCCTAAAATTATTTTTTTAAAATATTTCAATTCACGTGTTTTTATGATATTACCCCACTATTTTTTGCCTTATTTTAAAGAACTTCTTGCAAGGTAATGTGCAACAAGCGAGTTCCTTCCAATCCCACAATAGAATCAATGTTTAGAATATGATGCCCTGTTGTTTTCTCGATACAATCTCTAAGTATAATCATGGCCTGCTCAAGCTCCTTTTCCTTGAATTCGAGCAAAAGGTTAGACTGCAGTTCATTGTGGGCCATTTGTTGCTCGGCAGGCGAAAAACAACCTTTACAATAAACTACCAACAGATCCCCATGTAAAAAGACGGATATGGAAGTAGCTTCTTCGCTGAACTGCCCCTCCAGAAAATCTCTGACAATTTCCTGGATATTTTTTTCCATTTGTTCCCTGTTTTCATCCATTTTAATCTCTCTAAAAAATAAAAAAGCCGGTGCATGTTTCTTTTACAAAGAATTTCGTGCGCCGGCTTACTTTATAGCTTACCTTCTCTATATCAGAGAATGTCTTCTATCGGGTCTTCCAGCAATTTATAATCATCTTAATTCTGCAGTAAACTTTTAAAACTATTTCTCTTCTTCTGCCTCTTTGATTATTTCACATCAACTAGTACAACTGCTAAAATAAAAAAAAGTTTCATAAAAAACTTTCTATATTGAAGACAGATTGTTTAGCATAAGCTAAAATGGATCTTTTAATCGGTATATTGCCAATTAGTTCTCAATTTTCATTTGGTGCATATTCCATGTTTACTGTTTCTGTATCATTCGCGATTAAATTTACCACGGATATCCTGTAGTGGCCCCACAGCCTCGCCAGGGCGGCAAATTCCGGAGCAAAAGTGCCGGTAGCTACAATAGTTTCCTCGATGATCTCTTCAGAAATGCATAAGAATTTGATCGGATTAACGACATATTCTGCCAGGAAGTTAAAAGGAACGAACCAAGTCAGTACATCTTCCAGGAAGAAAGATTCAAGAATAACATCTTTTCCTTTTTACCGGGTAATCCATCCTAATAGAATGATACCAATAAGCAATGCTGCAAAAAGCAACAAAACCCATAGTCCACTTTTTTCTGACTTGTTGTTATTGTTCTTCAAACGTTCTGGTGACATTTTTTACCTTCGTTTTTGATTTATCAAATATTCTGTTAAGAGCAAACTGCGGAAACAGAATAGAAAATATAGTTTTAAAACAGACCTCAGTTTATTTAAATAAAACGTCAACCGAATGATCTATAAAACAGAGAAGTTTTTGGAAAAGACTTTCCATTATATCAACATTTTATTCTATCTCCATCTATTTTTAAACTTCATTAAAAGAAAAAACCGGTGCTCTATTTTTAAATTACATTACTAAGAGCACCGGCTTACACTATAGCTCCCTACTTCTAATTTAGAAATAGGTTTCTATTATGTCTGCCAGTAGAGTGTTTAAATAATCATCAGTTCCTTAATGTCGTTCAAAACAAATGTTTTTTATATCTACTATTACTAATATTATATGCTCTTAATCAATTTTTAGTTCATTAATTACCTTTATACTCTTTTTCTAAATCTTTATCGACAGTTAAAACAAATATTCTCTCTCCTGTATAAGAACTGATGTCAGTATGTAAAGAAATCAATTTAGCCCTTGTTTTTTCTTCAACGATTTTTTCAATAAGCTCCCGCGAATTTTCTATTAAACGAAGCCTGACCTCCTTGATTAATTGGGCGCCTTGAGGGGTATTGGCAAGGCGCTCTTCGGCAGGCGTTAAAACACCCTTTAATCGGATTATAATCATATCTTTAATGATATAAGTCCGAGTTTCACTCGGTCCCCGTCCAAGATGTGCCTTCTCGAATTGGGTTATAGCGGTGCTGATTTCTGACTCAATCTGACCTTTAGTTTTATTCTTCATTTTATTTAGCCTAAGGATTAATCCATATCTTTTCTTACAATATAATTTTTTGCAATTAAATAAATCAAGATAAATATTTTTAAAGATTAATATAAATATCCCTGACTCACTGTTTACATTTCCAAAATAATCTTGAACTCCTCGTTTTAATTTTTTGTGTAAAAGGTTTTTCATAGTTTCTGATTAAATACTATTAAAGGATTTTAATCCTTATTCTAATCCATTTTCACTATCATTTTTTAGATTTTTAATAAGACCCATTGAATTTTTCTACTTTAAACAATTTATATGATAATTACCCTTAAAATTTCTAAACTTCAGATTTTTTTAACGAAAATGTTTATTAGAAAATTTCCACAATAAATACACTTATAGGGGGTGGACATCATGAAATGTACCGGCATTTATTCTAATTTGGTTTCCAGAGTAAAGTGGATTGTCGTATTTAGTTTTTGGTTTCTACCGGTAGCCATTTTTCCCAGGAATTATGGGATGATTGGCGACAGGATTATACCCTTATTGTTCTGAAACAAAATAGCTCGTCGCAAGATGTTCGGACTGCTATGGATATGGTTGAACAATCCGGTGGTCGAATAACATTGGCTCTTCAAAACCGTTATTTAATGGGTAAAGTCTCTGTTTCCGGGCGAATGGTGCTCGAACAATGGGATAGAATTAAGAAAATATATTCTCAACCCGTGAAACCGGATAATCTTCCTGATTTCTCAACGGATGAATTCTGGTTCGTTAGCCTTTTTAATGACATTTTAATTTATACTTCATTTCCATATATTCAGGGTTCTTTTTCTCGTGAATTGATTTCCTCTCAGGCAATGGACGGTGAGTCAACCTTTCCTAAACAACCTTCAGAGAATTATATCACAGATGATCTCAAGATTGTTTCGATAAAAAACAGTATGGATCGGTTTCAGAGGGATGGCTTTCCGAATGAAGTAATGATTGGTTTAATTATTGTGATTCCTATTTTTGTGCAGTGTAATGGAGAGCTGGAAACACCTAAATATTACTGGTCGATGGGAGCAGAAGATACCACTTTAAGGGTCATTGGTGCAGACCTGGCTGCCTGGAGTCATTTAGCCCAGTACTATCACCACCCACTGACTTTCCGGTTGCTTCCCATTCGCCATGATAGCAGTTGGGCTCAACAGCCTTACGAACCATTCCGGTATAGCCCCGATGAAGATAGTTTATGGATTAATGCGTTGATGGTCAATGTCGGCTTTACGGATGGCTATTATTTAGACAGGGTTTTCGCTTTTAATGATACGATGAATAGTAAGTTTAAAGCGGATTGGACTTACACCGGGTTATTATTTTAAAATCCGCAAGTGGCTTATAAAAAATTTACTGATGGAAGATCCAATTATGCATACATGGGTGGACCTCTGGTAAGCGTGATTGTAAATTTGGGTTGGCTCAGGGCTTATCCCAATAGTACTCCCTATTACTCCCTGGGTCGCATTTTCGGACATGAAACGGCTCATATTTTTTGGGCAAGAGATGAATATAGCTTGAGTGGTGAAAATTCAGCGCCTTTGAATTATGGTCCTCGACCGAATATTCCCAATGGTAATTTTGAAGACGCTACTGATCATCCAGTTCAATGTGTAATGCGGTCGCAACCTGTGGAATATCTTTGTTCATTCGCGGCTGCCAAAATTGGTTGGATTGATGCTCCGCATTTTACCCATCTGAATACTCAACCTGAGGGCTTCCCGATTATAGTTCCTTATGTAGGTAATGGACAGTACATGACACCAGTTGCATTTCCCTGGGCTTATGGACAGAAGATTAAAATAGGTGCGCGTGAAATATGGAGTCTTAATGGACGGGAATACCGTTTTCAAAATTGGTCAGATGGACGAACTGTACAGGGTTTTATATATCAAGTAAGAGGAAATGATACACTAAAAACAGCCATCTATTATCCGACAGGGCTGGAAAGTCCCTGGCAGAATTATTTAGTAAGTAATGCTGGTTTACCGTCTTCAATTCTGTGGGATGTTTTCTTCGATGCGGACAGTAATTTATGGGTCTGTGGGATGAATGGTGTAGCACGTCTGGATCAAGGACAATGGGTTAAATTTACTCCACAAGAAGGATTTCCAGATGATTACGTGTACAGTCTGACGCTTGATCCAGATGATAGGATCTGGGCAGGTGGTGATCAGGGGATCAGTTGCTGAGATGGGTCACAGTGGACTCACTGGACAACCTATAATGGACAGTCAATTCATTGCGTAGAAAATATTTTTATAGATCAATACAATCAGATTTGGTGTGCTACATCGATTAGGTATTCTCAAGTATGATGGACAGAACTGGTCTTCAATAACTCTTGAAGGGCAGGAATTTACTCGATATGTGGGGCGTGTGGCTCTGGATACCCTCGGAAATATATGGTTTGCCCTTACGGGAGTCGTAAGTTGGGATATTTCTAATGATTTTCAAGTATTCCAGTATGGTGGGTTATATAAATTTAACGGTTCGACGTATGAGACTTTTGGAAGCAATACAGCACTTTCCTCTACTGACGTGCGAAAAATTTTATTTGATGCTTCCGGGAATGCATATTTCGCAACCTATGGTGGAGGTTTAAGTATTCTTAAAAATGCAGTAACAGAAATTGCTACTGGATTAAACAATAAACTTCGAGATGCCATTGTTTATAAATTCCAATTGAATCAAAATTATCCTAATCCTTTTAATCCCAAAACCAATATTACATTTTCTATACCCCGGCAGGGAAGAGTACAATTAGTAGTGTACAATCTTTTAGGGAAAAAAATGTTTACGTTGATTGATGAAGTCCTCCCGGCAGGAAATCATCATGTTGAATTTGGTGCTACTTATCTACCTAGTGGAGTTTATGTGTATCAGTTAAAGGCAAATCATCAGGTGGCAACCAGAAAAATACTATTAATAAAATAGGGTTTTATGTGATATAAACTTTAAAGAAAAGGATAAACTTAGCCGTTTATTTATGAAATAACGGTATGACATTTTTTTATATAAATACGGATCCAAGCTAGTTATTCTGGTGTAAAAAAACTCCTGGTAATTTTTATACTGATTAAGACAGACTTTAAAAAATAACTTAAGGTGAAGAAGATGACAACGAAAGTTCAAAAGGCTTACAAAAATCCTGCTTTCATCAGCAGCCGTGATGCTCGGACGATACGTATTTTGGCTGAATATTTGGAACCTGCTGCAAGATTCAGGGATCAACAAGTGAAAGATACTATTGTGTTTTTTGGTTCTGCCCGTTTAGTAGATAGTATAAGGGCAAAGAAGATCTACGAAGAGGCACAAGAACTCTATGAGAAAAAGAAGAACGAGGAAACACAGAAAAAACTACATTGGGCTAAAAGACAATTAGAAATGTCCCGTTATTATGATGATGCACGGGAATTGGCCCGATTATTAACGAAATGGTCTAGAAGTATTGTTAATTCACATCACCGGTTTATTATTTGTTCTGGTGGTGGACCAGGTATTATGGAAGCTGCTAACCGTGGTGCGGCGGACGTTCCCGAAGGCAAATCCATTGGCTTGAATATTTCCATTCCTCTGGAACAGGATCCTAACAATTTCATTACTCCAGAATTGAATTTTGAGTTTCATTACTTTTTTATGAGAAAATTCTGGTTTATCTATTTGGCCAAAGCATTGGTTGTCTTTCCCGGTGGATTTGGCACGTTGGATGAACTGTTCGAGGTGTTGACCCTTATTCAAACCAATAAGTTACAAAAAAAGATGCCCGTCGTTTTGTATGGAAAAGAATATTGGAACAATGTTGTCAACTTTCAATATATGGTGGATCATTTGGTTATTGATGAGGAAGATCTGAAATTATTCAAAATTGTAGATAACGTTCCAGAGGCCTTTGAATATCTGAAAGGGAAATTAACGGAGTTGTTTTTGTAAATGGATTATCCAATTCGTCGAGGATACCAATATGACTTTTAGAGATAATCCCGGCGTTATATTTTAAAATATAAACATAAAGAGTATTCTGTTAATTATGAATAATTTCCAGGATTTTAAAACAATTTATCCCCCCACTTAATTCGATTTTCTTTTGATTCCAATAATGTTGGGAATTTTCAAGGCCATCCTATTATCATTACTTACCAGGAAACTTGTTTCATAAATTCCCACAAGTTCCCTTTCCAAATTTTTACTTCTAAAGTATAAACTGGCCTCAGGACCGCCTTCCAGGTACATCGCCTGTTGAATATCCAAAGGCAGTACTAACAACATATTAATAAAATCGTGAACCGAATAAGGAGAACGGCAATGAATTAGCAATAGGTTTCCTGATTGGTCGATACCAAGGGCAGCAATGCTCCATTGACGCGGCTGTTGCTTCCAGACGTTTTTTCTATGACAACTGATCATTCGGATACTTTGTGAAAATGAATTATACTTGTCTTTCCATTGTGAAAAATCCTCGCAACGACGGTCGATCAACTTTATCGGTGGGACATCATCTCCAACAGGATCACAGGCAAAAATACTATTATAGGCTTTATTTATATAGGGATTATTCAAATGACTACCGCATTTCAAATACCCAACCGATGTCAGATAATCGGTGGCATACATGCCGGCGTTGATACAGGCCGATAAGCCAAACTCTAAAGCCCAATCCCGAGCTGTACGCAATTTTTTCTGATATTCACTGGCACAATAAATATTGATATCAAAAAACGCCGGGTCAATCTTTAGAACCGTTATTTTAGAATCCCCCATTTTCGATTTAATGGGCGCATCAAAAATACCCAGATAGAGTCCTTCTTCCAAATACTGCCAGACTTTGGCTGTATTCTGCGCCATCAACCAGGATTGAATAACTAATAGATGTATTAAGTAAAAAAATAATTGTAGCCTTCTCATTACAAAACAATTTTACTTTTTCAATTTATCCGGGAATTGTTAATAAAATTAAAAGCAAATGCTCGTTTAAACAAGCCGAAAATGATTACCTGAGGTTCTTTTTGGGTAACTATGTTTCCTGGTTAGTGAATAATCCGAGTTAAATTATGCAGCTAACTTTCATCTTTACAACTTTACCATAAATCTCCAGGACATTGCTTGACGATAAAAATATCCATAAATTCGCACTTTGCTAAAAACGGTCACAAAAAATTTTAATAAAAACTGTAAAACGAGGATATCATGGTCTTAACTGGAAAAGAAAAACGGGCACTTCGGGCTCAGGGCAACAAATTGAAGGTGGAAATCTGGATTGGGAAAGAAGGAATTTCTCAGGGCACTGTACAAACCATCGAGAATTCCTTTCAAACAAAAGAACTCATTAAATTGAAAGTGTTAGATACATGTCCAATTCCAAAAGAGGAAGTCGCTGAAAGGTTGGCAAGTTTGACTTCTTCTCAGGTAATCCAAATTTTAGGGAATACCATTTTATTTTACAGACCCTTCCCGGAGGCTGAAGATTGAAAATGCCAAACGCCAGGTATTTTATATTACTTTTAATTATGACCTTATTATTTGGTTTTTCATTTATTGCTTCAAAAAATGCACTAATGGGTCTGGGAATATTTCAACTCATCTTCGGCCGGTATTTTTTTGCTCTTTTAATATTCGTTTTTCTGTTTTGGAAAAGAAGAGAAGTATATTTCATTGACCGAAAAGATTGGAAAGATTTATTGCTTCTTACGTTGATCGAACCTGTCGGTTATTTCATATTTGAAACCTTTGGTATCCGTTTTACCACTCCTTCCAGCGTTTCGCTTATTATCGCAACCATTCCGGTCTTTAGCATGATTTTTTCCGCCTGGATTCTAAAAGAAAAAACTTCCTTTGTGGGAATTTTGGGAATTATGATCTCAATTTGTGGGATTTATCTCATTTTTTCCTGGCAGAGACAAAGCTTCTTAGCTCCCAATCCTCTCTTAGGAAATTTTCTCACACTTGGTGCAGCCCTCTCCGCCGGTTTATACAATGTATTCTGCCGTAAATTAACCCGGAAATATTCACCCATTTCAATCACCTTTTATCAGACCGTGGTAGCAACTTTATTCTTTTTTCCCGCAGCTCTTATAGAAACCATCCGGAGAAAAAACGTTATCCCCGATCCCTTTATTTTCCTTAATGTGCTTTATTTAGCTGTGGGATGTTCAGTTATTGCTTATTTTATTTTAAATCATTCTTTGAGTCGATTACAAGCTTCCCAGGTAGCTATTTTTTCCAACCTTATTCCGGTTGTCACGATTGCTGCTTCATGGCTCTTTTACCGGGAGTTATTAAATCTTCCGCAGTTATTGGGTGCGGCACTGGTCATTTCAGGTACGTATCTTACTTTTTTCCACGCTCCCAGGACACCTCTCACCTCACCTGAATGATTTATTTACTCATCCTCTCCTCACATTTCGCTTGCATGCTGAAATCTTTTTTCTAAAGGGTTTATATTCTAAAGAGGAACCGGTGCGCCTACTTCGAATCCTTTTTCTCCTTTTTCGATAGTGGCACATGGAGTGCGAGGATCATGTTCGAAAAATATCATCCAATTTTCATCAACCGCCTTTTGAAGAAGTTCCTTTTTTTCTTTTATGGTTACCATAGGTGAAAGATCATAGGCCATAACCCAGGGGATCGCCACATGGGCTGCGAGGGGAATAAGATCAGCCGCATAGAGGAGTTTTCTTTCCTCGTCATAAATCAAAACCATTTGCTGAGCGAAAGTGTGACCATCAGAAATAAGAATATCTACGCCTTCGAACAATTTGACCGGACCATCTAAAATCTCGACTTTCCCCGAATCTAAAAGTGGATCAATATTTTCTGACAGGTAGCTCGCCCGATCTTTTTCAAAGCGTTTTTGTGCCCATTCCAACTGCCGTTTTTGAATATAATGAATGGCATTAGGGAATTGTAATTCTAAGTCACCTCTGTCATTGTATCGAGTAGCTCCGCCTACATGATCGAAATGCAGATGAGTAATAATCACATCAGTAACATCTTCTGGTTGCACTCCGTGTTCGTTTAATGATTTAAGAAGTGAATGTTCGGAATAATCGATGGCATAAATGTTTGCATATTTCTCAGTAAATTTATCACCGGCACCTGTATCAATGAGAATAACATGTTCATTTCCCACTAATAACAAAGTATTCAAAGCCAGCAGGATGCGGTTCTTTTCATCGGGGGGATATTCTTTTTCCCACAAAGTGCGAGGAACAACTCCAAACATGGCGCCACCATCCAAACGGTAGCGACCGGCATCAATCAATTGAACATTATACTTGCCAATATCCATTGTTCTCTCCGTGTTTACAATTAGAAATCTAATTGAAATGGTTCGATATTGATTTGATATTTAATTCTCACTCCAAAACCCTTGTGAATTTTTCTGTAATTTTTCACAAAATCAGACTCACCCCAAGGTTCATGGACGTAGATATTTACTTAGCCAGGCATGGACATTTTCCCACCATTGCCGGGCATTTTTCGGCTTTTGGACAAAATGGTCTTCATCTGGGAAAAAGAGTAATTTAGAGTCTACACCTTTCAATTGGAGGGCCGTGAAAAGCTGTAATCCCTGGGTGTAAGGTACACGATAATCATGTTCACCATGAATAATTAACATGGGTGTTTTAAAATGATCCACATAATTTATTGGATTCCACTTTTGATACAAACTTCCTTTTTGCCAGGGATATCCATTAAATTCCCAGGTTGGAAACCATAATTCCTCCGTAGCACCGAACATACTCACCTGTTCGAAAACGCCATCGTGCGAAATCAGACATTTAAACAGACCTTCATCATTATGGCCTTCGATCCAATTAATCATAAAACCGCCGTAAGAAGCGCCAGCCGCACCAATTCGGTCTGGATCGATGAAATCAAAATTCTGGGCAACCCATTTTGTCCCGATCATAATATCTTCATAGGGCCAACCGCCCCAATTTTTACTTACCGCATCACAAAATTTCTGCCCATAACCCCGACTTCCGTGAAAATTGATCATGATTACCACATACCCTGGTGAAGCAAACATTTCTGCATTCCATCGGTAGTGGAAATCATCTCCCCAAGCGCCTTGTGGTCCCCCGTGGATAAGAGAAACCATGGGATATTTTTTCGATGGATCAAATTGAGGTGGTTTTAACATCAAAAGATGTACTGAATCGTTATTCGCACCTATAAACCAATAATCTTCTAATGGATTCATTTCCAATTCTTTAAGACGTTTTTTATTTACAAAAGTTAATTGAGTTAATTTTTTCTTTTTGATATCGAATCGATAAAGTTCTACAGGTTGATTGACCGCCTCACGTTCCAATACAAGGAATTTACCATCCGGACTGCAGGCTAATCCACGCAGATAGTGGTTTTCCAGGAGCAGTCTTCGTCGAGCATTTTTTATATTCACTTCATATAGGCGATGACGTCCATGATGAGGGACATAAAAGTAAATTTTTTTACTATCAGGAGACCAGACAAAATCAGAGACGGAACGGTCTAACGTTTCGGTAAGATTACGTCTCCGATGGGTTTGGAGATCGTAGATGAATAAATTTTGTTGATCAGCTTCGAATCCCTCTTTTTCCATGGAAAGGTATGCCAGGTACCTCCCATTGGGAGAAAAACATGGTCCGTTATCATTGCCTGCTCGGAATGTAATCTGCTGGTGTGCTAATTTGTCTACCGGTGTCATCCAGATATCGTTGTTGGTGCTTATGGCAACAATCGGATCTGGATTCTTTACAAAACAAAGGTATTTTCCATCAGGCGAGAAAACAAAGTCGTGGCTGCTGCCAAGGGAAATAGGAGGAGTATCGTGCGGACCGGGAGTCAAATCAAGTAAAAACTCACCCTGGCGGTTTATTAGAATTACATGACTATATTTCCCATCTCTCCAGTGATTCCAGTGACGGTAAAGCAATCGGTCAATTTCCCGTCCTGTACCTTTGCTTTTTTTCTTTTTCTTTTCCAGTTCGATACTTTTTTGTGGGGAATCAGCTTCGGGTAACATGTTTGTTGAAACAGCAAAAAATTTCTCGTCAGGTGACCATACAAAGCTGTTTACTCCAGTTGGAATATCAGTAATTTTTTCGGCTTCTCCACCTTTCATATTAAAAATGTAAATTTGCGGCAAACCATCACGTGTGGAAATGAAGGCCAGCTCCTTTCCGGAGAGAGACCACCTTGGTGAAAAATCTGCCTTTGAATTAAATGTTAACTGTCGGGTTGATTTTCCATCCGTAGAAACGAGATAGATGTCGCTGTTTTTTGAATTATCGTCAATGTTATAGTAAGTAATTGTGAATGCGATCCATTTTCCGTCTGGCGAGATTTGTGGATCTGCCACTCTACCCATGTTGAACATATCTTCAAACTGAATGGGGCGTGCAGCAAAGATGGAAAAACTACAAGTAAGAAGTAAAATCAAAATTAACCTTGTTTGCATAAATTTATTCCTCCTTTTTAAACAAGTATCAATAAATTAAGCCACTTTAAAATAAAACATTTTAATGAAGAAGATTTGAACAATTCAACCATTAATTTAAATTAAGACTTTGAAATTATACTTTTTGTTTTTTAGATTGTGCGCCAAATTACTTTAAAATATTTAAGGAAACTAAACAAGAGAAAAGGGACCAGGAATGAAGACTTTATCAGTTAGCCGATCTTTAACAATCGCAATCATATTGTTGAGTTTATTTTTAGTGTATCCCGGTTATTCACAATCTGGTCAGGAGCATCACGGTCAGGCGGTAACTCAACAACAGAGTGGTGAAGAGCAAGGCCTTTCGCATGAAGTGAACCTTGGAGCCGAATTACCACTTTGGAGCGTGATTCCATTTATCGGTATACTCCTTTCGATTGCCATTTTCCCATTGGTTGCTCCGCATTTTTGGCACCATCATTTTGGAAAGGTGTCTGCTTTTTGGGCATTAGTTTTTGCAATTCCATTCCTTTTTGCTTACCATGGACACGCTTTTCACGAAATTGTTCACATTTACCTTATCGATTATATCCCCTTCATCATTCTTCTCTGGGCTCTATTTACTATAGCCGGTGGGATTCTGGTGGAAGGTGCCTTGGTTGGTACACCTATTATGAACCTCATCATGTTGATAATTGGTACTTTTTTAGCTTCCTTGATTGGAACAACCGGAGCTTCTATGGTGCTTATCCGCCCAATGATTCGAATGAATAAATACAGGAAATCCAAGGTGCACCTTATTATTTTCTTTATCTTTTTGGTTAGCAATATTGGTGGATCTTTAACACCTTTGGGTGACCCACCACTCTTTTTAGGATTCCTTCATGGTGTCCCTTTCTTCTGGACACTTAATATTTTTCCCCACATGGCACTGGTGGCTGGTATATTACTGACACTCTTTTTCCTTTTTGATTCCTTGAAATTTCGCCAGGAGGGCTGGCATAACAATCCTCCACAAAATCATATGAAAGTAAACAGTGATGAAAGATTCAGGATACGAGGTTTACACAATCTGCTTTTCCTATTTGGTGTAATTAGCGGAGTACTTTTTAGTGGTTTGGTACACTTGGGAGAAGTTAACATTTTGGGTGTGGAAATGCATATCCAAAATATCATAAGAGATCTCTTCCTTGTCCTAATGGGTATTCTTTCTTTAAAAACAACAGCTCAGGAAATCCGGGAAGGAAACGAATTCGGTTGGTTCCCAATTGTGGAAGTGGCCAAATTATTCGCTGGAATATTTATGACCATCATCCCAGCCCTGGCAATTTTAAAAGCAGGTGTGG
The DNA here is from genome assembly GCA_964387645.1 of uncultured Calditrichaceae bacterium. GTDB lineage: Bacteria > Calditrichota > Calditrichia > RBG-13-44-9 > RBG-13-44-9 > CAYLYM01. Next base: position 630 of record CAYLYM010000039.1, on the reverse strand, counting down.
AAGGAGAATTGCATTTCATTACCGAAGCTGTGAAAGAACCCTGGCATTATTTCTGGATTACTGGTTCATTATCCAGCTTCCTGGATAATGCTCCAACCTATTTGACCTTTTTAAACTCAGCTCTTGGTCAATTTTTTGCTGGTATGCCTGAACGTCAGGCTGTGGCAAGCCTCATTGCCCATCAGGCAGTTTATCTTAAGGCAATAAGCGCTGGAGCCGTATTTTTCGGTGCCATGACTTATATAGGAAATGCTCCCAATTTCATGGTGAAATCCATTGCAGAAGAACAAGGAATTAAAATGCCCAGCTTCTTTGGATACATGCTATATTCCTTGCTCATTCTGTTACCCAGTTTCTGGATCGTTACGCAAGTATTATTCTAATAGAAATGAATCTAACTAATTAGTGAGAATTATAGCCGTCTTCAAAAATTTTTTTAGAAGGCGGCTATTAAACATTTATTCTATTTTTAATTACATGAGAAAAGATCATAAATAACAAGTCGTCAATCGAATTAAATGAAGCAAATGCTAAATGTTATTAACGGATACACATACCCATCTGCACTTCAATCATTATCAAACTGATTTACCAGATGTATTGAAACGGGCTCAGGACAATGGGGTTCAG
>CAYLYM010000038.1:15253-30650 GCA_964387645.1 uncultured Calditrichaceae bacterium | reverse complement strand
TCTTTAGTCGTTTTTCCTCCCTAGAACTCAGCCTATATCGCCTCGCAGATTTAAATCAGAAGGAATATAATAAACTTTTCGATGGTACACCGGTAAGGAGAATAAAATACGATCGCTTCAAAAGAAATGTCCAGATTGCTCTGGAAAATCTGAAATCGAAAAATAAAAAATTTAGAAAAAACTGCTCTAATTAAACAGCTCATTACTTAACTTGTTTAATAAAAAATAAAAATCATTCCATTCAACCAATAATCCTATTAAAATAAAAATCGTCTGAAATAACTGGTTTTATCATATATCAAAACAATTCCAGATAGGGAGTGTTCAAATCGAATAGTAATAACAAGTTCGCCTGGAATAACAATTCTTCTGGTCATTTTGACCAGAAGAAGTTCCATAGGAGCATAATAAATGGAACAAAGGGATATCAACAATCAGGATCGCAAAAAAAAGAAATTTCTCGTGTCTCGAAACGTTGGAATTCGAAATAACCTACTACAGATCATTTCCCACCACAAAAGGGTCATTTGTGTGGAATTTCGGGGACGGAGTAAGAAATTTCGAGCCCGTTAAAATATAAAAATTTTTCGATTAGCTCTGAATTACTTTTTTAAAAACTGCATGGGCAAACATACCATTTCAACCAAAGTAAAACTCAGAGGTCGAAAAAAGCTGACAGGAAGTGGAAAAATTTGTGACAAATGAAAATTCAAACTAAAAATCAATCTCTATACACATATTTTTGTGAAAGGGTAAAAAATTAAAATTCACAAGTTTTACACTACTAAAAATATTTTTTAATAACATAATTAGCTTTAAAAGATAAAGTTCCCAAGCAAATTTTTGAACATCTACTTGCCTCCACATTATTTACCAAGATTCTTTCCGATTTTAAAAAGATGTTCACAGGGATAAGTAATGAATTTTTGCAGAACTTTTATTAAAAATGAATGAAATTTTTCTATTTATTTATTACATTTTAGTGATTTTAGCTCTATATAACAATTAACATAAACGAGGATAGATTAAAATGAAAATATTACCTTCCATAAATTCACCAGAAGATTTGCGGCAGTTATCAAAAGATGAATTGAAAATACTGGCGCAGGAAATTCGCGAATACCTTTCGGAAGTTATTCCTCAGGTAGGAGGACATTTTGCTTCAAGTCTTGGAGTCGTTGAATTGACACTTGCGCTGCATTACATCTTTAATACACCCGAAGATTTACTGGTTTGGGATGTGGGACACCAGGCATATGTGCACAAAATACTAACTGGACGTCGAGAAGCCATACGAACAATACGTCAATATGGGGGAATTAGTGGTTTTTGTCGGCGATCTGAAAGTCCTTATGATACTTTTGATGCGGGCCATGCCAGTACTTCTATTTCGGCGGCGCTGGGTCTGGCAACAGCTCGGGATTTAAAAGGTGAAAAACATAAGGTAGTAGCTATTATTGGAGACGGATCGCTTACCGGTGGACTGGCTTACGAAGGTCTCAATAATGCTGGTCAGGCTCGCCGGGACTTACTGGTCATCTTAAATGACAATAATATGTCAATTTCGCCTAGTGTTGGCGCCATTGCCAATTACCTCAATGCCATCATAACCAATCCATTTTATGAAAAAATCAAGGGCGAAGTATGGGATTTCACTGCAAAAATTCCACCCTTAACTGAGAAATTGCGTAGCCTAGCTCGAAGGGCTCAGGAGAGTATTAAAACTTTTATCATGCCAGGATTATTTTTTGAAGATCTCGGTTTCCGATATTTCGGTCCTATTAATGGACACGATCTTGATGAACTCACTCAAATTCTGGGACGTGTTAAAGATTTACCCGGTCCCATCCTGTTGCATGTGTTGACCAGGAAGGGTAAAGGACATCTGGAGGCAGAACAACATCCAGACCGCTATCATGGTATTGGTCCGTCCAAAAATAAATCAACAACAAATAAGAAAGAAAATCCATCTTATACAGAAATTTTTGGAAAAACTATGGTACAATTGGCGGAAAAAAGCGATAAAATTTGTGCGATTACAGCGGCAATGGCTGATGGAACCGGATTAGTAAAATTCAGAGAAAAATTCGCAGAACGTTTTTTTGATGTAGGTATAGCGGAAGGACACGCGGTTACTTTTGCTGCGGGGCTTGCCGTAGCTGGAATGCGCCCGGTTGTAGCTATTTATTCAACTTTCTTACAAAGGGCCTTCGACCAAATTATCCACGATGTAGCATTACAGCGCCTCCCGGTTATATTTGCCCTTGACCGGGCAGGCCTAGTTGGTGAAGACGGTCCAACCCACCATGGTGCTTTTGATTTATCCTATCTCTCACCCATCCCCAACATGATTGTTTCGGCACCTCGCAATGGGCAAGAATTAAGGAATCTTATCTACACAGCGCTTTTACAAGACAGACAACCATTTGCTATCCGTTATCCTCGGGATAAATCTCCAGAACCAATCAATTTCGAAGAAGAATTACATGAAATTCCTGTTGGAAGTTGGGAAATTCTTCAGGAAGGAGAAAAAATTTTAATCCTCGCCGTGGGAACAATGGTCGAACAGAGTCTAAAAGCCATACCTGCATTAGAGGCAAATGGTCTCAATCCAACAGTAGTTAATTGCCGATTCATTAAACCCATTGATAAGAATTTATTGGAAAAACTGATCGATAACCATCAGATTGTCTTCACCATAGAAGAAAATGTCCTTTCCGGTGGTTTTGGTAGTCAAATAGCATCTTTTCTTGAAGAAAAAAATTTAGCAAACCAGGTGGAATTAATGATGCTGGGATTACCGGACAAATTTATTGAACATGGTGCACGAAATTTGTTACTGGATTTGACTGGATTAACTACTCCCAGAATCGCAGAAGAAATACTGAAAAAAGTTGATCTGGAAATGATGACAAAACATGTTCTAAACAGGAAAGCAAGAAATAAACATTAATCGATTGGTTTATAAAGGCAAATCCTGTGATAATAATTTTAGCTTACTTTTCTAACTTCGGACCAGCCACTCGTAGATCACCTTCTCTCAGGGTATAACCTTTATTATCAAAATAATTGAGTAAAGGCAGAGCATATTTACGGCTGGTACCGATTAGATCCTTAAACTCGCTCACCCTTAACTCATTTTTCTGTCCGAAATATTCCCGGAGTAATGTTAACGCCTTTTCAACGGCTTCGACATGAAATACCATGTTTTCATTAACAAAAACAAGTTTACCCTGTTCACTTAAAATATGCAAAAATTCTTTGAAATCAGCTTCATTGACGGTTATATGACTTTTAACTTCTTCAAAAGAAGGCGGTGAAAAAAGCTTAGACAGATAAAGTTCTTCTAAAGTTTTTAATTTTTTTTCCTGATCTGGTGTGAGACGAGACTCGAATTCCGGTAAAGCAATCCAATCATCATTTCTTTTAATTATTCCATCCTTCAGGCCTTTTTGAACTGACATTTCCACAAGATTCTCAGAAAACTGAAGCGATAGCTGACTGACCAATTCTTTCACACGCAATCCTGAACGGCCTGGAAACTGCTCATGGTAATCCGAAAGAATTTTTCTAATTTTTGATAATACAGTGGATAACTGGTCATTTGAATAATACAATTCTTCGGAACCATGTGTAAAATGAACCAGGGATTTTTGTGCGATAAATTTTGAAATAAGATTTCTGGTATCCGCTTCATTTAAACCAATCTTGATTTGAATTTGTCTAAAGGATAGCGGTTGAATTTCTACCAATGAGAAAGCAGCAAATAAACGCTCCGCTGGATTTTCGCTAGAAAAGCCATGTAGGGTACGCACAAATTCAACATGAAATTTTTTGCGATATCTAATTGGATTGGTTTCAAGCACTACACCACCGCCTAAAGTAACCTGAGGAGAATACTGTCTGAAAACGAAACGGTCTCTAAATGAAGCATAAATTGGCTGTTCCAGCCTGAATTGAACAAATCCACTTTCTCCTGGTTTCAATTGATTGATTTCGGGGATAATAATACGTGCAAAGGTTTCAGCTGTGTGGATGTGCACTCGCAATCGCATTTGACTTTTTATAGCAACGGGAGCATCTTCTAACACTTGTATGGTGGCATTAAACCTTTCCACCGGTTGGTAATAACCCGGTTGAGTAATGACCTGCCCGCGATGTACTTCATCCTGGCCAACGTTTGCCAAATTTAATGCTGCTCGATAACCTGCTTTTACGTATTGAACAGAAGAATCGTGGCTCTGAAGGCCCCGCACTCTGGCTGTAAGACCCGTGGGCCATATTTCTACATTTTGACCTGGTTTGATGCTGCCGGACAACACACTACCTGTTACCACCGTTCCGAAACCTGGCCTGGTAAAAACACGATCAATGGGTAATCGAAAAATCCCGTCATCACGGCGGAAAGGAATTCGACTCAAATTTTCAAGTATAGCTTTCCGCACCATCTCAATGCCTTCTCCCGTTACCGCCGATGCTCGCAGAATAACCGAATTCTCGAATACCGATCCTGCCAATAAATTTCTCAATTCTTCTTCAACTAAATCAATCCATTCATTTTCAACCAGGTCAATCTTTGTGATAACAAAAATTCCGTTCTGAATGCCCAGAAGTTTAACAATATCAAGATGTTCACGGGTTTGTGGCATGATACCATCGTCCGCTGCGACCACAAAAAGCACCAGATCAATGGTACTCACCCCGGCAACCATATTTTTTATCAGACGCTCATGTCCCGGTACATCAATGATTGTTACATTTTTCGAAAAATGGGCAAATCCCAGGTCTATGGTGATGCCTCTTTCCTGTTCTTCCTTCAATCGGTCGGTGTTAATCCCGGTCAAAGCTTGAATCAGGGCGGTTTTCCCATGATCAATATGACCTGCCATTCCAATAATATACTGTCTATCGCTTTTTACTATTTTTTTAAAAGTCATTTTTAATCTCGCTTACCTTCTTTTACTCAATCCTTTTAAAAAGAAGATGAATAAATCACAAATTTAAATAAATATTCTTTGAATTTTTAAATGATCATCAAATATATAAGGTCCCTCTATAAAATACATAAATGAGATTTTTAAAATAAAAAAAGCTCATACTCAACATAAAAACACATTTTTAATACAAAATTCCCTTAGTCAAAATTTCTTCTCTTCTTGTTTGCTTTCCAGACAGGCGTGTTGCCCTTCGGGCTTCACTTCGGTCGAAATGACATGCCTGTCCCCGCAGCTTTCAAAAAAAGGTCATTCCAAGCTCAGACGTGTTGGGACGAGAAATCTCTCTTTTTGCCATCCTGGTTGTTGAGATTCCTCCGCTCCATTCGTTACTCCTTGACGGAATTAATTCCAGTCGAAATGACAGAAAGAACTGTTATTCTGGGCAAAAAAACATGTTTAATAACGAATTGTTAAAATGGAATATTTATAAAAAAAATTATTTTCTTCCAAAAGATAATTATAGAACTTTTAGTAATAATACTGTCTGAAAAAATTTAATAGAATTCTCTGATTTAATCATAACATGAAAACTTTTATTTTTCCACCGATTAAAATCGGCGGTTAACACTTTTCTCAAATTCGCTTCAGCGGGTTTCGAATAATTGTATAGCCATCGAATTCATTCGGTGGCGAAATAATAGAGTTAATGCAAGGTAATTTTTCAAAGGTTTCTAAGAAATTTTGATTTCAGATTTCAATGACCAAACTGATTTAATTGAATAAAGACGATGAGTAATTCAATCAGCGGCTTACTGAAAGTAACAAAATCGATTAAATTTTATCTAAAAAATTCATCTCAAGAAAATATCTTCTGAAAACCAGCTATGATGAGATTCAATTCATCCTCACGAACCGTCCGCAAATTTAAGTAGAAATAATCTTGTTCCAAGTATCCCAAGATCGACGGGTTTAATAATCGCAATTTTTTCGCTAAAGTGGTTACAGACATTTTATTCGGTCTGATGCGAACAGCTACTGACGGAATTTTTTCTAACGGTAACGCCCCGCTTCCCATCTGTGAATAAGTTTCCACAACTTCTGCAATTAAAGGAAGGTAAGAAATATTTTTTATAATATAATCTGCACGTCGGTTTAATTCCTCTTGAGATAGGGTTAACATTTTAGCCACCGGTAACTTCTCTGGCAGTCCATCCGGATTTAAATAGAAACGCAAAGTAGCGTCCAACAAAGCATAAGTCAATTTATCGCAACGAAGTGCTCTTAATAAGTGATTTTTCTTAATCTTATCGATATATTTTTTCTTGCCAATAATAATGCCTGCTTGAGGTCCTCCCAATATTTTATCTCCGCTAAAAGTAATGACATCTACACCAGCTTCTATGTGTTCACGAGCAACAGGTTCATAGGAATAACCCCAGTGCTGAAGATCCTCGATCACCCCACTTCCCATATCATAAATCAGCGGTAAGCCATTTTCATGGGCCAGAGTAACAAGTTCTTCCACAGGAACGCTTTTAGTAAAACCCAAAATACGGTAATTACTGGTATGAACTTTTAAAATTGCCCCGGTGCGTGGCGAAATAGCTTCTTGATAATCTTTTAGATGGGTTTTATTTGTTGTGCCCACTTCCACCATTTTTGTACCGCCAGCCTTCATAACTTCGGGCATGCGAAATGAACCGCCAATTTCTACCAATTCCCCTCTTGACACCGGGACTTCTTTCCGGCGGCACAAGGTATTGAGGGTTAAAAGAACAGCGGCCGCATTATTGTTTACAACAACAGCAGCTTCTGCTCCAGTGATGACGCAAAGTACTTCCTCAACCAGGGAATTTCGATCGCCGCGTTTTCCACTGGTCAACTCAATTTCAAGATTACAATAATTTCCAATAATTTTCTGTAGATGATTCACTGCAGCGGAGGACAAAGGCGCACGACCCAAATTAGTGTGCAAAATAATCCCGGTACCGTTCACCACGCGTCGTAATTGAACAGATTGAAGTTGATGAATCCTGGAAAGCACTCTTTCAATTATTTTTTCCTGAAGTTGTTTACGGGGATAGAAACGGTTCAAACCATTAACCATAATTTTTGTACGGCACTGTTCAACCGCTAGTTGGACAAAAGATTTCAAATACTCAAACTTGATAGGAATATTTTTGAGTGAAGCATTTAAGAGCAATTCCTGGACGGAAGGAAGCTCCCGTAACTGCCTTTCAACTGTTTTGTTCATCGGACTCCGGAGTTTTCTCTATCGGTTCACTAATCTCGATCCGAACTTTCAAAATTCTATTGCGATTGATCTTTTCAACGATAAACCTTTTATCTTCATACATAACTTCTTGTTTTTCTTTAGGAAGTGCCCCCAACAACTTAAGAATGAAACCGCTAATGGTTTCCACACCTTCTTCGGTGGGTAAATTTAAACCGAGTTCTTCATTTACTTCATCCAACTGCATCCTTCCATCTACGATATAGGTACGTTCATCCAAAATTTTATACAGGGGCATTTCTTTATCATATTCATCCTGGATTTCACCAACGATTTCTTCGATAATATCTTCCAACGTTACCAATCCTGAAATACCGCCGTACTCATCCACCACCAGTGCCATGTGGATGTGCTGTTCTTGAAATTCTTTCAGTAATTCATCTATTTTCTTCTGTTCAGGCACAAAATAGGCTGGCCGAACCAATTTTTCTAAATTGATCCTTTCACGACGACGTTTTGTCAATGTGGGCAGAAGGTCTTTCACATAAAGAATACCAATGACATTTTCCAACCTATCTTTAAAAACCGGGATACGGGAGTGAAGTTTCGTTTTAACTAATTCCATTAATTGCGAGAGGGTTGTGTCCGTACTGATGACCACCATATCCGTACGGGGGACCATAATTTCTTTAACTGTGGTTTCACCAAATTCAAAAATACTGTGAATCATCTCTTTTTCATCTTTATGAAGTGTTCCTTTCTCTTCACCCACTTCGGCCAGGGTTCGCAATTCTTCCTCGGTAAGAAAAGTTTTGTCTTCTGAAAAGCCTGTTTGGTGTTGCATAAATTGGGTAAATCTGGAAAGTGAATAAGTAACAGGGTAAAAAGCATAATAGAAAATGGAGAGAATAAAAGAAGAACGCTGCGAAAATGTTTCTGCGCTTCTGACTGCGATAACTTTAGGCAGAATTTCGCTTAAGATTAATATAACAAAAGTTACAATGAGCACATCTACTAGAATAACCAAAATCTCATTGAAATCCAGCTTACGGCCTAAATTGGTCATTAAAATTGCAGCCAGAGAAGCTATGGCGATATTCACCATGGTATTGCCAATAACAATTGTAATCAATAACTGGCGTGGCCATGCCATCAAACGGTTTACCCGATTTGCGGCAGGATTCTTGGATTTTTTAAACTTTTCTAATTGTGCAGGACTTAGAGAAAAATAAGCTGTTTCAGAACCAGAGAAAAAAGCAGAAAACGCTAATAAAATAATAAAACTAAAAAAATAAAAAAATTCGCCTGATCCCAATTTTAAAAATTTGTCCTCCTTGTTTTTATTCAAATAAATTAGGCAAATAAAATATAAACTTTTTAAAAAAAATCCAATAATATTTAAGCATATACTCAGACAAATATAAAATTTTCATAGAATGAGAAAATTTCCCCCCGACAGACTAATTCCCATCGATTGGGTACCTATTTCTCTGATTTCCAGTAGCGAGCTAACAATTCATCTTCCATCTGATGCATCTGGTGCTTCTCTTCTGGCGTACCATCATTACACCCTTTTAAATGCAATAATCCATGTATCAATAAGCGAGCTATTTCATCCTCCAGAGTAACACGAAATCGTTCAGCATTAAATTTGGCCTGATCAACACTGATATAAATTTCGGTTTCGATTTCTTCAGGAGTTCCAAGGTTAAAAGTCATAATATCTGTTTCGGTGGAATCATTTAAGAATTGTTCATGTAAATTTTTCAAATAAGGATTATCCACAAAAATAACCTGGATTTCCCGGATTGGCAGTCGCTCATTGTCAATCACTTTCTCAATTAAATTTTCAAAAGGATGAAATGATGGAAGGGGATGATTATAATTATTGATCAGATGGATCTTCTTTTTTCTCATGGACCTGTTTTTCATCGATTAAGTTTGAAGAAAGTTTTTTATTCCTAGAAATTTGTTCTTTGGAAGAAGCTTTTTTTGTTTTTGACACCGCTTTTCCTGATTTATCGACAGTCTTTCCATCAGAATTGGCATGTTTTTCCGAAAGAACTTTCTTTTCACCTTCGGCCAGGTCTTCCTGGGGGTATTCAACCCTGAGATGATGAATACCAACAAGTATGGGAACAAAAGCTTCTTTTATTTTGGTCAGATCTCGCAAAGTAAGATCACACTCGTCCAATTGCCCATCCTTGATTCTCTGTTCGATTAAATTATCTATTAAGGCGACTATACGCTGTGGATTAGGATTTGGCAAAGTTCTTGCGGCCGCCTCCACATTATCGGCCAACATTGCAATGGCGGTTTCTTTTGTTTGAGGTTTTGGCCCCGGGTAGCGGAAATTATCCTCATTGAGTTCGGAAACATTTGCCAATTCTTTCGCTTTATGGTAAAAATAGGTCATCAAGCTTCTACCATGATGTTCGGGAATAAATTGTTTCACTGCACGTGGTAATCCATATTGTTCTGCCAAGTCCAGACCTGCCTTTACATGTTTCACTAATATTAAGCAACTCATAGACGGCGTTAAATTTTCATGCTTGTTCATTGCATTGGCTTGATTCTCCACAAAATATTCAGGTTTATGCATTTTACCAATGTCATGATAATAACATCCAACGCGGGCTAATAAAGCATTGGCCCCAATAGCTTCGGCTGCCGCTTCTGCTAAATTACCAACAATAATACTATGATGGAAAGTACCCGGTGCTTCCACTGAAAGCCGCTTTAATAATGGATGGTTCAGATCGGAAAGCTCTAATAGTGTAATATCGGTAGTAATATCAAAAAATTTCTCAAAAATTCCAATAAGCAAAAATACCGCTGTTGGAGCAAGAATCGCATTAGGAACATTGTAAAAAACAAAATTTTGAAGTATTTTTTTGAAAGGTTCATAATGAATAAACCCATAACTAAAGTTTAGCACCGCATACCCAATAAGTACAAATAGTATTGCTCTGAACATTTGACCACGATTTCGAATCTTCTGAACAGAAAGCAATGCAATAGTGCCTACAAAGAAAGTTAAAAGTGCTAAATAAAAATTATTGCCCTGGCTAGCTCCAAGAACAAAACTGATAACTACAGTACTCCAAAATGCCACTGTGGCATTGAGTAACATAGATAATAACATGGGAGCTAATATGACCGGTATCGTCAGGAAATTCCACTCCAAAACATCGATGATAAGCATCGAAAAAGCAAATTGTAATAAAAGAATAATGGTAATCATGACAAGCATTTTATTATCAGAAAAGAGATCGGGATTAAAATAGCGGATAAAAAATCCCAACATCAGAGTTACTAAAATGGCAAAAAGATACTCGCCGGCATAAAATAGTAGCTGATATCCGCCCTGTTTTAAAGCACTCCTTTCTTTCTGAGCCTGTGCTAACGACTGCAATTTCCAATAAATATCTTCAGTAATAATTTCATGACTGTCTACAATTCTTTCATTTTTATGAACAAATCCACTAGTTTTCGGCACATCATGAATAGCTTTTTCTTTTCGAGGCTTCGTGAGTTCTTCGTTATAAGCAAGATCAGGAACAATAAATGCCGGGGCAATTTTTTGCGCTAATTTGTACTCAATCCTTTCCTCAGAATATTTCTGAGCAAAGAAGTTTAATAATCTGGATACAGCTTCTTTTCTGTCAGATACTTCACTTATTTGATGATCCTGCTCGATACCATTATGAAGTATGGTAATCTTTTTCTCTTCTATTGTTGACTTATCTCTGTTAATTACTCCATTTTCATAAATTTGTGTAAGCCCCTGAACCAGGAAATTATAAAATTGGTTTGCTCTTTGACTTTTAAATAATTGATAAAAATTATTCAAGTCTGTATCGGAAAGGTTAATATTATATTTTAAAGAAATTTGCTTCTTTAAACTATCCAATTGACCTGATGGAATAAAATCATTTAGTTTGATTTTGTTCGATAAATCCTTTTTATCAAACTTAGTAAAGAAAACATTGATTTCATTAAGCATGTTTTTCAGCTTTAATTTCTGAATATCTAAAGTATTAGACATTCTGGTAAAAACTGGCGGAACACTTAATGCAGCCAAACGACGTTCCTCTTCCAGAACCTTCTGTGGCTTTATAATTGGGAAAGTAAAATCAGCAATTATTTCATCGGTAGAAACACTACCGATGGTAAGATTTTCATACTCAAAGGGACGTTCGCTTGGTAGCATCAAAACAATAACAATAATAAGGGTTAAAGCCAGTAAAAACTTTATTAGTAGATCATCTAAACTCTTTCCCCAAAAAGTCTTTTGTTTCAGGCTTAAAATGAAATTGTTGTATATTCCAGGTATTTTTTTCATAACACCACTTTTCCACATTTAATCAACTGGTTTAAATAATATAAATAATAATAAATGAAGATGGGAATAAATTCTTTTCTTCGTTCAAAATTACAATTCTTATTAAAAATTCTAAACTTAGGTGAATTTTAATTCAGTCTATTTATTAGTTGACAAAATTTAAAATACTTCCTTATATTAAAATTATCGAAAACTATAGAGGAGAATTCATGAGTCATGCAAGCTTAGGAGCTATGTTTAGATCAGTCTGTGAGAAATTTCCCGACAGAACTGCAATCATGTTTAAAGAAGGGGGAGCTTATCAATCACTTACAAAACAAGAATTTAAAAATCGAGTTTATAATTTTGCCGCTGCATTGCAAGAATTGGGAGTTCAGAAAGGAGATCGGGTTTTGCTGCTTTCAGAAAATCGTCTGGAATGGGCCATTTCAGATTACGCCATTCTCTCTTTAGGAGCAGTCACAGTCCCTATATATCCCACATTACTTCCTTCTCACATTGAATTCATCATCAATAATTCTGAAGGAAAAGTTTTAATTCTGTCAGATACTATCCAATTTAAAAAAATTCAGAAAATTAGAGATAAAATTCCCAAAATAGAACATCTTATTTCCATGGATAAAACAGAATCGGATGATGTTATTAGCTGGGATAAAGCCATAGAAACAGGTAAAAGCAGATTGGAAGAAAAGCCGGATGCAATAGATAAAGAAATTGAAAAAGTTACTCGCGAAGATTTAGCAAGTATAATTTACACCTCAGGAACGACTGGATTGCCAAAAGGAGTTATGTTAACTCACGGAAATTTTTTATCAAATGTCGAAGGCTCGCTTCAATCTATTTCAGTATCTCATGAAGATACTTTTCTCTCATTTCTTCCTCTTTCTCATGTTTTTGAAAGAATGGCTGGACACTTTCTGGCTTTTTATGCTGGATCAACTATTGCTTATGCCGAAAGTATCGAAACTGTCGCTGATAACTTAAGGGAGGTTCGGCCTACTGTTATGACCAGTGTCCCGCGATTTTTTGAAAAGATTTATGGACGCCTCCTGGAATCTCTGGAAGAAAGTTCACTTATAAAGAAAAAAATTTTTTTCTGGGCAGTTGAAGTAGGCAAAAAGGCCAATGTTTATTTACAAAGAGGAAGACCATTAAATGGGTTTTTGAAATTTAAATATAATATTGCTGATAAATTGGTATATTCAAAACTCAAGGAACGCGTAGGCGGTAGAATAAGATTCTTTGTTTCAGGAGGTGCGCCACTTTCAAGAGAAATAAACGAATTCTTCAATGCCGCCGGTCTTACCTTATTAGAAGGATATGGCTTAACAGAATCCTCTCCAGTCATTGCAGTCAATCAAGAGGGAAATAATAAATTCGGTTCTGTTGGTTTGCCCTTGAAAAATGTAGAAGTTAAGATTGCTGAAGATGGCGAAATTTTAACCAGAGGTCCTCATGTGATGAAAGGATATTATAAAAACGAAGAAGACACAAAAGATGCTATTGATGAAGAAGGGTGGCTGCACACCGGCGACATTGGTTATTTAGACAATGACGGATTTCTTTATATTACTGATAGGAAGAAAAATATCATAGTTACTTCCGGTGGAAAAAATATAGCGCCTCAACCAATTGAAAATCTTCTGGCTACATCTCCATTTATAGAACAAGTTATTGTTGTTGGCAATAAACGCAAATATTGTTCGGCCATCATTGTCCCGAACATAGATAAATTGAAAGAATACGCCAAAAAGAATCAAATTAATTATGAAAATGAAGACGAGCTTTTAAAAAAAGATGAAATTTTACAATTCATCCGAAAAATTATTGATGACGTTTCAATCGATCTGGCAAGTTACGAAACCATTAAAAAATTTACCCTGAAAAAAGAACCATTTACTATTGAAAACGGTGAATTAACTCCGAGCCTGAAAATTAAACGAAATGTTGTGGAAGAAAAATACAAAGAAATAATCGATCAAATGTATGTTGAAGACTAAAAATCAAAAAAGATGCAATTTAAGAAAATGGGCAAAATAAAAGTTTATCCTCCTGTTAAGCTTTTTGTAGCAATAACCTTTTCACCGATAGTGCAAATTGATAAAATTTGTCACCGTCTGGAACAACTTCTATCTCCAATAGATTCTAAATCTATTGTATATCCATTTAATTTTACCACATATTATGAAACTGAAATGGGAAAAGGATTGCGTAAGCAGATGATATCGTTCAAAGAATTATTACCTGCTGAGGTGCTGGTGGATTTAAAAATCTCTACGAATGCCATCGAAGATGAATTCCGCAAAACACACGGCAGAACCGTAAATATTGATCCTGGTTACATCTGTTCAGCTAAACTCATTCTCGCCACTACCAAAGATTACGATCACCGGGTTTATTTGAATCGCGGTATTTTTGCTGACGTTCATCTTCGGTTTCGAAATGGACATTTTCAGACCAATCCCTGGACTTATCCGGACTATCAACAACCCCAAATTATTGCCTATTTTGAAGAAGTAAGAAAAGTTTATCTTAATCAATTAACTGAATGGAAAAAATTCAATCTAAAAGATCAATAAACAAAGAAAAATTAATATCTTACTAAAATTCAGTACTGATTAGATATTTAGAGAAGGGTAAAATTATAAATGAAAAAAGGATTTACTTACAAGAAAGCAGGTGTGGATATTGCAAAGGCAGAGGAGTCACTTTCTCGGGTCAAATCGCTCATTTCTGAAACTCATAATTCAAACGTATTGAAAAACATAGGTGCTTTTGGCGGATTTTATGCATTTCCAACTCAGGATTATAAAAATCCAGTTCTTATTGCCAGTACCGATGGTGTTGGGACAAAAATAAAAGTAGCTATTATGATGAACCGCCATAATACAGTAGGACAGGATTTGGTCAACCATTGTATCAATGATATTGCTGTTTGTGGCGCCACCCCCCTGTTCTTTTTAGACTATTTTGCCTGTGGAAAACTTGATAAAAATGTTTACGAACAAATCATGCAGGGCTTTACACAGGCTTGTAAAAATGCCCTTCTCCCTCTTATAGGTGGAGAAACAGCCGAAATGCCCGATATGTACAAACCCGGCGATTATGATTTGGCTGGTACAATAGTCGGCGTAGTCGAAAGGGAGAAAGTTATTGATGGATCTCAAATCCAGATTGGAGATGTAATCATTGGCGTAGCATCTAACGGTTTACATACCAATGGGTACTCTCTGGCAAGAAAAATTCTATTTCAGAAATATAAAATAGAGGATTATGTTCCCGAGATTGAGAATGTATTGGGCGACGAGTTATTAAAAATCCATTTGAATTACTACCCAATTATTCAAGAGATTACGTCCCAATTTGACGTGAGAGGGATGGCTCACATCACCGGTGGAGGTCTATATAAAAATACCATTCGCATAATTCCTGAAAAAATGGAACCTGAATTTAACTGGGGAGCCTGGGAAGTTCCAGCCATTTTTCGACTTATCCAGGAAATAGGAAATGTACCCGAAGAGGACATGCGACAAACTTTTAATATGGGAATTGGATTGGTATTTATCATTCCATCGCATCAGCAAACAGCTCTGTTAAGCTATGTTAAAAAATTCAAACAGAATTTTTATTGTATTGGAGAAATTGTTCCACAAAAATAAAATAAAAATCAAATATTCTTTTTCAATTTGGGTTGTTTTTAATAGATTGGCAAATTATATTTGCCCTGCTTTTGAGACAGTAAAAATTCCGACTCGGTCGGGATAACACGGGTTCGAAAATAGATAAACATAAATAATTGGCGCGTTCGTCTAGGGGTCTAGGACGTCCCGACTCGGTCGGGATAACACGGGTTCGAAAATAGATAAACATAAATAATTGGCG
>CAYLYM010000038.1:0-15153 GCA_964387645.1 uncultured Calditrichaceae bacterium | reverse complement strand
CGTTCGTCTAGGGGTCTAGGACGCCGGCCTCTCACGCCGGTAACACGGGTTCGAATCCCGTACGCGCTACAAATCATCCCCGATTTTTACGGGGATTTTTTTTAAAACAAAATTTCACCTTAGAGATGAAGTAACCCTTCAACTCATACCAGTGAACAGCTAAATTTAGATTCAGATTGGTAAAATAAATAATAGAGGTTAATCACCAAAATTTGGAAATGGTTCAAAAAAAAGAGAGAAGCTATCCACTCCTCTCTTTTTTGCACGCCCGGAGGGACTCGAACCCCCAACCCTCGGATCCGAAGTCCGATGCTCTATCCAATTGAGCTACGGGCGCATCATTCATTTTTGTGCGCGGAGTGGGACTCGAACCCACACACCCTCTCGGGCACTAGATCCTAAGTCTAGCGCGTCTGCCAATTCCGCCATCCGCGCTGAACGGCTCAAAATATAGCTGATAAATGTTAAAGCCGCAACGACTTTTTCTCATGGTACTATCATTAAATCACTTAAAACCATCTTCCATACCCGTTTAATGCTTTCTCGGTCAACTGGATTCCAGAAAACCATTCGCCCTTTCTTCCCTAAATATAATCCATTATTTACAATATATTCAAATAATGAATTTTCTGCATCGGCTATGGCTAAAACTACGGCAGCTTTTCCTGATAGATCATTGAGTCGTTCATCAACTCCTGAAGGAAATTTCCATTCACCAAAATTTTCTTTCGTCGATAAAGCAACCACGCTTTTTATATGAGGGAAAATATTATCTAAAAGGAAAAGTGGAACCTCATGCGCCAGATCAAATTGGTAAATCAACACGACTAAATCTGGGTCTATCTCCAAACGCCAGACAGGTATCTGATAACCATGGATCCGATTCAAAGGAAGTATTTTTGCGATTTTTTCAAATAATCCTGTAAATTGTTCCAATGCTAATACTTCAATAACTTGCATGAAGCTAAACTTCCTCTAAAAATTTTTGAATTCTATGTATTTCTTCCTGAGTTATTGATTTCGGCTGATAAATTAATTCGAACTTTTCGATATTCTGTTTCTTTTCCGTTTTAACCGGGAAATCCAAAGGTACTTCAAATTTTTTTCCTCGCTTAAATATACCTAACAATGAATTAAACAACTTACTCAAGCCATGCTGCTCTGATTCTTGCTGAACAATCAAATCATAATCCTGACTGCGTACCAGAAAACCATCTTGAATTAATTCCTGCACGGCTTTTAATATATCTTTATTATCGAAATCCAATTCCAACATTAATTCAAATACACTCCTTCCTTCTTCACACTTCTTTAATATCATATTTTTCAAACTATCTATATCTTCACTATCTGGAAATTTAAGCGTTAAGAAATCGTCATTTATATCAGGGATGGTTTCCAGATAATGAACTACCTGTTTCTCTTCTTCATTCAGTAATTCAATCAATTCCCGATTGCTCATTTTAATTACATCTGGCTTTTCTACGCGGGTGAAATGAATATGAAATTTACCATGACGCAACCCGGCCAATTTTTGTATGGCTGCCAGCCCTCCCAATTCCCGTAAAGAAGCGCCTATGACTTTCCCACGATGGAAAAAAATCTTTATTGAGAAATTTCGGATGGTTATCTCTAACACAGCATCTTTATTACTTGCTTCTAACAAGCAGATGATATCAACTAAACTAAATTCCTTGAGGCTGCCCTGCCAATGTTGACCACGTGTTGGATAAATTCCTCTTTGCAATTCACAAGTAATTTGATCCAAAATGGTAAAAAACTCTGGTTTTGGAAGAGGATATTTGATAATATCAGCCACTGGTAATTTCAAAAGAGCTGTTTCATCCATATTTTTAGAAATGGCCGCGACTACCGGTATGTGACTCAGGTTCTTCATATTTAAAATTGTAAGAATATCTGCAACAATTTCCACCTCTCCGGGCCAAACTAAAATAAGGTCAACAAAATCCTGGCGACAGTTTTCAATAACCTCATCTGCGCTGGCAGCATGATGATAGATGTATTTTGTCCCTTTAAACGTATCGATCAGTTCATCTTCGAACTGTTGATCAAGTAAATAAACCAGGATATCTATCATAATTGAATTCCTGTTAAATCTCCTCTATAGCAGGATTATCTTTTAAATGATAAAAAAGTTGTTTTATTTGATAAAATTCACTGGGATTCAATGGTACAAGATCAAATTGGTCGGGAATTTCAAATTTCTCTCTCATCTCGGCAATTACCTTTGAAACATCCCCTGTCACATTCGTTAAAGCAAAAACCAGAGGAACATGATAATTGGCGATGAATTGCTGAATTAAATATTTAAGGTATTCTACATTTTCACTTTGCCGGAAGTCAAGAATGAAAAAACACGCTAACATATTAGAAGCTAATTTTTTTATAACCGGCTGAAAGTAGGAGTCTATGGATATTCCAAATACGCTAAGCTTTAAATCATCGGCCAAATGTAAATGGGTAAAATCCAGAGACTGAATAGTTTTTACCTCAGCTTGATGTATTTTTGCCAATGTTTTGATAATCTGGGTTTTACCCGAATCGGGATATCCTAAGATGATTAATTTACCCTCTCCCTGTCTATTTTTATATAGACGCTCTCGAATAAATTGAATATCTTCTGGACCAAAATGCAGAAGGTCAGCTCTATCAATATCAATCGAAATTGCTCCTGTTTGATAAAATTTTTCCAAATACCTCAACGCCTTTAGCCGGCTAAAGGGACTAAATTTTAAAATTTTCTGTAGTTCTCCCCATTCTTCAATTTTATTGACAAAAATTTTCTCTTCTGGCGTTAGTAGATCAAAATCATATGCTTTCGATTTCTGAAAAATGGGATTTCTAATGCCAAATTTTTTTACAAATTGCTTCAAGATTTCGGACTCAAACTCTGCTTCAACAATCAAACCTAAAGTTGAGATGGAGGAAGTCGAAATCTCTTGTGGTTTAGCATAAGATTGCAGGCGAAAATAACCTGAACGGTGTTGTAAAATTCTTAAAGCAGCTTCTTCACCGGCATGACCAGGACATACGGCTTCGACAATTTCTCCTTGATAAGTTCGAATTTTAGCGGGCCAATAATTATCCTGAATTTTTATTATAAAATTTCGTTTTTCCAGAATGCTATTGAGCAAAATATCCCGAAGTTGAAATTCATTTAAATCTCCATAAGTAACATATTTTTGGATAAGCGGTTTAAGTTCTTTCTGACGATATAAATAATTATTATAAAAAAGAAATAAAATCGTTTCACTACCTTCTCGCAATTCCAGAACACGGGTAGCACCTTTTTCATATAATTTCAATTTTGTATTCACGTCAATTTGATTGCCATATATGAGAGAGTAGTGGTTTTTAAGAAAATTAAGCGAGTCAACTTCGTCTTGGATCCATTTGTAGCCGATAAATAAAGCATCGGGTAATGATTTATCAATATTTTCAATTAATTCTGACAATTGGGAAACGACTTCAATCTGGAACTCTTTCCCAGGAACGGCATTTATTATGTTCTGCGCTCGTTTCTCATTCGATTCTAGCAAATAGATTAAAATCGACATAAGCTATATTTTTATAATTTTCTCTAAATATATTATTTATTTAAAGGTTATGCAAACCATTTCCTCAAACGCCAGGTCATCGTAC
Organism: uncultured Calditrichaceae bacterium; assembly: GCA_964387645.1. Lineage (GTDB taxonomy): Bacteria > Calditrichota > Calditrichia > RBG-13-44-9 > RBG-13-44-9 > CAYLYM01. The sequence continues at coordinate 11,490 of CAYLYM010000038.1, read as the reverse complement.
TTTCAGATATTGAAATAACATCTCGTAGATAACAATTCCATAAGCAATAGTCACATTTAAAGATTGTTTACTTCCAAACATAGGAATATCAATAGCTAAGTCTGCTTTCTCAATAATTTCATCACGAACGCCAAAAACTTCATTTCCTACTATAAGACACGAAGGAAATTGATATTGCACATCATAAAATGCTTTGCTATTGGTGGTATGTTCTAATACAACAATTTGAATCCCATCACCCTTTAGTTTTTGAATTATCTGTAGAGGATCTTCTTGATATTCCCACGGAACCGTCTCGACAGCACCAAGTGCAGTTTTATCAATTTCTTTGCGTGGGGGATATCCGGTGATTCCAGTAAGAAAAAGTTTAGACAAACGGACAGCATCCGAGGTACGAAAAATGGACCCGACATTATACAGGCTTCGAATATTATCCAATAAAGCGTAAATGGGAAATCGCTCAATCGATATTATTTTTTCTGGAGGAATACGAAGAGCAGTGATTTCTTCGAAAGTCAATTTTCTCATTTCAACTCCAATTTTGCAACAGATTCAATGTGGTATGTATGCGGAAACATATCAAAAGGTTGTACTTCCTGCACAAAGTATTCCGGCGATAATAACTGTATATCTCTGGCCATGGTAGTGGGATTACAAGAAACATAAACAATTTTTTTAGGTCGTACGTTTGCAATTGATTTCACTACATCCGGATGTATCCCTGAACGAGGAGGATCGCACACAATAACATCTGGTTTTTCAGGGATTTTCTTAAAGTTTTTTCGAATATCCCCAGCAATAAATTCACAATTATCTACATTGTTTTTCTGGCAATTCCGGTAAGCATCGGTAACGGCGCTTTCAACCAGTTCAAATCCAATGATTTTAGATGCGCATTGGGATAAAAATAGGGCAATCGTTCCAGTACCTGAATACAAATCCCATATTACATTATGTTTCTCCCCTACAAACTCTTTCACTTTTCGATAAAGATTTACTGCCTGCCTGGGATTGGTCTGGAAAAATGAATTTACAGAAATCTCAAATTCAAACTCGTCCAACTTTTCCTTTAAAATGCCATCACCATGGAGCACATATTCTTCTTCCCCAACAGCTATTTGAGCAAAACGGCTGTTCACGGTATTGATTATGGTCTTAACCTGTGGGAAATTTTCAATGATTTTTTTCGCAAAATCTTTAAGCTGCTCCGTTAGAGGGCGAAAAGTAACAATATTTACCATATAATTTTGATATGCAAATGATTTCCGGAGAACTAAAAAGCGCAACAAACCTTCATGTGTCTTAAGATTGAAAACTGGCAAATTACTTTCCTGGAAATAATTCTGGGCAAAATTTAACAATTCATTCATGATTTCATCTTGCAGCCAGCACTTTTTGATGGGCAACACCTGATCGAATGAACCGGAAACATGCAATCCAATGGCAAATCCTTTTTGAATTTCAGGGTTTGCCAGTTCCTCCGGGGATAACCAGCAACGGTCAGTAAAAGAAAATTCCATTTTGTTTCGATAACCAAATTCTAATGGCGAGGGAATGGTTGTAAGAACAATGGCTTCATTGATACCAGCAATATGTTCCAGGCTTTCCAGAACTTGTTGCTGTTTAAAAATAAGTTGCTGTTGATATTCCAAATTTTGCCATTTACACCCACCACAATACCCAAAATGCTGACAGGCTGCCTCGCAGCGCAATGAAGATGGCTCCAGGAGTTGCACAATTTTTGATTCAGCATAATTTTTTTTTATCCTGGTTATTCTAACTACGGCACGGTCTCCAGGTATCCCTCCATCAACAAATACCACCTGGTTATTAACTCTGGCAATACCTTTGCCGCCAAATGCTAATTTTTCGACGGTCAATTCAAATTCTTGTTTTTTCTTCATAAAGCAAAACTACCTAAATTTTACCTGAACAAATCAATTAAATCTTCAATTGAGTCGAATATTAGAATTATATACATTAATCTTTTAGAAATCCAAAATAATTAATGAGTTCACTCCAAACAGACAGCTTGCACAAAAATGTCACTCTTCCATAAGGTTCATAGGACGCCAAAAGAGAATGGCATACGCCATGAATAAAGTTCCGTTTCTGCACACCCCGTCTAGACGGCAGTTGGAGCGGAGTGAAAATCCCCGTCTGGACGCCGGACGGACCGGGAAGCATCTCTTAACTTTAAAAAAGTTGGAGACCCTTCAATTTCGCTCAAAGTAATAAAAAAATCCTTTTTAGAGCGAACTCATAAATTACAAACTGCCAAATTTAATTTATCTCCCTTATCCAAACAAGAAATCGTAACGAAATTAAAGCGCGTAACACCGTTTTAAATATTAAAACTCTCTGGTTAATGGAATAAACCAATAGATTTAACTCGATTAAATAACAACCAAAAAACAAATAATGTTTCCTGCAATAACCACTCAAATAAAGTACCCTTTCATGGCTACAGGAAAGGGTACTTTAAGTAACGCATTATTTCTATTATTCAAATAAAACATTTCATCAATTTCATCAAATCCATACAAATATTTTTCACGTATCGACTTGTTCTTATAATGGTCAGATAAATTCCAGCCACAACTTGTCGGTCATTTAAATCTGTATCATTCCATTCAACTTGATAGGAACCTGGAGCTAAGAGGCCATTGTACAATATTTTCACCACTTATATAAATGAATTGTAAACAATAAGTTCGGTATCTATCGAATATTTCCCATCTTAACGTAATATCGAAAGAAATTTTTGTTAATCCCATCTAAATCATTTCAATTAAATTATCAAAAATGTAGAAAATCATCGCGAAATCCAACTTTATTCGGGAATCAGATTTACTATCGGAATTTTTTAATAAAACTTTAAATCAAATCATCGAGACAAAAAAATTAGATTCCTATTGAGAGAAGGACGAAACCCGTTATTAATCCATAAGCCACATTGAAGATTTTAATTATTAAAGAATCTCTAATTGAATAAGATAAAAGGGGTAAAATACCATGACCATCCTGTACCATGGAGAAAGTAAGCAGAATACTAAAAGGAATTAAGCCATTAGCAAACATAAAAACGAAAATCAGTTGTGGACCTACATCCGGGATGAAACCGAAAAGAGCTGCCGTAAACAACATGATGTGGGGATACGATTTCGCGACTTCTTCCAAATGAAAATTTTCCATACCGATGTGTACGATCCAAAGCGCCAGAAATGTCCAGATAAAAATGCGCCAGATGTGTTTTTTAATTAAATGCGACCAGATATGTTCTTTGAGATAATGTTTTAAAGATCTTTCATTGGGATGAAAAACTTATAAATCACATTCAACACAAGGCTTAATATTAAAATTTTTTACAATGTAATCGGTCAAAAAACCAAAACAGATACTCCAGGATGAGTAAAACAAAATGCAACATAATAGCTACCGCTGGAAAACGGGCAAACATCACCAGAGAAGCCTCACCAGTAGTGGCAATCATTCCACCAACGATGGCTCCAATGGTAAAAAAGCCATGCATGTAAAGGGAAACATTCATATATGATCCCATGCATCCAGGTGTAACCCCAAGAAAACTGCTGAGAATATATTGACGCAATTTATTTCCAATCACCCAATTTTTCAGCCTTCCTTGAGTCTGCACATCAACCCAATCGATGATAATCATCATCACAAAAACAGCCGCGGTAATCTCCAAAGCATGATGCAAAACTTCCATGTCAAAAATGATAAAATTTCCTACTCTATATTCCATTTTTGATCCTAAAATCTTAGACGTATAATACAAGTTAACAATAAATTAATAATGTATTAGTTTAATTAAGAAAAAGATACGAGCAAAATTGAAATACGAATTTACGAGAACTGTTGTGCTTCAGTCGAACTGATAGTTCCAGCACTTAACAGGCTTTGCAATTTTCTTTCTTTTTAATTTTCCATATTATTTGGAGTATAGGTCTCTCCAAGCTATTTGAAATCACCTGTTAAGACATATTTTTTAAAGCATTTAAAATCACCCGAGAACATTCATCAATGGTTAACTGGCTGGTGTTTAGATAGATATGACTATATTTTCTGTACAAAGGAAGGCGTTTCTGGTAGGTAATATCAACGTCCTTTTTAAGATCGGGATTTTCCAGGCGTGGCCTGTCCATTGCTTTTGAAAGACGTTTATAAATATCTTCCATATCTGAATCGACCCAGACAATAAGGGCATTTTTGCTCAATCGTTCCATATTTTGGGCATCTTCAACCACACCCCCGCCACAATCAATCACCACATGATTCAAATTGCTCAACTCCTCAATCACACTTTTCTCCAGCTTTCTAAATTCTTGCCATCCAGAAGAAGCAACAAATTCCCGGATAGTCATACCACATTTTTCTTCAATCTTTTCATCACTTGAAACATATGGCCATTTCAGCTTATCAGCCAGATCTTTACTTACCGTTGTCTTACCCACTCCACGATAGCCAATAAAGACCACCTTTTTTATCTGGATAGAGTTAGGCATATCCCCTTACTCTTTTCATTTACCGATTTCTTATTAAGATCTTTGGTTTTATTTCATAAAGTTAGATTTTTCTTTCATTTAAAAATTTAAATGAATCTCTTCCCATATGCTTCTAATTTCTTCCACGGAAGCCCGAACTCCGCTGTAAATTTCGAATTGATAGGCTGCCTGACGTAAAAACATTTCCCGCCCCGAAATCACATGACAGCCCTTATCTTTAGCTATTTTCAAGAATTGAGTATATTCTGGATTATAAATCACATCCAGAACCACCATACCTTCATGAAATAGATCCGTTCCAGGTGGAACCTCCTCCACATTCGGAAACATTCCGACAGGTGTGGTTTGTATGATACAATCCACTGAGTAAGAAAACAACTGTTGCTGTGGAACAAACCCAATATTGAAATAATTTTGCAGGAATTCACCTTTTTTGGTATTGCGGCCTGACACAAATATTTTTTCAGGGGAAATACCCAATTGCAGAAGCGCAGCAATAGCACTACGGGCGGTTGCACCTGTTCCTATGATGAGAGCGCTTTGAATACACCCTTCTGCATAAGGCTTTAATAATTCCTTAATGGCCAGAAGATCAGCGTTAATTCCCCACCATACTCCATCTCGCCGGAAAATAGTGTTACATACGCCGGACACTTGAACTTCCGGGGATAGTGAAGTGAGATAAGAAACCACTGTTTCCTTGTGCGGAATGGTGACACTCAGTCCATATAACAAATCCTTCCATTTTGGCCAGAAGGATTCGAAATCTTTTACGGGAAAATTGGTGTACAAAAAATCTTTAATTCGATTCGCAGAATTTCCCACGTCTGTTTTCTTTTTGTGTAACAGACGGTTATGCAAACGCCAACCACTGCTCTGGGCGATGGGATAACCTAATAGTCCAACCAACCTTGTCTGTGGCGTTTTTTCGGGTAAAAAATATTCTTTCCGGGCTGCACCTAATGAAATCTGACCAGTTGCTGTTTCTGCTGCGCCATCCAATGACACATAAGTCCACTCATTGCCAAAAATAGCGCCCCATAACCGGGATAAAGTTCCGTGCTCTCCCATGGCATGGATAACATATTTGATACCGAGTTTTTGAGCTTCTTGCCACAGCAGATAAGCAGTCAAATTGTCATCAAATTCGTGAGCGGTGAATATTAGTTTGTAAACATCGGCAGGCAATTTCACCATCTCATGCAATTGGCGTTTCAAGATTTCCAGATCATTTTCCGCAGTGTGAAAAGATAATATCAACCGAGTAGTCTCATTAAATCGCAGGGCTGGTAAAGTCTTCTGAGCAGCTTTCCATTCAATATCAATAAACTCCACCCCTGCATTGATGGCTTTTTGAAAATTATTTACCCGCTCTTGTTCACTACCCTTCCAATAACCACCCTCTTCAGGCAGTCGAATTGTAAAGATAACAGGTAATGCAACTTTTTCTTTTATCTCATGAATCGGGCAATGCTGGAAATGATCCAAACGCAGCTCAACCAAATCGGCCTCACCTATCTGATCGAGCCATGAGTACAATTGGTTCATCGATTCAGGAATCAAACTGACACACAATTTATTCCGATTGGAGGACATTTTCTAATTCCTTTTTTGACAATGGATAAAATAACCTGGGCTTTCCTGGTTGCTCCATGAGAGTAAATCTTGGCTGTTGCTCTCTAGCTTTTTTATCAGAAATCATGGCGTCCCATAAAGCATCAGTTGGGTAGTTTTTTAAATCCACCCGGTCTAAATCATATTTTTTTATTAAGTGTAAAAGACGTTCAACACGTTCTTCCGGATAACCTAAATATTTTTGTGAAATTTTGGCAGCTAATTCCATCCCTTTAGCAACGGCAAAACCATGTTTTATCTGAAAACGGCTCAATTTCTCTATTGCATGACCTAATGTATGTCCAAAATTCAAAATACTCCGATAATTCGATTCTTTCTCATCCTCCTCAACAACCTGAATTTTTAGATGAACGCAACGATCAATAATTCTTTCTAAAACGAGAAGGTCTTTTCTCAAAACCACTTCTGCTTCTTGCTCCAGCCAATCCCATAATTCATCATCAAGAATCACAGCATATTTAATCACTTCAGCCATTCCATTTTTAAATTCTTCATCAGGAAGTGTATTCAAGAATGAAATATCAGTAAAAACCGCCTGTGGTTGATAAAAAGCACCAATCAGGTTCTTGCCAGCCGGGTGATTAATTCCCACTTTTCCACCAATACTACTGTCGACCATAGCTAATAAACTGGTTGGCACATGAATTAGCGGTACTCCACGGTGAAGTGTAGCTGCAAGATACCCGACCAGATCTCCGGTAACCCCTCCGCCCATAGCAACTAAAACAGTATCTCGACCTGCTTTCCGCTCGAGGAGTATGTCTTCTAGCAAAGCCTTCTGTTCACGTGATTTACTTTCCTCACCAGCAGGAAAGAATAAGATTTCTCTAAAACATTTATGACTCGATAGTATTTTCGTGGTTATTTCACTATAAAGCCGAAAAACATTACTGTCGGAAATCACATAAACAGCATGTTTTGGGAACATACTATTTAAAAAGGTCCCTAATTCACCTAATAAATCCACACCGATGAAATGAGGAATTTCCAATTGCCTTGTGTTAAGATGCAAGAGCTGCTTCTTCATAATACTCAACAACCTTTCATTCTTTAAAATATTCCAATACAAATTTAATATTTATATAATTTCCACCCATGTTGCAAAATTATAAATCAATAGTCAGTAATAAAATTCAAAACAAAAAACATTAAAAGGCAAGAAACAATCTTAATTAAATCTTCATTTTTTACAAAGTAAAAAAACATCCCTATATACTCTTTTTTAAATAATTCTTTAAATCCCAATCTATTCATCACATAGTTATCCCTTCTTGGGATAAACCCAGAGGGCACAGAGTTGTTTTTATTTAAAATTAAACAAATATCATGTTACAATATAATTTAAAATGATCTTGACTTAATTATTATAAAATATTGTCTTAATTAATTTATATTATTTTATCTCTACGTTCTCCGCGAACTCTGCGGTAAATAATTACAAAAATATAGATAATCAATTTTATCAATTCAATTTACTTTTCATCAATTCGCTTCAATGACTCATTTATTGACTAATTGGGAGTTGACATTTTTTTATCTTCCCTAATTGTAAACCGATTAAATCCAAACTGAATTAATTTCTTACAAAGAAGAAACCTTCTATAATAAAGAATGTCAAGCGAAGAGATTTTAAATAAAAAAGATGAAAAATAGACAGGATTATTCAAGTTGTAATTTTTTAAGATGTTGGTAAAACTTACCTAGAGGGAATCCCACCACGTTAAAGTAACACCCTTCGATTTTTTTAATAAACAGAGAAGCAAACCCCTGGATCCCATAAGCCCCGGCTTTATCAAAGGGTTCGTCTGACTGAAGATACATTTCAATCTCTGAATCTGTAAGGTGATAGAAAGTTACATGAGTTTGTTCATGATCTATTATTATCTGATCATTTGACAATAGACAAAAACCTGTAATCACGTGATGAGTTTTTCCACTAAGTTCCTGCAACATTTGACGGGCTTCGTCCGAATCATCAGGTTTCTCATAGATTTTACCATTTAATGTAACGACTGTATCCGCCGAAATAATCAAATCATACCTTACTCGATCTGCTACCCAGTGGGCCTTTTCGCTGGCATTGTGCCTGACATATTCCACAGGAGACATTCCCGGTCGATAATTTTCATCCACCTGTGGAGGAAAAATTTCAAAATCTAACCCAACCGAGCGTAGCAATTCAATTCTCCTCGGAGATTGGGTCGCAAGGATCACCTTTTTATTTTCAAGTTCACATAAAAGTGAAATGAACTTCATCTTTTAACCGTGATGTTTTTTCTTCTTAATAGAACAATATAAAACTAAGATTTAAAATTTACCCTAAATAAATTGCCAAAAGTCCAATAAGCATATCTGCCTTCAAAACATTACTCACCAGTCCCAAATTGCGGACCCCCTGATCAAGTCGAATGCTAATTAACGCATAAATCAAAACAGGGTAAACGCCAATAACAATCACCAGAAAATAATATCCACCATACCAATGAATCACATAAGGCAAAATGGTCAACAGGATAAGTAAAATAAAAATGAGAGTTACTAACCTGATCGCCGCTTTTTTTCCGAAAAGAAGAGGGAAGGTTTTCGCATTACCATGGGCATCTCCCTCCAGGTCTTGCATATCTTTAATAATTTCCCGTCCAAAATGATAGAAAAATGCAAAACCCGCTGGAATTAAGGTTTGCCGAACTCGGTTTACCGCGACACCACCGTAAACAAAAGCCATGGCTGAGGAAAGACTCACTGCAAAATTTCCCCATAGAGGGAGCCGTTTTAATATGAAGGAATAGAAAAAGAGAATGACAGAAAAGACTGTAGCAATAAAAAAAGCCAATGTATTAATAAAGCCGGACAAAACAATGCCGGTTATGAATTCGCACAACCATAACCAGAAAGCAGCTTTCCGAGATAATTTGCCAGCGGGTAACGGCCGGTTGGGTTTATTAATTTTATCTATTTCCAGATCATAATAGTCGTTTACAGTATTGGCCGCTGCAGTGATGATCCCTCCTGACAAGACAGCCAATAATACCTTGAAATAAGGTTGAATCGTACCACTAATGACAGCGGCAATAAAAATAGATAGCATGCCTATAAGCACATTGACCGGCCTGGCAATTTGAAAAGCTGACAGCAAGGTAGTTTTCCACTTCACTTTTCATCCTGCGGCATTTTTTCTTCCAATGGCTTTAAAATTCCTTCAGGAAGAAGCTGATAGGTTGAACCACAATTTTCGCAAATAGCCTCCATAACTTTATCTGCACTAACCGGTAATGACAATCGAATACCACAATGACACATCCATCCCACCTGGCGAGCTGGTACTCCTACCATCAGCGCATAGGCTGGAACATTTTTAGTTACCACGGCTCCGGCACCGATAAAACAATATTCACCTAAAGTAATTCCACAAACGATAGTTGCGTTAGCCCCTATCGAAGCACCTTTTTTAACCAACGTGTCTCTATATTCATGTTTCCGGATAATGTGGCTGCGCGGATTAATTACATTAGTAAATACCATAGAAGGCCCACAAAAAACATCGTCCTCTAAAAAAACATTGTCATAGATAGAGACATTATTTTGCACTTTTACATTATTGCCAATCCGGACATTCGAACCGATGAAAACATTTTGCCCAAAAGAACACCTCTCACCAATTCTGGCGCCACTCATCACATGGCAAAAGTGCCAGATTTTAGTTCCTTCTCCAATCTCTACAGGCTGATCAATCACACTACTGGGATGGATAAAATAGGGTTTATTCTCCATTTTCATTTCCTAATTTTTTGCCAGAAAATATAATTGTCAATGGCATAATTTTCCAATCGAAAAATCTGAACTTTTTTCTATTTCAATAACATGATTAATTAATTATTAAAACTTTCATATCTCACTTTGATCCATATTCATTATGTCTAATTCTTTTTTCCCTCGATATATTTTTATAGGTACATCAAATTAAAAAATTTTTCGTGATATTGTTCAACAGATTATTTGTCAAAATTATTCCTTGACATGTTCAAAACTTAATATTAAGATAAGTTTTTAATATAAAAATATAAAAACAAGGAAGAACTTAACTAAAATCCACTAAATTTTTCTTCTTTATTGTTCCTTTGATATATATTACAATTTAAATCGAAACCTAAATCAAAATATATGCTCAATTACAATACAAGTAATTTGCATTTTGAAAGAGTTTGATAAGAAAAGATGATCCATAATTATAATTATAAAAAAATATTTTTTCGGCGTCCATTCTTTACCAGAAATAATCAGCGCTTTCTTTTGATTGTTGTTACCGTAGCAATTTTTTGTCTTCTTATTGTAATAGAATCGATGAGATGGGCGTGCAACCTTCCGCTTCAATTAATCTCACAAAAAATCAAAACCGATTATGTTTTATTTCTTATTAACGAAAAACATAAGATATTAGAAAATAACAGCACCATTTCGAAAAGCTTATTAGACCCTCATTTTCATTGGTTAAATTCTCCGAATAAGAAACCTTCGGAGAATTTAAAAAAGAATAGTAGTTATTTAGAAAAAGTTTCTTTTTCTCATTCGGCTTTGAAAGATATGGCCGAAAAGAAAGTTTCACCCGAAGCCTACTTCAACCATCTCTTTCGGCCGGAAACCGGATCTATTGAAGCCATAACTACTGCTGTAAGAGATGTTCCCGGTATGATTAGTCCATTGGAAGATATTTATCGCCTGGAAAGGAAGTTGACTTTTCGTGAAGATGACAAAATTGTAAACCAAATTCATAAGTCCATCAACATTCCTGTTCCACCCCCTGCGCACATTGCTTCGGATAACGGAAATCGAGATCCAGAAGAAACATTCGCCATCATGGAAAGTAACGAATATGACATCCAATATTGTTTTGAAAAGTATTCACGTTATGATCCTAATTTTTCAGGGAATGTGTTGGTAAGTTTTACTATTCACCCGTTTGGATATGTTATTCCTTCCAGTATTAAAATTCTAAATAGTAATATTACCGATCCACGAATCATACGCTGTATTAAAAAAAGCATTCAAAGATGGAGGAATTTTCCTCGTCTGGCTTTGGAGAATGGCGAATTCACTGTTAAGCGAAAGTACATTTTCTGAATTTAAATTGTTAGCCGTCTAAAAAGCGATAAGACGAATCGCCGATCCGTCAACTTTTTTAAATCCTGCTAAATGAAACCTTTGATTTAATCAAAAACTTGTATGATATCAGGAAATTACTTATCTTGTTAAAAAAGAACAAGATAGGGGAAGAGAAATGATTGGGAAAGCAAAATCTCAATTGTCTCTTTTGGATAGTGTATTTAATCGT
>CAYLYM010000037.1:0-30823 GCA_964387645.1 uncultured Calditrichaceae bacterium | reverse complement strand
CATCCATAACGACCTCTAATTTTATTTTGAAAATAGTCAAATGATTTTTGCATCTAACTGAGCATTCTTACACGAATAGTAAATTCCCACCGACTTCTCAATAATGTGAATATTTCAATTTCTCTTCGTATGCAATCTACCTTTTTTATAGCCAAGATGAAAAAAGAATTTATTTTTTGTGTCGTTTTTCCAGAACCCGAATGACATCCATCAGCTTTTTGTTTTTTGCAGCCAGTAGCACCAGATAATGATACATCAAATCGGCGGCTTCTTCCAGAAAAAGATCATCTTTATCATCCATCGCTTCAATGATCAATTCAGTGGCTTCCTCACCCACCTTCTGAGCAATTTTGCGAAGCCCTTTTTTAAAAAGTCGAGTGGTATATGATCCAGAAGGAAGATTTTTTTTACGGTCCTGGATTATTTCTTCTAAATCAAAAATAAATTGATTTTTGGGGCGATTTGTTTCTGCAAAGCAAGTATCGTTTCCAGTATGGCATACCGGACCGGTAGGATTGGCTTTAATCAAAAGAGTATCGCGGTCACAGTCAATTTTGATGGCCTCAACATATAAAAAATTGCCCGAAGTTTCGCCTTTAGTCCACAACTTTTGCCGTTTCCGGCTGAAGAATGTGACCCGTCCTGTCTTCACTGTCTGATCAAATGCCTCGCGGTTCATGTAACCTAACATTAAAACCTTATCCGTATTAGCATCTTGAACTATGGCAGGTACTAACCCGCCGCCTCTTTCGAAATTGATTTTCATAGCCTCACCGGTATTTTTTTTTCTTTCAAATATTTTTTCAACTCTGGAATTCGAATTTCCCCAAAGTGGAAAATACTGGCAGCCAGAGCCGCATCTGCCTTGCCTTCGGTGAACACTTCGACAAAATGTTCCGGTTTCCCGGCTCCGCCCGAAGCAATGATGGGAATAGGTAACATTTCTGAAAGTGTTCGAGTGATGTCAATGGCATATCCATTCTTTGTCCCATCGTGGTTCATGGAGGTCAAAAGAATTTCCCCAGCACCGCGTTCGGTACCCTCTCTGGCCCATTCAATGGTACGGCGCTCGGTAGGTGTACGTCCACCATGTACGTAAACAATCCATTCATCATTTTCAAACTTGGTATCAATAGCTAAAACTACACACTGGCTTCCAAAATTTTTAGCCAATTTTTCGATGAGAGCTGGATTCTTTACTGCTGCAGAATTAATGCTGATTTTATCCGCTCCGGCATCTAACAATACCCCAACATCATATTCCGATGTGATTCCACCCCCTACCGTAAAAGGAATATTCAGGTGGCGGGCAATACGTTTGACCAACTTTGCCAGAGTAGCCCGTCTTTCAATGGTTGCGGTGATATCCAGGAAAACCAGTTCATCTGCACCCTGCTCGGCATAGGCACTACCCAACTCTACCGGATCGCCTGCATGGCGAATATTTACAAAATTCACTCCTTTCACTGTTTGCCCATCTTTAATATCCAGACAGGGTACAATACGCTTGGTCAACATACGAACGGCTTTAACTCCTGTAATTTAATTTTCCCCTCATAAATGGCTTTGCCAATGATCACTCCATCAATTCCCGCTAAATCCAATTCTTCTATTTCAGAAAGCCGGCTAATTCCGCCACTGGCGATGATAAACATCTCCGGAAAGGATGCTTTTAATTCTTTATACAGATCCATTGCCGGACCCTCTAACATACCATCGCGGGAAATATCAGTACAAACCAGATATTTCATTCCTGCTTCATGGTAGTCTTTGACAAAATCGAAAAGATCGATTTCTGTCTGATCCTGCCAGCCGTGTATGGCAATCTTTTTCTCTTTTACATCAGCACTTAAAATGATTCGTTCATCACCCCAGGCCTTTAGCCACCCAAGCACTTTTTCCTGATCTTTCACAGCGATGGATCCCAGGTTCACCTGGGCAGCTCCACATTCAAAGGCAATTCGCAAATCGTCGTCCGACTGAATGCCACCGCCAAAATCGATCTTTAAGGTAGTTCTGCTGGCAATGGTTTCTAACACTCGCCAGTTGATGATCTGTTTCTCACGGGCCCCATCCAGATCCACCAGGTGTAAACGCTGTAAACCAACATCTTCAAATCGCTTAGCTACTTCCAGAGGATTTTCATTGTACACTTTCTTTGTTTCAAATTTTCCCTGCGTCAATCGAATACATTTTCCTTCAATAACGTCAATAGCCGGTATAATGGCAATCATAGCTCCAGGAAATTTTTTAAAATTTGTTCACCCACTTTGCCGCTCTTTTCAGGATGAAATTGAACGGCAAAGAAATTGTCTTTATTTAAGGCAGCGCTGAACGGCAGGATATATTCCGTTTGGGCGCTGGTATAATCGCTCAGCTCAGCGTAGTAACTGTGCACAAAATATACGTAACTTTCTGAAATAACATCCTTAAATAATGGCCCTTTTAAATTTTCCAGGCTGTTCCATCCCATGTGAGGAACTTTATCCCTGGGCGGAAATTTTTTTACCTCTACATCAAATATTCCCAGACATTTCGTATCGTTTTCTTCCGAATGGCGACACATCAATTGTAAGCCCAGACAGATTCCCAGAACGGGCTGGGTCAATTCCTTGAGAATCACATCCAACCCTTTGCTTGTTAAATAATCCATGGCGGTGCTGGCTTCCCCAACACCCGGAAAAATCACTTTATCCGCTGCTTTTAGCTGCTCCGGGACATCGGTAACTAACGGTTCTATGCCCAATCGAATTAATGCCATACGTACAGAATGTACGTTACCAGCATTATATTTCACAATAGCAATATTCATAACGTTCCCTTTGTGCTTGGGATTTGCATGGAATCCTCGCTTCTTTTAACAGCCATTTTGATGGCGCGGGCCAGAGCTTTAAATATGGCTTCGATCTTATGGTGTTCATTTTCGCCTTCGGCTTTGATATTCAAGTTACATTTAGCGGCATCACTGAAGGATTTAAAAAAGTGGAAAAACATTTCAGTAGGAACATCACCAATCTTCTCCCGCTTAAATTCCGCCTCCCAAACCAACCAGCTTCTTCCGGAGAAATCAATGGCCACCTGCGCCAGCGAATCGTCCATCGGTAACAGAAACCCGTATCTCTCAATTCCGCGTTTGTCCCCTAAAGCTTTCAAGAGAGCTTCGCCCAGGGCCAGAGCAGTATCTTCGATGGTATGATGCTCATCTACATGCATATCGCCTTCGGCATGAATGGTTAAATCACAGCCGGAATGTTTGGCAATTTGAACCAGCATGTGGTCGAAAAAACCCAGACCGGTAGAAATATTAGCCTGACCGGAACCATCTAGATTTAATCGAACATAGATATTGGTTTCCAGGGTTTTCCGGGTTACTTCAGCAATACGGTCAGGATACCGCAGAAAACGATAAATCTCAGACCAATCTGTGGTGGTCAGAATAGCTTCAGGATGCGGCTCCTTTCCAATGAGAATAGCTTTTGCACCCAGGTTTTTGGCCAACTGTACATCAGTTTCCCGATCGCCAATAACATAGGAGTTGGCCAGATCGTAATCTCCATTCATATAATGGGTTAACAACCCGGTTCGGGGTTTTCGAGTGGGCGCATTTTCGTGAGGAAAACTCCGGTCGATAAGTATTTCGGAAAATCGAATGCCTTCGCCTTCCAGCGTTTTTAACATTTTATTATGCGCCGGCCAGAAGGTTTCTTCCGGAAAAGACTCCGTCCCCAACCCATCCTGATTGGTAACCATCACCAATTCGTAGTCCAGCTCAGTAACAATACGGTGTAGATTGACAATTACTCCAGGATAGAATTCCAATTTCTCCAGGGAATCAACCTGCTCATCCGGCGGCTCGATGATTACAGTACCATCACGGTCAATAAATAAAACTTTTTTCATATTTTTCTATGATTTTATTTTTATTCAAAAACAATTAAGTCAAAACGCCTATCCCAAAGCTTCTTTACAAGCTTTTTAACGCTTTCAACAACCGTTCATTTTCTTCTGGCGTACCCACTGTTATTCGTAAACAGCTTTCACATAGTTGAACAT
The DNA here is from genome assembly GCA_964387645.1 of uncultured Calditrichaceae bacterium. GTDB lineage: Bacteria > Calditrichota > Calditrichia > RBG-13-44-9 > RBG-13-44-9 > CAYLYM01. The sequence goes on along the minus strand of CAYLYM010000037.1, from coordinate 26,770 downwards.
TTGACCGGTTGCGTACGATAATTTTTTGATCAAGGAGATAATAAAATATTTTCAAAGCATCGTGCATCTTCACCAGCAGAAAATTGGCATCAGACGGATAAATTTTTTCGACGCAGGACAACTGTTCTAATTCGTTCACCAATCGATCTTTTTCGGCAAGTATTTTTGCCACCATCTGATCCTTAAGTTCTAAATTCTCCAATGCCTCCAGAGCTATCTTTTGGGTTACGCCGTTAACATTGTAAGGGTATTTAATCTTATTTAAAATTTGAATAATCTCTGGTTGGGCAAAAGCCATCCCTAAACGAACATTGGCCAATCCCCAGGCCTTGGAAAACGTTTGCAGAATGACCAGGTTAGACCAATCATTTAATCTTGGCAGCCAGCTTTTGTCAGGTGCAAAATCCACATAAGCCTCATCCAGTACCGTGATGCCACCAAAATTTTTTAAGATTCTCTCAATCGCCTCAGGCCGGAAAGCATTTCCCGTCGGATTATTCGGAGAGCAAATAAAAATCAATTTAAGATTCGAATCAACCGTAGATAAAACCTTACCGACATCAATTTGAAAATCGGGTTGCAGCAATACTTTACGAACAGGTACATTATTCACTGCCGCACAGACTTCGTACATGCCATAAGTAGGTGGCATGATCAAGATGGCCTCCCGTCCTGGCTCACAGAATGCCCGGATGAGCAGATCAATCGCCTCATCACTGCCGTTACCCAAAAAAATCTGTTCAGGCCGAACGGATTTAATTTCTGCTATTCTGCCTTTCAGTTTTTGTTGCAGTGGATCGGGGTAACGGTTAAGTTTTTCACTAACAGTAGATCCCATGGAGTTTTCATTCGCATCCAAAAAAATTCCATCGCTACCGCTGTATTCATTCCGTGCAGAAGAATATGGTTTTAACTTTAGAATATTGGGTCTAACCAGTTTTTGAAGTTCGGTCATTTAATCCGGCCCTCCATTGTATCTAAGCGAATCCGAACCGCCTGCCGATGCCCTTCCAGTCCCTCGGCTTGGGCCATTTTCTCGATCGCTGGTCCAATCCGACGGAGACCATCCGGATTAATTTCCTGAAAAGTAATTTTTTTGACAAAACTGTCCAATGAAACACCGCTGTAAGCCCGGGCAAAACCGTTTGTCGGTAATGTGTGGTTTGTCCCGGAAGCATAATCGCCAGCCGATTCCGGCGTATAATGACCCAGAAAGACTGAACCAGCATTAAATACTTTCTCTGCCAGCTTATCCGGCTCTTTTACTGATAAGATGAGGTGTTCCGGTGCATATTCATTGACGAGATCCATGGCTTCATCTAAATTGGACAACAGAATCATTTTACTATATTGAAGCGCCGTTTTAGCGATTTCTTTCCGCGGTAACCGGAATAGTTGATGCTCCACAGCTATCTGAACCTTTTCGATTAAATCAACTGAATCGGTTACCAGAATAACCTGACTATCCACACCATGTTCAGCCTGGGATAATAAATCTGCTGCCACAAAATAAGGGTTAGCAGACGCATCTGCCACCACAGCCACTTCTGAAGGACCTGCTGGCAAATCGATCGCCACACCTTCTTTGCTAACCAATTGTTTGGCAGCGGTAACATACTGGTTCCCCGGTCCAAAAATTTTATCAACTCTGGGGACAGATTCGGTTCCATAGGCCATTGCTGCAATAGCCTGCGCGCCACCGATTTTAAAAATACGATCAATCCCAAGAAGATGGGACGTAAAAAGCACAGTAGGATGAAGCTTTCCTTGTTTATCCGGTGGTGAACACAGGATAATCTCCTGACATCCCGCAATTCGAGCAGGTACCGCTAACATTAATATTGTGGAAAATAGTGGCGCCGTTCCTCCCGGGATATACAAACCCACTTTTTCGATGGGAACGCTCTTCCGCCAACATACCACTCCCGGCATGGTTTCCGTTTTTCTGACCGTTTCGAATTGGGATCGATGAAAAATCTCAATATTTTTACTGGCCAATTCAATGGCTGATCTCAGTTCTGGATCAACTTTTTTCACTGCCTCTTCCATCTCTTCCTTTGTTACCAACAACGAAGCCAGTACAACGCCATCAAACTGCTCCGTAAATCGTTTCAGTGCTTCATCTCCTTCCTGGCGTACTTCTTCCAAGATAGGAAATACTTTCTTTTCAATTTCAATAAAATCATAAACAGGTCGTTGTAGAATATTTGGCCAGACTCTCTTTTGGGGATAGCGAATCACTTCCATCTAATTTTATTCCTTAATCAATTTTTTCTTGTAATTTATCAATTAGACGCTTTAGCCATTCTTAAAGAAGTAAGTTCCATCTAAGAAAATTTTTTGAAAAAGCTCAAGGTTCGACCTCCACTCACCATAATTTTTTTATCTTATTTGTCAACCTTAGCAGAGTCTCCTCTGGGGATGCCTCTGGCCGAAGGCTGACTATCATGAAGATTGAATTTATCTTCAATTCACATGAAATAATTCAATCCTTAATTAAGTAAATAAATATCAAAAATTAAACGATCATTTTTTCTATTGGAATAACCAGAATGCCCTGAGCCCCGGCCTCACGTAAATTCTCGATAACTTCCCAGAAATCGTCCTCTTTAACAACCGAATGCACTGATGACCATCCTTCCAGTGCCAGCGGCATCACGGTTGGACTTTTCATGCCAGGCAATATTTGAGCAATTTTATCAATGGCATTATTTGGAGCGTTCAGTAAAATATATTTATAGTTACGCGCTTTATTCACCGCTTTGAACCGAAAAACCAGCTGATCAAGGTATTGGCGTTTTTCTTCAGTTAAAGATGGATGGGCAATGAGTATAGCTTCGGAATGCATGACCGTCTCCACTTCTTTGAGGCCATTACTGATCAATGTACTTCCGGTGCTCACAATATCGAAGATCGCATCCGCAAAACCAATTCCTGGAGCAATTTCAACCGACCCGTTCACTTCATGAATCTCAGCACGAACATTATTCTCATCCAGAAACTTCTGTAAAATCCGTGGATATGAAGTAGCAATGCGCAACCCGGCGAGATCTTGCACCGAATTATAGGACATATTTTTAGGTACCGCGATAGACAAACGGCACCTGGCAAATCCCAATTTTTCCACAACCTCCACATTTTTCCCTTTTTCCAAACAGACATTCTCACCCACCACACCAGCATCCGCGATCCCATCTGCTACGAATTCGGGGATATCGTCATCTCTTAAATAAAGGATTTGTAAAGGAAAATTCACCGCCTTTGATTTGAGCGGATTCCGTGATCCATTTTCAAAATACACACCAGACTCATTGAGCAAATGTTTGGTCTTCTCACTTAATCGACCGGATTTCTGAATGGCTAATGCTAACATCTTATGCTCTTCCTTTTATTATTAAAAAATAGATAACAAAAAACCCGATTCCATCGGGAACCGGGTTGTATTTCTAAATTACTTTTTCGTAACTTTACGGACACACAGCACCGGTTCCCCACCAACTATTATAATGATGGTGATAATGATGCCATTTATGGTGTCCGTTCAAATAAAACATTTTTATCTCCTAATTTGCAGAATAATATAAGTGATTCTTCTTCCCATGTCAAATTGAAAAATTATTCAAGAAATTTTTTCAATTAACCAATTATTTAACAAAAGTGAATGATTTTTTGCGTAACACAAAAATTAAAAAAGTTATTTTCATTCAATGTCTAAAAATATCGAACAATTTTTGTCCTGAATACTTCTTCGACTAAGGTTCGATGAGATCGTTCAAAGATATAAATCGTCTCAGAATATTCAAATCCTGTTGAAAGCAAAGCCGGGTAAATGTATATTATACACCAGGGTAGTTAATATTATTTTATTTAGAAGAACTAAGGAGAAAAAAATGACTAAATATCGTATAGCCTGGTTACCAGGGGATGGCGTTGGAAACGATGTCATGGAAGCAGCTAAAATCGTTTTAGATGCTTTAAAATTAGATGCTGAATACATACATGGTGACATTGGTTGGGAATTCTGGAAACATGAAGGGAATCCGCTTCCTGACCGAACCATTGAAATGATGAAAACCACCAATTGCGCCCTCTTTGGGGCCATTACTTCTAAACCCAAACAAGAAGCCGCTAAAGAATTAGACCCTGAATTACAGGGAAAAGGATATGAATATTTCAGCCCTATTGTGCGGTTAAGGCAGGAGTTCAACCTTCACACCAACCTCCGGCCCTGTAAGGCCTACGAAGGGAATCCGCTAAATTACAAAGAAGGGATCGATCTGGTCATTTTCCGAGAGAATACCGAGGGTATGTATGGAGGTGTGGAATTTTATCCCATCCCGGAAGAAGTATTTGACGTGATGGATAGAAATCATCCCAAGATGGGCAAATTTCGCCAGTATGGCCTGGAAAATCTGGCCATGTCGACTCGCATTATGAGCCGCCAAAAATGTGAAAACATTGTACGGCAGGCATTTGAATATGCTAAAAAATATAATCGAAAATCCGTAACAGTGGTAGACAAGCCCAATGTACTTCGCGAAACCGGCGGTTTAATGATCCGAACCGCCCGTGAAGTGGCCAGAGATTATCCCGAAATTCCCTTGTGGGAGACCAATATCGACGCCCAGTGTATGTGGCTGATTAAAAATCCGCTCGATTATGATATTCTGGTAGCAGAAAACATGTTTGGAGATATCTTATCAGATCTTGCTGCGCAACTAGTCGGTGGATTGGGATTTGCCAGTAGCGCTAACATCGGCGATAGTTATGCGGTATTTGAACCGACTCACGGTTCGGCGCCCAAATATGCAGGGCAATACAAAGTCAATCCAATGGCGATGTTGTTGACCACCAAATTGATGTTAAATTGGTTAGGAGAAAACAACATGGCCCACCAGCTGGAAAATGCCATCGCCACTGTCATCAAGGAAGGAAAAGTGAGAACCTACGACATGGGTGGAAACAATACCACTCTGGAGGTAGCGGAAGAAGTGGCAAAAAAACTTTAAATTAATGTTTCATATTTTCTATAAAACATGTGAGCCATTTATCTATTGATGTTAATGTTCTAAGTCCATTGGTTTCTCTAATTTTCACAGGTTTAGATTGTAAACATGAAAATGTTCATCCGATTCAATTCACTCTAATCTGTGGATTTTTTTAGAATTTATTCAGGTCAACCTTCTGGAGAACCATCTGGCGAGGAAAAATGGCCGTGTTTAAACGATTCAGCGAATTGCGCCACGGTTTCTATATTTCAATCTAAATGACATTTTTATGCTATTCTGAGCATAGCGAGAAATCTCTTGATCTTGGACGTTTTGAGATTTTTTCCAACGGACTTTTGCGTTTTTCCTGTCAAGGACGAATCGCTGATTCGTTGTTTTTTCAACATACCAGACCTCTTTTTAGCAATTCAGATAATCGTTTTAAACATTTCCTCCTTCTTCGCTTCAATATCCATATTATATAGAAGCTGCATTATCGGGTTAAAAATTTAACTCCTTTTGAAACTTCTACTTCCCATTCAGAAAGCTGCTTTTCCAATTGGGCAACGATTTCAGGATGTTCATCGGCCAGATTGACCTTTTCTGATATGTCCTTTTCCAGATTGAAGAGAAACTTTTTACTATCTTCGATGAGAAGTTTCCACGGACCACGACGGGCTACCTTGTGCTTTCTATACCGCCAGAAAAGCGTTCTTTCGGGCAATTTTTGATTCTTGAAAAGTAGAGGAGAAATATCTACTCCATCAAATTTCAAATTTGACGGTGGCTTTATTCCTGCAATAGAAACCATTGTTGGAAACAAATCCATAGAAAGTACTGTTTCCTCACACACCGATCCTGATTTTATCTTCCCAGGCCAATAAGCAATCGCTGGCACGCGATGCCCACCTTCCCACAAAGAACCTTTCGCACCCCGGAGATTGCCATTCGATCCCACCTTCAAGATGGCACCATTATCAGAACAGAAGAAGATAAAAGTATCTTTTTCTATCCCCAATTCTTTAACTATGGAAATCACCTGGCCAACACTCTCATCCAGAGCCATTATCATTTCTTTGTAGGCATTCTTTGAATCTTTTCTACTGCCATGGGCAGGAAATTTGCCTCCAGGTAAACGATCCGGGGGATCATGTCTTCCCTGGAAGGGAAAATGAGGCGCCTCATGGGCAACATAAAGGCAAAATGGTTCATCCTGATGCTTTTTGATAAACTCAACAGCATGTTGTGTAATCAAATCGGTAGTATAACCTTCTTCAACAACCTGTTCTCGATTGTGCCACCAATCGCGGTAACCTGCCCCATCGACATGAGAATGATAATCCACATTACCACTGACATACCCACGAAATTCTTCAAAACCCTGTTCCAGAGGATTGTATTTAACTTGATAACCTAAATGCCATTTACCAAAGATACCGGTATGGTAACCGGCTGATTTTAAAACCTCAGCAAAGGTAATTTCTTCTAACGGCATACCGCATTGGCGGGTTTCTCCTTTAGCATAAATCACTCCTTCTAATCCACATCGCTGTTGGTAACGTCCCGTCAGCAACGCTGCCCGCGTGGGAGTACAAACAGCTCCGTTGGAATGATAATCGGTAAATTTCATTCCTTGTTCCGCCATCTTGTCAAGATTAGGGGTGGAAATCCATTGATTACCATAACACCCCAGATCTCCATATCCCAGATCATCTGCCATAATAATGATGAAATTAGGTCGTCGATTTGATAGAGGGGACTTACTTAAAGAAAATAAATTCGAGAATGAAAAGAATACAAAACTTATTCCTGAAATTTTTAAAAACTGGCGTCTGGTAAAAGTTTTTTCTTTCATTGTAAAACATCCTCCTTATATGCAATTCTTTTAAGTTGTATATAGTATATACAAAACTGTTAAAATATCAAAGTAGTAGATTCTACCATATTGACCATAATTGATGATGGTTGATGTAAACAAAAGAAGCTAACTCGCTGCTATTCAGACAAACCCTAAACACTGCTGAAAAAGAAACAATTATTCAACTTTTAAAATAAAACGCCATGGAGCTTCACGGTCTCTTTTATTCGCATAGTCAATACCTACTCTGGGACCACTGGATATTTGAGATGCAGGAATGTTTTTATATTCTTCAACCCACAGTTTTTCACCCCTGGTCATATCCCAGCCATTCAATCTTTTATCAATCGACAATGCTTGACAGAGTTTTCCTGGACCATTAGTCAAATTTTTACCTCTTTGGTTTCTTAATTCTTCCATCTTAGGCAAACCTTCCAGCGGAAGAATAGCCCGGATCAATACCGCCGATGGAATGCCTTCTTCTTCGGTAACAATATTTAACAGGTAATACATACCATAAATAAAATAAACATAAGCTACGCCTGCGGGTCCAAACATAATGGAATTACGTGGTGTCTTTCCCTGGAAAGCATGGCTGGCACTGTCCTCCAATCCCCGATAGGCTTCCGCCTCTATGATCATACCGCTTAAAATTTCTCCATCTAAATCTCTAACCAGTTTCTTGCCAATAATTTCTCTGGCAACAACAACCGCATCTCTTTCGAAAAAATCTCTTTTAAGTACTTTCATATTCCACGTAATAAAAACACAATATTTTTATTTCAATGGATTACAACATTCTGAGAAAACCAAAAATATTCTTGGATGTTAATTTTTAACTTGTTTCATATTAAATTTAAATTAATTATTAAAAAAAAGATGGAAAAATTATGTGCAGATTTCAGATAATTATCTGCGTTTTAATCCTCCGGCTTTCTTTATTTGCCCAAACCACACAGCAGCTTCAGAACATTGAACTGGCAGAATATAAACCTGTTTTACTTCCCATTCCAGAACAATCTGTTTATCCTGGGGAGGAATTAGTAGTGAAGCTATCTGGTTATAATCGTAAAGGAACAGGACTTGTTTACAGCTTCACATGGTCTTTAGGAGGAGAGATCGATCAGGAGAAAGGAGAGTTTCGCTGGACGCCTACGGAAAAGGATATCGGTAACCATCCCATTATTTTCACCGCCACCGATACAGTGACACATCAGCAGGTGCACCAACCAGCAATCATTACCGTAAAAGCCATCCAATACCCACCCAATCTTGAAATCAAATCCAACCGGCCGCTTCCCGCCGGGTTTCTGGTTTTGAATGAATTAGAAGATTTAGCTCTTGTTATTGAAGCCAGCGACAGAAATGAAACCGATGAACTGAAACTGGATTATTATGTGGACAATGATTTTGAAAAGAAAATAAATAGTGCAAGATTTGAAGTAAACGACAGAGTGGCAACTTTTCTATGGACACCGACCGACCGGGATGCCAAGAAAAAATCCTATAACATCACTTTTTATGCCGAAGATAATGCTGGATTAAGAGCGGAAAAAACTCTCCATGTGCTGGTACGGGATATCTCCCATCCCCCTGTTTTTCGAACAAAAACCAAGGAATACTACATTGACGAAGGAGAAATTTTAAGCTTTTCCATCCACGCTACTGACGAGGACGGCGATCATCTGACCTACAAAGTTTTTAAGTCCGACATCAAGCTGAATGACTTTTATTTTGATCCGGAAACCGGAAAATTTCAATGGAAACCCACTTACGAATATGCCAATAAAAAAACCGATTACACTATTATTTTTTCCGCTCAGGACAACCAGCACACGGTGTACGATACCATTCGTGTAAAAGTCGATCCAAAAAATTACCCACCGGTGATGGAAGATATTCGAGAAAGAAATGTTCGCGAAAACGAGGAGGTAGTTATTCGTTTGGTGGTTCATGATAAAAACGGCGATGAAAACCTCTCAGTGGATGTGGTGCAGTCTGATATTGAGGATTATGAATTTGATTCACAAAACCGGATTTTTAAATGGACGCCACCATTTACATTTGTGAATGGCAGTAAAAATCGTAAGGTGCAGGTTAAATTCAGGGTGTCTGATGGAAAGGCTGAAGATATAAAAACGGCCAGTATCACGGTATGGGACAGGGATGATCCAAGAGAAATCCTGAAATCCTACTCAAAATCGCTTAAATCTGCTCGAGAATTGAGCCGCCAGGTTGGGATAATGCAGGACAACCTACAATTCACTTACGAAAAAAGAAAATATTGGAATACCATTTTCGATATATCTACTATCGTAGTGGGAGCATTTACTGGATTGGCCAGTTCTAATCTGGTTTCCGAAAGTTTTCAGAAAGCTGCTATCCCGATCGGATCCACCATAACGGCTTTATTCGGCGTGCGATCGGTGCTGGACAAATCCACCGATAAGATTGCCGATCTGAAAACCCGAATGTTGATTCTTCACGAAAATATCGAGATGGAAATCAATTCCATGATCCGGGATTATGGTGAAAATCCCAGCCTGGCTACGACCGATAGTTATGCTTTTAAAAAGGATTTCGAGAATTTTAAACAGAAAATAGAAGACTTTGAAGCACAATCTGCAAAACTTAAAACCGAATATAGTGCGTTGCCGGTAAAGGAAAAATCAGGTGAAGAAGAAAGGACTAATTAAGAGGTGTCTGTTTATAAAAATAAAAGTATTTTAATTCCTTAATATGATGTATACTATTTATTTTATAAGTGATATATTTCGATAGGTTCAGTACAACTTTCTTAAAATGATATTATAATGGTCAGCCTGAGCCCAGTTGAAGGCTGACCATTTTTTGAAATGGGAAACAATCAATTTTAAGTCCTTTATTCATTACTCAATCTCATTTTTGACAATACTCAATTGGACACATAGATTAATCAAACAATTATTTCTGACTGAAACGCAATTTCCAGGTATCTTTTTTCTCCGGATTCTGCGCTATTAACAAGATCCTCCTAAGTTTATCTCCCCAAACAGAGTGTAAGCGATGATCAGTGATATCTATCTCTTCTATTTTAACTATTAAACGTTTTGGATGATTTATTAACAGTTGTTTCCTCGCATCTGGATTAGTAAGTAAAATCTGATCTTCACCAACCTTTTTGACTTCACAGGGAGTCATCAACGTGAGAGTAATATCTTTTACTTTCTTCTTTAGCTGGTAATTTTCATTAACCAGGATATCTTTGCCCCGATTTAGCCGTATACTCCGCTTCCAGGAAGTTACGCCAGCTTCTTCAGGATAAGCATCGGCAATGTCCAGTGTCAATTCAGCAAAACTATCTTCAATTTTTGCAGACACATTTCTGGCGGTATACTGCCTACCGGGCGCCTGCATTATTCCTCCGATAGTCGGTAAATTATGATATGCCGACTGCATGGTCCAGATTTCGTACCGCCTGGAACTGAAGGTTTTTTTTGTGTAGGTTTCCACACCCACGTCAATGATCATGGGTTGGCCGTCTAAATAAATAATAAAATTACCCACATCGTTATGGTTGTGACTTTCGTTATTATGACCACCCTTGGCAGCGACATACAATCCTTCGGGTGTTCCCGCTTTTGAACGAGCGGCAAATACTTGGATGTCTTTCAACCATACATCTCTTAAATAAGGCGCTGCAGCTTTAGCACTCATAAGTTCCGAATAATTAAAAATGGCCGGTAAACGACGGCCGAGGCTCTGGTCATTAAAAGAATATTCTGAACGTATTTTCATTGTGTAGGCGCCAAATGCCATCATCTTTTTATCATCAATTTTCTTGCCAAAACGGTAAATCAGGTCTGCTGGTACATTGACAATTGCAGAGGCGTCTGCAAAGTTTATAAAATAGCGATCGTGGATATGCACCCGGTAGATGTAGCGAGCAATCTCTTTAATCAGCGGCTGGTTATAAACATTTATCTTGCCAGCCGTGGCACTATGCAATAATTCCAGACAGTCGAAAAGTGAAGCCCCAGCCCGACCCCAGTAGCCTGGTCCTTCATCACAACCGCCATCTTCCGGGTAAATTTTAATAAAATTATCCAGACTGCGCATAATTTTATAGACAGCCGCCACCCGTCGCTCTTTATTTTTTTCTGTCAACAAAACAGTCGTAAGCCAGTTAGAATTACACCAGGGATTCCAGTTGTTCACTCGTCTTTCTCCGAATCCCATCCACCAGAAATCATTTCTTTCCAAACAGGGAGTTAAGATCCGCCTATCTAATTCTAACTCGATGCGAGGTCGAACAAGAGGCGAAACCGAATCCAATCGATCTCCCAGAAGGTAGTATGTCCAGGAAAGAAGAGCAGCCGTTTCAGCGGCAAATAAATCCACAGTTGGTTCAGAAACATCGGGCAAACCATGTCCCGCCTTTTGCATGGATAGGTGAGCTGGAACACCCCAATAGGACTCTTCACAAATGGCCCAGATACCATTAACGATGTCGTCCAGAAAACGTCCTTTCCCTTCAACACATTCGGCCATCACCAGGTCGGCTAACATTTCTCTCCGGTCAAAACTGGCTTTTTGATATCGACTACGATTCCCGGTGCGGACAAAATCTAGAAAGAGCGTTGCGGGCAGTGCCGGCCATCGATAACTCAAACCTGCCTCTCCCTCTTTGATCAAATATTCCCTGACCTCCTGAGGTAATTCCTCCCATGCCTCTCTATCCTGCACTGTAGGGAACGGATGCCACTTGTCACGCGAAAGTAAAATCTTTTTCAATTCTTCCTGCGAAAAAGCGTCACCAAGCAACCCTTTCGGAGAATTGGCCAACCCATTTTGAAATAAAAGCAGATAAAAAAGGAAAAAGAAAATGGATGTTCTAAAAAACACTGACAATCGAGAAGAATATTTATCCCTCATGGCTGATCCCCTCAGTAAATAGTTCTTTATTAAAAATACGCTCAAAATTGGTAAATAAGTTATAAAACTTGTTCTGCTCTCTTAAAAACATCGATCTTGAAATGCTGGCGATGATGGTCGCTTTGTCGATCGTAAATTCAAATCATTTGAACGCAGTACCAATCGATTCTTCTTTTATAACCGGCACTATATAAAAAATTGATCTAATAAAAAATCATTAGCTATTGCTGAACCCCTTTTATTAATTCAAAAATGATGATTCTTAGAAGTCACTCTTCGACTCGTTTAGCATAAACATTATATGCGCTGAAGGTTGTTCCATCAGGTAAGATAAACATGGTTGTCAAATGTGTTTTTCCGGATTTTAATTTTGACCGGAAGGGAACTTCTTTATCAGCCGGTTCAACTGCTTTAAACAATTCCACATCAGCCACTTCCAGTTTAACCTTGACAGGTTTCACCGACCCGCCTTTCGGTAGGCTTTCTCCGCTGGGGACAAGAGGTTTTTTCGGTAAATCGGCATAAATTAGCCGGTCAACCTTTTCAGGCCATCGCCATAGCAAAAATTCATAAAGGCCTGTACGAACCACTTCAATGGCCCAAAAACAATTGGCTAGCATTCCCTGTCGGATGTTAGTTTGATCCCATGAAGAATTTACTCCAGTTTTACTCGATTGCAATTGATTTTTCATGGCAATTTCAACCTTATGCCAATCATGACAGGTTAAGTGCACTGGATTCTCTTCGCCACCAAGGATGGTCTCACAATACGCATCGAACTTTTGCGAGACGTATTCCCACCAGGTTTCGTAAGCCTGCTGCAATCTCCCCACAAATTCAGGATACCTGTCTGCCACATCTATTTTCTACCATCAACTTATAGATTCACGCTGAAAGAATAAGTGAATAATAGTATTGGGCAACTTTACCATTATTCTGCAACAGCCTGTGCTAAATGGAACGATCTTTTAATTTAAATAATTGTCTCACTCAACCACCTTTATCTATCCCACCATTTCTCACATATTCTGACTTGATGGATCAACTACCTTCTTTTTACATCCCTCCCATTAAAATTTTAATATATAATCTAATATAATAGGTAGTCTCACCGTTTTCCACTTTTTTTACCCGATTATTCTCAACATCATGCTAATAAGTATAATTGCTATATCCATTCATTTTATTGAATATATCAAACCTCAAAAACATCCGAATCAATCTACCTCACCCGTTCTATCTGGTTAAACTGACATTGGTCAACTGGTTGTTGCCGTCGGTATAGCTTATCACTTTTCTACTCAGCATATCGATATTCCCATTGGTATCGTAACCGTAGCTTCTCTGCAATTCATCATTGTATTTAAACCATTTTATCCGGTAAAGATTATCATACCAATAGAATAAACTGATAGAATGTTGGTCATTACGAGGTGTGGTCAGGAAATCTCTTCTGTAACTGATGTTGATGAGATTTCTCCACCCCATCCGTTCCGCCTTAGTAATACTCATTCCGGTCGAAATTACAGATTCATATCATTCCAGGCGATCTCGGCTGGCAGGAAGAGGCGAAAAATCTTTGATTAAAAATTTTTAATTTAGGCTGTTGAAAAGATAAACAGGACATTATCTTTAGTATTCTTCTCAAGTGGACTATAATTGTGGAGAGATTTATGTCTGACCAAATGAAAACATCCAAAGTAAGGGAGGTTTTAGGAATTGACATTGGAGGCACCGGAATTAAGGCTGCGCCAGTAGATGTTACGGATGGGAAAATACTGGCAGAACCAATTCGAGTACCTACACCCCATCCTGCAAATCCAGAGCTGATGCTCCGACAGATTGAAGATATTTTGAAAAAATTCCATTGGACCGGTCCGGTTGGCTGTGGTTTTCCCGGGGTTATTAAGAATGGAACCATATTGACTGCTGCAAATTTGGATGACGAATGGGTGGGAATCAATCTGGAAGAAGAATTTAAGAAGAGGTGGTCGTTAGAGGCCGTCGTTTTGAATGATGCTGATGCCGCAGCTTTAGCTGAAATGAAATTTGGTGCCGGGAAAGAATATAATCGGCCCAACGGAGGCGTGGTAATGCTTTTTACCCTTGGCACGGGGATCGGGAGTGCGTTATTTGTAAATGGCCAACTTGTGCCAAATACGGAATTTGGACATATGGAAATGGATGGAAAGGATGCTGAACACTGGGCAGCTACTGTAATCCGAGAGAAAGAAAATTTAAGCTGGAAAGAATGGGGTGCCCGGGTTAACAAATTTTTAAAAAGGATTGAAATCTTATTTACGCCTGATTTGATTATCATCGGTGGAGGAGTAAGCCAGAATCCAGAAAAATTTTTCCCATACCTGCATGTCCAGGCTAAATTGGTTCCTGCTCGAATGGCCAATGATGCTGGAATCATTGGAGCTGCACTGGTATATTACGTTTAATTCGCATAGTATATGTCAATTTCGGTGAGTTAGTCTTCAAATGAGAAGGGCTCAAAAATATTAGATTTGAGCCCTTTTTTATAAAATTTTGTCAAAGCCTGAAAATAGATTTTCAAATTTAATTAAAATATAAGTCTTCAATTTGAGGGAATTTGATTGGGAAATTAGTTAAGTTTAGGGCATCTTAGATTTGGATATCCAATATTGGTAAAATATATTAGTTCAATTGAAAAAAAACATTCTTATCATTGTTCTACCTGTAGCGCGGAACTTTACCGAAATAAATTTTGGTTATTGTTGAAGTATCATTTAAGTTGCTTGAGCATCAAATATAATCAAAACTGAATCAGGAGAATTACGATGACAAAGATTCATGAAATTGCCAAATTAGGACAATCCATTTGGTATGATTACATTCAGAGGTCGTTGATCACTTCCGGGGAACTTCAAAAGCTGATTGATGAAGGATTAAAGGGCATGACCTCCAACCCGACTATATTTGATAAAGCAATCTCGAACAGTTCGGATTATGATGCAGATATTGCCGAGTTGGTGAAACAGGGTAAAAGCATTCAAGAAATTTACGAGAAATTGGCGTTGGACGATATTGCCATGGCAGCCGATATGTTAATGCCAGTTTATGATGCCACAGATGGACGCGATGGTTTTGTGAGTTTGGAAGTCAATCCCAAATTGGCTTATGATATTGAAGGCACTTGTGCGGAGGCTAAACGGCTCTTTAGCACTCTTAACCGCCCGAATGTCTTGATCAAAGTTCCAGCCACAGAGCAGGGATTGCCTGCAATTACTGATCTTCTCGGCTCTGGTGTGAATGTAAATGTGACGCTGATTTTCAGTCTGGAGAATTATAAAAAAGTAGTCGAAGCTTTCATTAAAGGATTGGAGAAATTATCCAAGAATGGGCCTACTATTCCCGGGGGGCAACCAATAGATAAAATTACTTCTGTTGCTTCATTTTTTGTCAGCCGTGTTGATACTTATTTTGACAAAAAATTGGAGGCTATTGGTAACAAAAAATTGCAGGGCAAAATTGCTGTTGCCAATGCAAAAGTGGCCTATGCGGAATATCAGAAAATTTTCAGTAGCGATCGCTGGAAGGCCTTGGAAGCCAAAGGAGCTAAAACTCAACGTGTTCTATGGGCCAGCACTAGCACTAAAAATCCCAATTATCCGGTTTTACTCTATGTGGAGGAATTGATTGGTCCGGATACGATTAACACAGTTCCTCCAACTACCTATGAAAATATTAAAAAGCTGGCCAAAGTATCGGTTACCCTGACCAGGGGGGTGGAGGAAGCTCGAAAATATCTGGCTCAATTGGTTGATTTAGGGATCGATTACAATGATGTGACTAAAAAATTACAGGAAGATGGTGTAGAGGCTTTTGCTCGATCCTTTGATTCGTTAATGAACAGTATCAAAGAAAAAAGCAAACTGTTCGATAAAAAAAGTAGGTTCGAATTGAATCTGGGTCAATATAAAGCGGAAGTTGATAGAGCTTTTACTAAACTTCTTGAACAAAAAATTATTGAACGTATCTGGCAAGCAGACTATACAGTATGGAAACCGCAGCCTGATGAGATTGCAAATCGACTGGGGTGGCTGGAAAGTCCACAGAGCATGCAGAATGTGGTTCCAGAAATTACCACTTTTGTTAATAAAATTCGGGAAGAAGGTTTTTCGCACGCGCTACTTTTAGGAATGGGTGGTTCCAGCCTCGCGCCAGAGGTTTTTCGTAAAGTTTTTGGTGTTCAACCTGGTTATCTGGATCTTTCAGTTTTAGATAGCACCGATCCAGAAGCTGTATTAGCTTGTTCAGAAAAACTTGATCCATCAAAAACATTATATATCGTTTCCACCAAATCGGGTGGTACTATTGAGACACTTTCCTTCGCCAAATATTTTTACAATCAAGTTTTAAACTCAGTCGGAGTCGATAGGGTTGGGTCGCATTTTATTGCCATTACGGATCCGGGTAGTGGACTGGAGGCCTTGGCAAAACGATTAAATTTCCGTAGGATCTTTTTAAATGACCCGAACGTGGGAGGAAGGTTTTCTGCGTTAACTTTATTCGGGTTGGTACCAGCCGCTTTGCTCGGCGTGGATTTGAACTGGTTGCTGCAACGGGCGTCTGCCATGGCCGAAGAATGTCGAAAAGGTAATTCTGAAAATACAGCTGCATGGCTGGGTGTGGCATTGGGGCAAATGGCGCTGTTAGGGAAGGATAAATTAACTTTCCTATCTTCATCTTCAATCGCTCATTTCGTAGCTTGGGTAGAACAACTTATTGCTGAAAGCACTGGTAAAGAGGGGAAAGGAATACTTCCAGTGGATGGAGAAATGATATCTTCCATCGATCAATATGGGAAAGATCGTTTCTTTCTTTATTTGAAAACAGCAGGAGATGTATCCTATGATGAGAAGATAGAGCTTCTTAAACAATTCGGGTATCCATTGGCCGAAATTGAAATTTCCGACATTTATAATCTTGGTAGAGAATTTTTCCGTTGGGAATTTGCCACTGCTGTTGCAGGATGGCAGTTAGGTATTAATCCTTTCGATCAGCCCAATGTCGAGTTAGCCAAGATAGCAGCCAGGCAAGCTGTGGCAACATACCAGGAAAAAGGACAGCTCCCCAAACTCCAACCAGCTGTGGAAGAATCTGGCATAAAGGTATTTTTTGATGGAGTTGTAAGTAATATCAGAGATGCTTTTAAACAGTTTCTCTCACAGGCAGATCAAGGTAATGAGAACGGAAAAAATAGAAGTTACATCGCCATTCATGCTTATTTATCTCCGCGGGAAGAAATTACTGCTGTGCTTCAGAAATTCCGTCAAAAGTTGGGTGAAAAAACAGGTTTCGCAACGACATTGGGTTATGGTCCGCGCTTTTTACATTCCACCGGACAATTACATAAGGGAGACGGTGGAAAGGGATTGTTCATTCAAATTGTTGGAGAACCAAAGAAGGATGTTCCAATTCCTGATGAACCAGGCAGCGAGAAATCTTCTATTACTTTTGGTGTTTTGATTAATGCACAAAGTTTAGGAGATCGGCTGGCGCTTCTTGATGCTGGAAGAAAGGTATTGCGAATTCAATTAGATGAAATCTCAAACGGCTTGCAGAAATTGATGGAGGCCCTGGATTGATTCAGGCGATAATTTTTGACCTTGATGGCACTCTGGTCCAGACCGAAAGATTAAAGGCACTTTCATACGCTAAAGCGGCAATGGAATTACGCCCGGAACATTTGACTGAAGCAGATGTACTGGAGGCTTTTAAAGATGTGGCAGGCTTATCCCGACGTGAGGTGGCCTTAAAGCTCATGGCACGTTTTCAGTTGGAAGAAACCGCAGCGGCCAGAAAAGAACAATTTGGAGTGCCCACAGCGTGGCAGGCTTTTGTGCAAATTCGGATGAAATATTATGATCAGATACTTAAAGAAACTGAAATGTTAAAAAAACATCAATGCCCGCATAATACCAGATTACTCCAATGGGCCAGCGAAAATGGTTTTCTAACCGGCCTGGCAACCATGTCCCCTTGCTCGGAGGCACAGCGCGTTTTACAAATACTGAATTTGCAAGAAAAATTCGTTTTTGTTGCCACTCGAGATGATGTAAGGAATGCCAAACCTCATCCGGAAATCTATTTATTAGTTTCCGGTAAACTACATGTACACCCGGAAAATTGTCTGGTTATTGAGGATTCGCCTGCTGGTATCAAAGCCGCTTTAAATGCTGGTATGCGATGTATCGCGGTGACCAATATTTTTACGCGAGACAGAGTTCAGGAAAGCCATTTACTCCCTGAGGAGCTTATAGTGAATGAGCCAGAAAATTTATTAAAAACAGTAGAAAATTTAATTGAAAGAAAGTTTTAAATGAGTTGTAATCATAAGATGTCCCGAAGTTAATTGATTTGAAATAAAAAAATTAAAATTTGTTAAATAAAAATAGGTTTAGATCTTTATCTCATGTATAAAATTAGTCGACATAAAAAGGAAGATAAAGCAAACGATATGCAAAAGCCTGTGAATTGTATACTGGTTATTTTTGGTGCATCGGGTGATTTAACCAGGCGAAAACTCATTCCTGCTTTATTTGATTTGTATCGGCAAGACTTATTGCCGGAAAAGTTTGCTATTCTGGGAGTAGGACGTACGGTTTTTTCCGATGTAGCCTTTCGAGATCACATATTAACAAATATAAAGACATTTTGCGAAAGAAAACCTGTCGAATCAGGACTTTTAAATAAATTTACCGAGAATTTATACTATCAAACAATTGACACAAAAAAACTTGAAGATTATAAGAATTTAAAAGACCGCCTTAATGCAATTGATAAAGAACTGGGAATTGGTGGTAATTACATTTATTATTTAGCCACACCACCCGGTTTATACGAAACTGTGGCGGAAAGTTTGGGAGTTCAGGGATTGAACAAACAGGGAGATGGAGAAGGGTGGAAGCGAATAATTGTGGAAAAACCTTTCGGATATGACTTAAACTCGGCCAGATTTCTGAATACTAATTTACAAAAGGTATTTAATGAAAATCAAATCTATCGTATTGATCATTATTTAGGTAAAGAGACAGTTCAAAATGTTTTGGCTTTTCGGTTTGCCAATGGTATTTTCGAGCCACTGTGGAATAGAAATTACATTCATCATGTGGAAGTGACTGCAGCCGAGCATATTGGTGTTGAAGGACGCGGTGGGTATTATGATCATTCCGGAGCGCTGCGTGATATGGTTCAAAATCATCTGCTGCAAGTTGTGGGACTTATTGCCATGGAACCACCGCCTGTGTTTAATGCCGATGCAGTACGGAATGAAACAGTGAAAGTTTTTCAATCTCTTTGTCCAATCCCACCGGAACAGGTGAGAGAAAGAGTCATCCGTGGGCAATATACGGCATCCACTATCCATGGCAAAAAGGTACCAGGTTATCGGGAAGAACCAGGGGTAGCTCAAGATTCCCGTACGGAAACTTATGTCGCAATAAAATTTTTTATCGATAACTGGCGATGGGACGGGGTACCCTTTTATATCCGTACTGGCAAACGGCTTCCGACCCGGGTGACAGAAGTGGTCATCCATTTTAAAAAGACTCCACACCGGCTCTTTACCCACCAGTACACAGGATATGACGAAGATAATAAATTAGTTATTCGTATTCAGCCGGACGAGGGTGTTTTGTTAAAGTTTGGTATGAAGATGCCCGGGGCTGGATTCGAAATAAAAACAGTGGATATGGACTTCCATTATTCAGATCTGGCAGAAGTTTATTTACCCGATGCTTATGAAAGACTATTGTTAGATTGCATGTTGGGCGATGCCACGCTTTACGCAAGGGCAGATGCAGTAGATGCCTGTTGGCAGTTTGTCAATCCCATCCTGGAGGCCTGGAAGTCTGATCCAACCATACCTATTTATGGTTATCCTGCAGGTACATGGGGACCCAAAGAAGCCAGTAATTTATTTGATGATCCTGAAGAAGATTGGCGTTATCCCTGCAAAAATCTGGCTAACAATGGCGTTTATTGTAAGCTCTAAAATTTTAAGAAAAGGTACGATCATTTATGAAAGTAAAAATTTATAGATTTAAAACAGCAAAGGAATTGGCAAAGTCAGTCGCTGATAATTTTGCTCAAACAGTTCAAAATTTTGTAAAAGAGGGGGAAAATTTAAATGTCGCGCTTTCTGGGGGGAATACACCAAGAATATTATTCGAGAGTCTGGCACAACCCGCTTATGGAAATAGAATCAACTGGAACCATGTTCATTTTTTCTGGGGAGATGAAAGATGTGTTCATCCCGATGATCCGCAAAGTAATTATGGCATGACATATAAAAGTTTATTGAGCCACATTTCTATTCCTGATAAAAACATTCACCGGATTAAAGGAGAGAATGATCCAATTCTTGAGACCAATCGATACGCGGAGGAAATTTGCGGTCATGTTCTGTTAGGAGAAGATAATTGGCCGGTATTTGATTGGATATTGTTGGGATTGGGTACAGATGGACATACCGCTTCTCTTTTTCCGAAAACGCCTGAATTAGAAGAACAAAATAGCATCTGCGTGGTAACTACGCATCCTGAAACAGGACAAAAAAGAGTTTCGCTGACACTGCCAGTTATCAACCATGCCAGGAGAATTTCGTTTTTGGTGACTGGTGAGAGTAAAACTGCCATCGTCCGGGCGATCCTGAAAAATGAATCAGGATCAGACCGCTATCCTGCATCCCAGGTTAAGCCCATCGATGGAATGCTCGAATGGTTCCTGGACGAAATCGCGGCATCTAAATTGGAATTGTAATTATTCTTTAATCGCAATGACTTGTAAATCTTTTAATTTTTTAATTGGCTAATTTTTTGCTTAATGGAACTTTGTCCATTCGTGAAATTGTTTGCCAATATACAAATTCGATTTTAAATTTTATATAAAACCACTAATTGCAATAAATTAATTTAATGGAGAAAACAATGTCTGATTTTTTTCAAAATGGTCAGATTGTTACCTTGCATCGGTTAACAGATCGGTCTTTAGAGGAAATTGAAGAAGAATTAGTGGGAAATGCGCGCAAACGACGGTTAGCCCTGATTCTGCCTTCGCTTTACTCGGAATTAGAGGGTCCGGCGCTGCCCAAAATTGTTCCTCAATTTAAAGATGTGCATTATGTCAACGAAATTGTTATCACCATGAATCATATGAACGAGAAGCAATTTAAATATGCCAAGGAATTTTTTTCTACATTACCACAACGCTGGAGAATCATCTGGAACGACGGACCTCGTATGAAAAAATTATATGATCATTTAAGTAACATTGGCATTGAAATTGGTGAGCAGGGAAAGGGTAGTCAGTCCTGGATGGCTTTCGGCTACATTCTGGCAAGAGGGGCATCGAATGTTATTGCCTTGCATGACTGTGACATTGTGAATTACAACCGAGAATTGCTGGCCAGGTTGGTTTATCCCATGATGCACCCCACCCACCCCTTCGAATTTTGTAAAGGATTTTATTCAAGAGTTTCCAATAAATTACATGGCCGGGTAACGCGTCTTTTTGTCATTCCGCTCATTCGAGCCTTGCGTAAAATGCTTGGGCAGAACGATTTTCTGGAATATTTAGATAGTTTTCGTTACATTCTGGCTGGTGAATTCGCTTTAAGTATTGATCTTGCTCAACGGATTCGTATTCCATCCGATTGGGGCATGGAGATGGGTGTTCTGTCTGAAGTTCATCGTAATACGGTTATCCATCGAATTGCCCAGGTAGATATTGCAAAAGTTTATGAGCATAAACACCAAAATATGGTATATGATGATTTGAATACTGGTTTACTTAAAATGGCTACCGATATCTCGAAATCTCTTTTCAGAACGCTGGCCGCACAGGGTATTGTTTTTACAAATGAATTTTTTATCACCTTGAAATCTACCTATTCGCGCACGGCCAGAGATTTCATCGGGCGTTACGCCATGGATGCTTCGCTGAATGGATTAGAGTACGATCGGCATGAAGAAGCCATGGCTGCAGAGAGTTTTGTCCAGAGTATTATCCGTGCCGGGCAGGAACTTCTGGAAAATCCATTCGAAACAGCCTTTATTCCAAACTGGAACAGGGTTATAGATGCAGAACCTCGCTTTTTTGAAATGTTAATTGAAGCGGTGGAGGCAGATAACAAAAATTAATGAGTTTTAGGATTTTACATTAAACATAGCGTGAATAAACGGCCAATTTTTGAGTTCAGAATGGATGCTTATGAAATTCGAGTGACTTCTAATTTTAAAAGGAAAAAATTGATTATCAATTTAAAGCGCTCAGTATCTGATTTGGTTGAATCGCATTAAAACGGATTTTAAATTTTTTAAATAGTTTATATTGAATGAAAGCTTTTTTACCACGATACATAGAAACACTTGAACAAGGAAAGTTTGCAGAAAAGCTACATCGAGCACGCCAATTATTAGCTAACTGCCAGGTTTGTCCACAAAATTGCCGTGTAAATCGATTAACAGGTGAATTAGGTGAGTGCCGTACTGGAAGTAGGCCTATTATATCCAGCTTTTTCCCCCATTTTGGTGAAGAAGCTCCATTAGTTGGGACAAGGGGATCGGGCACAATTTTTATGGCAGGCTGCAATCTCAAATGCCTGTTTTGCCAAAATTACGAGATTAGCCATTTGGTGGAAGGTTACGAAGTTAGCGTTCAGCGCTTTGGAGAAATGATGCTTGAACTTCAAGTAATGGGGTGTCATAATATTAATGTTGTCACTCCCAGCCATGTGGTACCGCAAGTTATAGAAGCCATTCAGTTCGCTGCTGAAAGGGGACTGCGGATCCCTCTGATTTACAACTCCAGTGGATATGATAGCATGACTTCACTTAAATTACTGGATGGAATCGTAGATATTTATATGCCTGATTTTAAGTTTTTTGATGATGAAGTGGCCCAAAAATATACTGCCGTAAAAAACTATGCCAAGGTCGCTAAGAAAGCAATAAAAGAAATGCATCGTCAGGTTGGTGATCTTATTATTCAAAACGGAGTTGCTGTGAGGGGATTATTAGTCAGACACCTGGTAATGCCTGGACAGATCGATCAATCTCGAAATATTTTTAATTTTATTGCCCGGAATATTTCTAAGAATACCTATATCAATGTCATGGCACAATACCGTCCGTATGGCGAAGCGAGAAATTACACAGATATTGCTCGCCGATTAAGGCATTCGGAATACTATGAAGCTATTCAAGCAGCAAAAGATGCGGGGTTACATCGATTTGATAAAGATGTAACTTTTCTATTTTAAGGCAATCTATTTGTACAATCGTGCGTGTTAATCTTCCCTTTCTATCTTTACAAACGTCATGTCCATATCCACTCGCGGATGATAAATTACTCCTGGATAGAATTATTCAAGAATAATTTTTAATTGAGTCTGATTCATTATACAAGATATTTATTGCAAAATCACTTAAAATTGTTTGATATATATTAAAAAAAAATAATTTCCAGTAATTTTTTAAAAAATTGACAGTTATAGGATGGATGTTTATTTTACTTGACACAACAAATTAAAGGGAAACTTTATGGCAAATTATATTCTATCTTCCTGGAAAAAAGCTGATAGAAAAACGTTAGATCCCAAACTGACTCAGCAAGTTTTTAGTACAAAAAATGTTATGTTAGTGCGATACGTTTATGAACCAGGGTTACGCTTCCCTGAACATTCCCATCCACAAGAGCAAGTCACTTTAATTGAAGAAGGAGAACTAGAGTTTGAAATTGCTGGAGAGAAAGTCGTTCTGAAAGAGGGAGATATCTGTTCTATCTCACCTAATATTCCACACGCCACGACCGTGAAAGATAAAAGAGCAGTGGCAATCAGTATTTTCACCCCAGTGAAAGAAGATGTCATTATTGATCAAAAAGAAAAATGATGAGTCGGTCGGTTTGTGCCTATTTTTTAAATTATAGGTTAGATTCAAATAATGTAGTATAAACTTTATTCCCTTCAAATTTTCTCAAATACGTTTTATGCCGAGCCCAGGGTTCAATCAGGTAACGAGCCATTTTTCAATCAAACTGCAAGCCATGCCAGGGGCATGGTAGAACACGTCTTTCTACCTGACCCTCATGAAGAAAAGCTCCAACATGTGGACATCTATTTTCCACGGTAAAGCACCCTTCTTTTATATAGAAGATTGCAACCTGCTCATAGGGAAAATGATTTAAGATGAAGGGATTAGACTGTTTAATCTTATCTAAAGTTCCGACAAAGATTGATTTCATTTCTTAATTACAATGATTGAATTTATTTGTTATCTCAAGATTTTGTTGAATAAAGGGTTAATTCTCCGGCTATTGGTTGGCCAAACCTATCTTTTATTGTTTTAATTTCATTTTTATATGATCCTAAAAGAAACATCAATTTGATAATAGAGGCTGCGGTGGTCATATCTTCAGCCGGGATTGCACCGGCATCCTTGATCCGCCTACCTGATTCATAAAGGTCAAGATTAATTCTGCCATAAGGACTCTCTGAATTGATCACCACTATTTTTCCAGCTTTGTTCATCTCCTCTACCCAGGGAATCATGGAATTTTCAAATATAGCCATATTTCCTGAACCCAGTGCCTCAATAACTACTGCTTTCACTGGGGAATCAAGTAACCCTTTTAAATATTCTGGATGAAGACCAGGATGGAACCGGAAACAAAATACTCTGTCGTCGAATTGATCGTGGATAACTAAGTTTTTACCAGGATTAAGTAAATCTTTTTTTGAAATAGAAATATCGAGGCCTACTTCTGCTAAAGGGGGATAGTTGGGACTAATAAAGGCGTCATAATGGGTACTGGAAATCTTTATGGTGCGATTGCCCCGATATAAATGAATGCCAAAAAAAATACATACTTCTGGTATTTGTGCAGTGGCCAGTTCGAGGGAGTTGATCAAATTACTTCGGGCATCGCTGCGAATTTGAGCAAGAGGCCTTTGTGAACCGGTCAGGATCACGGGTTTTGATAGACCTTGTAGCATAAAGGATAGAGCGCAGGCCGTATAAACCATGGCATCGGTTCCGTGAATGATTACAAATCCATCGTAGTGGTTATAAGATTGTCTTATGATTTTTGTTAATTTTTGCCAGTGGCGTATTTGAATGTTGGCACTATCGATATTAAATGCAGTTTCAAAATCCACATTGGCAATTTTCACAATCTCTGGCACGTAATTGAGGATATGATCCTGCACGGCGGGTGGAGCTAATGGTTTGGATGGCTCTATAGGAACCATTCCAAAAGTACCACCCGTATGAATGATAAGAATTTTTTTCATTCATTATCCTTTATATTCAATTCATCTCCATTGGGTTTTAATAATTCTTTTAAGAAAAATCCACTAAAAAATAAAGATTTTGGATATAATCACTTGATTATCCTTCTAAGCTCATCAAATTTAAAAGCTATTTGTTTTTCCTGGAATAATATTAAGAATCATTTTTTAATGAGATGTTCATTTGAGAAAAAGATTAAAGGTATGAGAATTTAATTCGATAATGATTTCAAATCCAGGGAAGGAGAAAAATATGAAAGTCCATCCAAACACTTCACATGTTCAACAAGCCAATCAGGAGATGTTCAAAGTGATCCAGCAGGCCCAACAGGAAAATCGGGAAATGGCCAATAAAATGATTCAGCTTTCGATAGAGCAAAAAGTGATGCAGCAAAGAGATAATTTAACGAATGCCCTGGTAGATTTGTATTTATGAATAAATGGCATAAGAGCACAAAATATTCCTTTAAATAAAATTTGATAGAAAATGCAACCTAAATATTCTTCAGATATAATTTTCCCCTAAAAGATGGGACAAATTCTTTATGAATTATTTCCTTTTTTATCTTTTCTGAAAAAAGAATTTGTATAATCAAATTTTCATGCAAAAAAGTTAAGATAGTATAAAACACCGAATACGCATATCTTAACAATAAGTAATTTATTGGTTTGTCGGGAGTTTTGTGTAATCTAATTCGGAACCCAGAACACTGTGTGGAATCAAATAAATCATTAGCATGAGGATAGCTGCAAATAGTATCCACAATCGACCATCACGCCCTTTGCGGTTGTTTATCCAGGCCCATATCCAACCCAGAGCTGCGAGCAGAGTTTTATTATCTGTTAAATCATATCCATAAGGTACCCCGGTCCAGAAGGCGCCAAAGGCAAATTTTTGAACAATGGGCCCAAGAATGAGTCCACCAATGAAGAAAAGAATAATAGTCCACTGCATGTACTTTTTACTATTGCCTTGCGAATCCAATGCTTCCAGAGCACTGCGGTTCGAATAAAGCATTGCCAGAAACATCATCACTACATGGGGTATTAAAATCCAGGCAGGTACATTACCTTTGAAACGAATGATCACAGGCTCATTCCCTGATAAAGAGACGCTGCGCTTTCCTTTTTTCAGGTAAACATAATACATGAGTTTTCCTGCAGCCGGTTGTTTTGGCAAAAAGGCCGCCAATTTCTCATTTTGTCGTTTTAAGGGTAACACCATCCAGGTGTCAAGGGATTTATATCGCCTGTATCGAATATATCCGGTTATTTTTGGATTGGGGATGTATATGGAAATGGCTGCATCTTTATCAGTGGTTGCGCTTCTTGGTAGTTTAAAGGAAACTGTAGTATTTTCAATTTCTACTTTTCCTCTGAGAGGGTAGGTAGGGCCAGTCAAACGCTGATAAATGGCGGAAGCAATTGTAATAATGATGGCGATGATCCACAATAAAGCTTTGTGCTGAGCAATCCTCAAGTCGAGAAAGTTTTTTCTGCTCATCTCTCTAATTATGTGTTTTTAAAGTTTGCTGAAAGAGTTTCGATAACACATCTTTATTAATAACCAAATATATTTTCTTATTTTTATATGAACAACTGGTTAAAAATTATGTTGTTAGACTTTTGAACAGAGTCAGTTGGATTAAGATGAAGAATATGTGAATGAAAGAGAATCGAAAAATCCCA
>CAYLYM010000036.1:0-31238 GCA_964387645.1 uncultured Calditrichaceae bacterium | reverse complement strand
AGTAAAATATATATAAAATCTTTTTCTGGTTGAACTTTCTCCCCACGAAACCGCACCTCATCGCAATCGGGATCGACTTGAACCCCCATTTGGGTTACCACTTCTCCGTTTACACTCACCTCCCCTCTGGCGATTAATTCATCGCATTTGCGCCGGGAACCAAGACCACACATGGCCAGATACCTGTTAAGCCTGATTTTCATGGGCACTGTCCTCCTCCCCATTCGATTCATTATTTATCTCTCCATTTTCATTAGCTTTCATCCCCAATTCGTCCGGCTCAATTTCCTTCAAAAGAGTTTCATGATATGGTCTGCTTTCTCCCTCTACATCAATAAGTTCATCAATTTCTTTGAGTTTGGGAAGATCTGATAAAGCGTTCAAACCAAAATAATCAAGAAATTTTTTGGTAGTTTTATAAAGGAAAGGACTTCCAGGCGACTGGGCGCGACCAGCAATTGTAATCAAATTGCGATCTAACAGTGTTCTGAGCACTCCATCGACACTCACTCCGCGAATCTCTTCGATATCATGTTTTGTTATCGGCTGCTTATAAGCAATGATAGCTAACGTTTCCAAAGCTTTTTGGGTCAGTCGGGATTTTTTAACATCTTGATAAAGCTGTTCGACATAACCGGAAAATTCCGGTAATGTAAACATTTGATATCCCCCAGCGACTTTTTTTATGATAAATGATCGACCGGTTTTTTGATACACTTCATTTAAAACTTCAACCGCCCACCCAATCTCCCTGGGAGTAAATACCGAAATAATTTCACGTATGCGCTGAGGTGAAAGAGGATCATCACTACTAAAAATCAATGCTTCCAACACCGAAATGTATGGTCTTTTCTCTTCTGGAATTTTATCTATAATTTTAAAATCTTCATTCTCAGCCATATAAAATACTTTTAATTTTTAAACTTTAAAATTTAAATAAATTTCATTAATTAACCAAATAATGAGAAAAATAGCAGCCTCTAATATATATAGCTTATCAAAAAATCAATCTGAGTTGCGTTTCTATTCCTATCTTGTTTATTCAATATATACAAGCGGATGTTAATTTAATTTAAAATAACTTTCCATCTCTTAATCTATTTGTCTATCCAGAAGAAAATTTATCATAAGGAAAAAGCTAATCTCAATAATGATTAACATCAACTTAGCCACATATAACATCCAAAATTTTTAAAAACATTTAATGTTGCTCACAAAAGAACTAAATCGATTAAGTATTTTAGCCTGCATAAGTAAGGATTTTTATTACCAACCTCTAATATCAACTTGATGAAAAAAAATTTTCAACTATATCAGAAATTCAAGATGAAAGGATTCTGAATTAAAAAACAAATTACTTCTAAAATGATTAAGTACTAACTACCAAAGTTTTCGCAAAAATTCATAGGCTGGAGTGATTTTAAAGAACATTGACTCTATTAACCATTTACTGATTCGTTTAAAAGTTCTTTATCACGAGTCTCCAGATAAGCGGATATGCTTAGATTTTGTAGTGGAACCAGGCGAATTTCACCAAAAACTTCTGTTTGTTTAGCTGTAATGAATCGAAGCCGGATGAGATCAAGTATAGCCATGAATGTAACAATTAACTCCATCTTGGTTTGAAGAGACGCTACCATCTCTCGAAAAAAAACATATGGTTTACCAGACATTTTTTCAAAAATGAACTTTACTTGGTTTTCGAGGGTGACCTTAATAATGTTCACCTGATGAACAGTAACTTTGGGCATATTATCGAGCGCTGCCTTAAAAGCGGTAAGTAAATCGAAAAGCGAAACTTCACGTAACCAGATCTGATTATTTTCAGATGATTTTTCATTATTCAAAAAAACTGCAGCCCGTGGAAAGTACTTTCGCCTCTCACTTTCTAATTCACTTAATTTAGCTGCTGCTTGCTTAAATCGTTGATATTCAATAAGTTGTGCTACTAGTTGGGCACGCGGATCCTCAAATTCTTCTTCTCCTTCCATTACCGATCCAGGAAGCAACATCCGAACCTTGATCAATATCAAAGTGGCCACCATCTCGATAAATTCCCCAGCAATATCCAGATCGAGTATCTTCATAAGCTCTAAATATTCCAAATATTGATGGGTGATTTCGGCTATAGGAATGTCGTAAATGTCTACTTCATTTTTTCTGATGAGAAAAAGCAGTAGATCAAACGGACCTTCAAATACAGGTAATTTTATTCTGTAGGGAGATGCCATAAGTTTTCTATTAATTATTAAATAAATTTGCAGGATTTAACGATTCCCGCAAAAATTTTATTACTATGATCGAGCGTTAAATAAGCCCGGTTTCGTACTAAACCAAAGGTATAAATATTACACATTAAACTTCAATATACCCGCACTCTCACGGACTCTTTTCATCACTTCTTGTGCTTTGGCACGGGCTTTTTCTGCTCCTTGTTTTAGAACATCTCTCACAAAATCCAGATTATTTAAAAGTTCCTCACGACGCTTGCGAGCTGGTCCAAAATAAGTCAGCATTTTTTCCAATAACTCTTTTTTAGCCTCTCCGTAACCATATCCACCTGCTAAAAATTTCCTCCGCATTTCCTCACCTTCTTCTTTGGTGGCAAAAAGTTTATAAAGCATATAAACGTTATTGGAATCGGGATCTTTTGGTGCATCCAGAGGTGTTGAATCTGTAACAATACTCATAATTTTTTTCTTTAAAACTTTTTCTGGTGCAAATATTTCGATTGTATTTCCATAGCTCTTGCTCATCTTTTGTCCATCTATTCCAGGAACTACTGCAACTTCAGGCATGATTAATTCTTCAGGAAGCACCAAAGTTTCACCAAATGTATTATTGAATTTAATAGCCATATCTCTGGTCATTTCCAAATGTTGTTTCTGGTCTTTACCCACTGGCACAAGCTCAGAGTCGTAAATCAAAATATCTGCAGCCATAAGCACTGGGTAGGCAAACAAACCATGATTTGGGGAAATCCCTTTACTGATTTTATCTTTATATGAATGAGCCCTCTCCAACAAGCCCATCGGTGTGACACAGGAAAGAAACCAGGCTAATTCAGTCACTTCCGGAACATCGCTTTGAACAAACAGAGTAGCCTTTTCTGGATCCAATCCTAAAGCGAGGTAATCTAACGCAACTTCCAGAGTTGCTTTTTCTAATTTTTCCCTGTCATTTATGGAAGTGAGGGCATGGTAATTAGCAATGAAATAAAAACAATCATTATTTTCTTGGAGAGCAATATGCTGCTTAATCGCTCCAAAATAATTTCCGATATGCAAATCACCAGACGGTTGAATTCCAGAAAGCACACGTTTGTTCTTGATATCAAGCATAAAAATCTCCTCTCCACATTTATTCACCCTTTAAAAATGACACATTTGAATCCAAAGCTAAGTATAAAAAGCTTCTTTTATTTTAATAAATTTAACAAGGAAGAAGTGGAGTTTAAAGAAGAAAAATTAATCCTTGATAAAGAGATAAGGCTTCCATGCTTCGTATTTCACTCCAATAATTTTTTGTAAATAGAAGAAGTAATGAGGTTTTCTGGGCGGACGGATAAGTTTTAAACCAGCCTGCTCAGGAGTTTGATTAGCCTTACGGTTATTACAGGATTGACAAGCAACAACCAGGTTTTCCCAAGTATCCTTGCCACCATACTGTTTGGGTATGACATGATCGATGGTCAGATCGTGAGATCTCTTCCCGCAATACTGACAGGTAAAATTATCCCGAATCATCAAATTTTTTCGGTTTAAAATTATTTTTTTGTGGGGCACTTTAACCCGACGAGCCAAACGAATAACACAAGGAATAGGAACTTTTGTACTCACTGAATGAATCCAACCGGAATTCTTTTCCACCATTTCGGCTTTGCGCAAATATATAAGGCGAATGGCCCGCTTAACCGTGCATACACTTAAGGGCTCATAATCTTGATTTAACAGAAGGACAGATCGATTTAACATAATAACATGTAGCCCATTTTTGCTCAAATAATTTAATTTTTAAAATAGAAAGTTGAATCAGAATTGTCAAGAATTTTTCACAGACTTTTGTCAATGTTTATAATATAATTAAAACAATTTTTCAACCCATTATCCTTAACCTATGTTGCAAAATTAGTGTAGTATTAAAACAACTGTTATTGTATATAAAATATAGTATCCAAATCACCTTGAAACCAGTTAATGGAAAATTATCGATCATACATGGGGCTTAGCATAACTAGATTGATTTTATCCTGGTTTAACTTATTTAAATTCTTGGTACGAAAGGCTAACTTATTTTATACAATGGGTTATTTTCTTTAATACACCCTTAAAAAATAGTTTCTAAATTCTTACAAATGATTAAAATCAATTCATCATTCTTATTCAAGAGGCAATTGAAATTTTAAAAAAAATAAAATTCTACTATCTTTTATTTATCTTACACTATCAAGTAAAACAATTCAACGAATCGTTTTACATCTACACTTTAGAGCTCCCTATCCATCTAAAACCCATTATTATTTTGCATAATGGTTAAAGATTGATCCAACTTTGTTACTGCTTATGAAACCAACATTATATTTTACCACTCCTAGAACACTTTTTACAAATTCTCAAGAATAAAATTCGTCATCGCCTTAAAGAGGTGAATTCGATCTCGGATAGAACTGATACTATGTTTTTGATCAGGATAAATATACAACACATAGGGTTTACCTGCATCTATTAAACGATTGATAAACCGCTGTGTGTTTTGAAAATGTACATTGTCATCAGCTGTTCCATGAGCGATAAATAACTTCGCTTTCAAATTCTCCACAAAATTAATGGGTGAACTGGTGTAATAACCATCCTCATTCTCAGATGGGAGGCTCATGTATCGTTCAGTGTAGATAGTATCGTAATAACGCCAATCGGTTACCGGTGCTACCGAAAGGCCCACTTTGAAAGCATCAGAATTCACCAGGGCATTGAGCACCATGTAACCACCATAGCTCCATCCCCAAATACCAATGCGATTCGCATCCACATAGCGCAGGGATTTCAGATATTCCACACCTTGCAACTGGTCTTCCAGCTCCAATTTCCCCAGATGTTTATAAATAGCCGTCTCCCAATCACGTCCACGATTGGCTGTCCCGCGATTATCCAATGTAAAGATAATATATCCCTTTTGTGCCAGCATCTGATGCCAGAGATTGGTAAATCGTTTAATCACCAGTTGGGAATGCGGGCCTCCATAAACGTAAATTAACACCGGATATTTTTTGCCAGGATCGAAATGGGGCGGTTTAATCATCATCGCATCATAAGATATGCCATTTTTTCCCTTAACTTTCAAAAACTCCGGTTCTACCAATTCATATTCTTCCAATTGGCTCAAATCGCTTTTGCGCAGATCACGCAATTTTTTCCCATTAGCAGAATGTAAAGTTATCTGTCCTGGAAAAAGTGTTGAGCTAAAATGCTTGATATAAAAGCGGGCGTTTGGCGAAAAACGGATGGAATGAATTCCATGCCCCTCGGTGAGACGGCGTGGTTCACCTCCCTTTGTTTTTACTCGATACAAATGCCTTTCTTTGATATCATCTCGCGTGCCGGTAAAATAAACCTCTTCTCTCTCCTCGTCTACCTTAACAAGGGCAGTCACTGCCCAGTCCCCCCGGGTAAGTGTATTCAAAAGCTTCCCATTATAATCATAAAGATATAAGTGTTGATAACCGCTTCTTTCTGAACCCCAAATAAATTGTTCTTTATTTTTAAAAAAGTAAACAAAATCCCCGATGTTAATCCAGTAAGGATCTTTTTCCTCTAACACCAAACGCGTTTGACCTGTTTCTGCATCTGCGAAGAGAAATTCTAAATGTTGTTGATGACGGTCCAGACGCATAATAGCCAGTTGTCGGCTATTGGGTAACCAGTAAGTACGCGGATAATAAACGTCGGTTTCGTCACCTAAATCCAACCAGCGTATTTGACCGTCCGAAATCTCAATAACACCAATCTTGACAATAGAATTTTGATCTCCCGCTTTAGGATAATGCATGAATCTAACTTCAGGATGCAAATACGACATATCGACTAGGGGATAAGTTGGGACATACCGCTCATCTATTTGATAAAAAGCGATTTTTCGCGAATCAGGAGACCACCAATAAGCGAGATAATTACCCCGACCAATCAGTTCCTCCTGGTAAACCCAATCCAATTTTCCATTTAAAATGCCATTGCCACCGTCATGGGTTAATTGCTTTTCATGCCCGGTAGCGATGTTAATGAGGAAAATGTTATCATTCCGTACAAACGAAAGCCATCGTGAATCGGGCGAAATGGTAACATTTTCCTCAAAATCATCTGTTTGGGTAAGTCGCCTGGTTATCTTTGTATCGGTAAAATAAATGAACAAATCACCTTGATCTTTAATCAGTAACCCCTTTCCAGAAGGGAGCCATTGATAATTGGTTATTCGGATTGTGTCAATACTTCCTGATTGAGCTTTCACAATTAACTCGTCATCCGGCAATAATTCTTCTTCTTTTAAGGAATTGACATCAAAAAGCATTAAGCGATTTTTACCGAATGATTCATCTTCTTCAAAATAAGAAAGGGCATTTCCATCAGGTCGCCATTGCATACTCCTGGGGATCGACCGCACAAAGCGAAATCGTTGATAGATATCCTCAATGGTTAATTCTTTTACAGGTTTCGCTAAAGAAATACTAAAACTGAACAATACCAGGTAAAAAAGAGTAATGGTTCGCATTCTGCACCTCTTATCTTAATAGAAAGAAAAATTTAAATGAATTTTTTCTTGAATAAAAGAATCAATACAAATCCATATTGAGGAAAGCTTTACCCAATGAACCATGTAAATATCTTTTCCAGCTTCAATCTTTTGCATGGTGCTTTTTTTGATCTAATACGAAATAGATTAAAAAATATCTTTAGCCAGTAAATTTTTATTATCTTTTAATTTTGAATTTGCATGATTTCAAAACACGAATTATCATTCATAAAAATTAGATTAAACATAAGGGTGAAATTATGAATAGTTTGGAAAAAGCCGCAATGATTGTGGTGAGAGATTGCATGGCGATAAAGCCGAACGAGGATGTACTCGTTATCACGGACAAAGCTCGTCGAAAAATCGGTTTAGCCATATTTGAAGCCGCCAGAGATTTATGTAAGGAGGCCTTGCTTTTAGAAATTACCGAAAGGGAATTTAATGGACAGGAACCGCCCCGCCAGGTAGCCGATATGATGAAAATGGTGGACGTGGTTATTTGTCCAACCAGTAAATCTTTGACACATACCGATGCCCGCCGGGAAGCGTGTAAAGCTGGTGCACGGGTTGGTACTTTACCAGGAATTACTGAAGATATCATGGTACGCACCATGAGCGCTGATTATCATCAAATTGCGGAACAAACCTACAAAATTTGTGAGATACTGGATCGGGGCAAGGTTGCCCACCTGACAACGCCATTAGGCACAGACATCACCATTCCCATTAAAGGAATCGAATCCATTCCTTCCACCGGCATGATTACTAAACCAGGGAGTTATGGAAATCTGCCATCAGGAGAAGCCTACCTTATGCCAGTAGAGAGCCAATCGCAAGGCGTGTTCTTTGTAGATGGGTCGATGGCAGGCATTGGAAAGATTAAAGGTGAGCCGATTAAAATCCGGGTGGAGAGAGGCATGGCAGTGGAGATCAGTGGCGGAGAACAAGCCAGACAACTCAACCAAATGGTAGAATCCGTTGGGCCTCAAGCCCGGAATCTGGCAGAATTAGGCATTGGAACAAACTACATGGCCCAGATCACAGGACAAATTCTGGAAGATGAAAAAGTAGCCGGAACTGTGCATCTGGCGCTGGGCAACAATAAAAGTATGGGGGGAACGGTTAATGTCGGTTTACATGTTGATGGCATTATTACCTCGCCTACCCTCCGCATTGATGATAAACTTATATTAAAGAATGGACAATTGTTGATAAAAGTATAAAAAAAAGAGAAAACGTCAATGTTTTCCCTTTTCTTAAAATTGAGAAACTTCCCACAATCACCAGAAGATTCGTTATGTGGAAAACTGAATTTTATACAGTAACACTTCTGCTTGCGTCTTATATTCGCTATTCTCAAAGTTTTGAATAATATCTTCAGCCAGTTTTCTGGCTTTTTGGTAATCTTGAATTTCCAGGTAGGCCGAAGCCGCACTAAACAGGTACGACGGTGTAAGTGGTAATTCCCGATTGACGCGAGCAGCTTTTTCATAGTGTTCAGCCGCTTTTTTTATATTTCCCTCTTTCAGTAAACAGTCCGCATAACCCGCTAATGCCGCAGAAAATAGCAGATCGTCATCACCATAATCATCAATATATTTCTTAAAATAGATTTTGGCATTCGTTGTATCATCTTGTTCCCAATATAATTTTGCTAAAAGAAAGCATCCCTGCCCTGCAGCCGTCACACCATCATAATCCTCTACTAACTGTTTCAGTGTTTTCAGGGCTCTGTCTGAATCTCCTAATTGTAATGCTAATTGGGCTTCTCCAAGAAGACTATTAGCCTGAATATTGGCATTATGTTTCGAACGAATATAGAAAAAAACTAAAATAAAAAAAATCAGAATCCCAATTCCTATCCGCAGAAGCTTCCTGGCATTTTCTTCAATATAATCCTTAGCTTTTAATGTAAAAATGACAAACTTATCCTGTTTGAGCTCACGTTTGGTTATTTTCTTCTTAGGCTTTAACATCTAAGTCTCCTACCTTCTATAATCTTTTATCTTTTTTGTCTTTTGTCTTTTGTCTTTTTTCTTTTTTCTTTTGCCTTTTCTTGTACCCCAGACAGGATTCGAACCTGTGACCCCCGGATTAGGAATCCGGTGCTCTATCCGACTGAGCTACTGGGGCATTATTAAAGCGAGTGAATTTAAAATATGGTAAAAAATATTGCAACAGGTAAAATAGAAAAAACGGAGAGTTGGAAAGAGCCAAACAGACTGCCTGCAAAAATAATGAAAACCAATTTGCTGAATCGTTCTACACTCATCTCCTTTTTCCGTGATTTCTTCAAACAAATTCCTCGTAATTCAGGCCTACTTACAAAAATCCTCCGCTGCGGCGAGTTAAGCTCGGGATTTTTATGACACCTTCTTTGAATTTGGTTTCTAATTTTATTCGACTCTCTAAACTGTTAAATTTATTTGTTCATGTTATTTATTTTCATCATACTTGATGGTAGACAGAATGTTAATTTTTCAGAATTACTCTATGGAAGAAAAAAAAGACAAAAACATGGCAAAAATTATCAGCATCCATGAATATGAGTTAAAACCCGGCGTTGATCCAGCAACCTTTGAGAGGGCAATCAAAGAAGCCGAAAAAAGAGGATTATTTCAAATGCCAGGATTGATAGAGTATCACTTTATTAAAGGAATTCGCGGAACCCGCAAAGGCAAATATGCTGCTATCTGGGTGTACGAAAGCTTGCAAGCCTGGGAAAAACTGTGGGGACCAATTGATGCTCCTCATGGGAAAGACCGATATCCGAATAACTGGAAAATCTGGGAAAATGAAATTCTGGCTCCACTTCTGGATCGTGACCCGGACAGCATTACCTTTTCCAGTTACATTGAAATATGAATTTGATCGCTTTTTTTACGGTTGTGGCTAGAGGCGTAGACCCAATCGAAGTGAATGTTCCTTTTCTATTTCACTCAAACGAGATACCATAACCCAATGCAATCACTTTTATACAAAAGCAAAAACGTATTCTATCAACAGAAAAAAAATACTTCGGACAAATGACAGAAAAAGAATGCATTGAATTTTTGAGATGGTGTTTACCCAAAATGCAATTCCGCTGGGAGGGTTTCAGGCGGGTACGCCGGCAGGTGTGTAAAAGGATTCAAAAACGCCTGAAAGATCTCGCACTAAGAAATATTATGGAATATAGAGAATATCTGGAAAGTCATCCTGCTGAGTGGGATATTTTAGACTCGCTCTGCCACATTACCATCTCCCGGTTTTACCGGGATAAAAAGATTTTTGATGAAATTCGCAATACTATTTTTCCATTATTGATAAATGAGGCCATCCATCAAGGTATAAATAAAATCTGGTGTTGGAGTGCAGGCTGTGCATCAGGAGAAGAACCCTATACATTGCGACTTATTTGGGATCATTTTATGTCAATTGTAATTCGTAATAAAATAAATTGCGAGATCATCGCAACGGATAGCCATGAAGAGATGTTAAAAAGAGCCCGGAAGGGTATTTACCCGGCCAGCAGTTTGAAGGATTTGCCAGAATTTTTAAAACAAAATGGATTTCAACAAATCGGCAACCAATATCAGATAGCCGATCAATTAAAAAAAAACATTACATTCTTAAAACAGGACATTCGCCGTGAGATGCCGGATGCACAATTTCAGATGATTTTATGCAGAAACCTGGTTTTTACTTACTTCAGTAAAGATTTGCAATCTTCTCTATTAAAATTATTGAGGGAGAAATTACAACCCGGCGGATTTCTTATCATCGGATCCCATGAAGCTCTTACAGAAGGAAAATATGGACTGCAACCTTTCAATAATAACCGGTGTATCTTTCGGCGTGTAGATTAAAAAACGAATAAAGAATAATCGAAAAACGGAATACAAAGACCGACATACTAATAAATATTTTCGCCATGTTGAATTGAATTCATTTCGTTCCGAGGGCATTCCATTCCACTAATAGAATTCAGATCATAACAACAGAAAATGCCGATAAATAAAACAAGAATTAAAAATATTTTAGGTAACATATTGGTCCTCAGAAAAGGCTCTCCATTTGAAGAAATATCACAGAGAAATTTTAGTAATGATTAATTGAGAATTAAAACATATCAGGAATATCAAAGCTCCGAAATTAAACATTTCGGAGCTTTCAATCAAAAGTTCTATTGAAACACTTCCTCAACAGAGATGATTTTTACATTTTCTGGTTGGATATTCAGCGGATAGTTAGCGATTTCTTCATCCTCTTCCAAAATACTTTGTGGCTTGGGAGTCTGGTATTTAATGGGACTGGATGTATTATTCACCAGCATTTCCTTTAATTTTTCCGCTTCGTTGGTCACAAAAACTACCTTTATATTTTGATATTGCAGATACCTGCGAATGGCCTCATTGACTTCATCTCGAGTAATATGATCCATATAATCACGGAAAAGCTTCAGGTGGCTCCCTTTAATACCGTAAAAGACATCATCCAGCGCATAACCTAATTTCATCATGGTAGTGGGTGCATAGTGGAGCACATAGTTCTTTAAAAATTTTCGGGTTAGCTCAAATTCTTCTTCACTCATGCCATTATCCACCAACTTTTGCAATTCCCGTAAGGCGGCTCGAAAAGCAAACAATTTGGCGTAATTCGGTACCGGTCGAATCCATACCTGGAACATTTGTTGGCGTCGTGCCACATTGGCCGGCGGGAACTGGCGTTGGCCACCATGAGGAAAATGTTCGATGTAAGAATAATCACCATAATTCAATCCACGAGCTTCACGAATAACCTGGTACAGGTGTGAGCTGGAATTGCGGTGTTCGCCCAACCAGGAATTGGCAATAGCCAAAGCATAATAATCCCGGCGGCCGCGTATCACATCAATCGGAAATCCAAAGCTAATGGCGGTGGCATTGGCATCCTTTTCAACAATCAGCACTTCAAATCCATTGATCGGTTTGACTCGTGGTGGAGAAATCTGTGCCGACTCACCGGCAGGTAATTGATTGAAATCTTCCTCCACCCGCTTTACAAAATCCTGACTGTAACCGCCACCTAAACCGATGATCACATTATTCCGGTTAAAATATTTCTTATAAAACGATTTTACATCCTCCAGTGTAATGTTTTTAACACTGGAAATATGACCTTCTTCAATATGTTCGTAAGGTGTGCCCACGAAAACAAATTCACTTAAGACTTCCTTGCCCAACTCTTCATCATCTGAATACCGGAGCGTTTTTTCCAGGTAATTCAACGTATTTGTTTTCACTCTCTGAAAATCTTCTTCCTTGAAAGCTGGCTCCATCACCACTTCTTTTAAAACCTTGTAGAATTCTTCCAGATTATCGATATGAGTCCTGCCATAAATCACTGTCATTTCTTTATCCACTTGACTATTAATGCTAGAAGCCATGGGATAAAGCATTTCTGTGATTTCTTCAAAAGAATGTTTTTGCGTCGAGCCTTCGGCTATCAGAGCAGCCGTTAGAGCCGCCAAACCTTCTTTTCCCGCCGGATCATTCTGGGACCCAACCTTAAATAAGATTCGAAAAGAAATAGTTGGATCATTTTTAACGGGTAACTGCACCATCTGGACTCCCGGAGTTTTTTGACAGTTGCTAAAAAATAAACATGAAAAAAGAAATAATACTACCAATAAAGTGATTTTATATTTCATCATTTTTCTCCCTTTAAAATGATGACTGTTCGTTTATTTTTCACAAAATATTGCCTGGCAGCGGCTTGAATATCTTCCGGAGTAACCGATTCAATATTATTAAAATACAAATCCAGGTCCTCAATACCTCCAGTAACTGCGGCAAACCGCGCCAGATTTCCCGCAATGTCATCTGGCGTTTCCAGATTCATTAAAAATGAATATTTCACCCTTTTTTTCAGCTTTTCTAATTGATCTACACTCACCAATTTATTCTGGAATTTTTTAACGGTTTGATCAATTTCATTCCTGACATAATCAATATCACTTTCCTTTTTAATCATAGCATAAACATCTATCAATTTAGGATCTCGATTGGGAGTAAAATCTGCACCAATGAATTGTATCTTTTGTTCTCGAATCACCAATTTTTTATATATTTCACTGGTCTCACCAAATGCCAGATCAACTAATAAATCCAGTCCAGCAACTATTTTGTTTCCTGGATCAAAAGCTGGACCTTTATATCCAATCCAGAGTATTGGTAAAGTTTTTCCATTATACTTTACCTCCTTGACTCTTTCTTTTGTTTGCGGTGGTTCAGGAGTAATTTTAGGTGGTACATACCCCGGTTTCCAGTTTCCATAATATTTTTTTATTAATTCTTTTGCTCTTGCTACCTCAAAATCCCCAGTAATAATTAGTATAACATTTTCTGGACGATAATATCGATTAAAGAAACTCAAACTGTACTGATACTGATTGGGCATATCTTTAATATCTCGCTCGAAACCAATAGTGGTATGCTTGTATGTATGTTTCTCGAAGGCGGTATTTTGTAACTCTTCAAATAAAACCGAGAATGGATTTACCCGGCCCTTACGATATTCTCCATAAACTGCACCAGCTTCGGTTTTAAAAGCTTTTTCGTCATAGTAAAGATTTTGAAACCGGTCGCTTTCCAACTCCATAATCCTCTCCAAATATTCTGAAGGAGCAACCATGTGATAGCAGGTATAATCATCGGTAGTATAAGCGTTAGCATCGGCACCCATTTCAGTAACCATCCGGTCATATACAGGTCCGGGATATTTCTTGGTCCCGCGGAACATCATGTGTTCAAAAAAATGAGCAAAACCGGATCGTCCCGGTTCCCATTCATCGCGGCTACCAGTTCTTACCACACTGTAGTAGGCAATCAGGCCGCTTCCCTCCACAGGAATCAAATAGGCCTTAAATCCATTGGATAATTCTACTTTCTCGTATGAGAAAGGAAAAATCTTTTTGGGTTGGTTACCAGCCAAGATCACCTCCATTATTAATAAAATCAAAAAAATAATAACAGTAGGTTTCATAACTCACCTCTTTATGATTGGTGTTAAAAATTATTTCAAAAAATAAACATTATAAGATACAAAATAAATGTAATAAAATGAAAATGGTTAAAAACTTTATACAGTTTCTTTACATTTTATTAAAAAATAATTTTATTGCTTTTATTATTTATTAAAAATAAAAATACTATCCTACTTGATTCGATTTATAAATAAATTTATTCCATTTCAAACCCAAATTATTATAAACAAAATTTCGTATTTGATAAAATACTTAAAATATTGCGAAATGAACTTTAATAATTTAAAAGATCAATTGAACAGAAGAAAGTGTTTGCAATTTGTGTGATTTGAAAATAACTGCAATTATTCTTTTTCAAGCTGAAATCCCTTTATTTAAAAGAAATTTTAAAACAAATCAATAAATTACGCTATAAATCAATTTCAGTAATTTTCATAATTAAAATTACACTCTTATTTTACCTTACAGAGCAATTTATTATATTGTTATTTTATAAATTAAACATACACTTGAATAATTTCGATGAGAAAAAAGATAATCCGAAAGATAAAATTTACTGATCGCTTCTTTTCTATCATTTTTTTGCTAATTCCATCCACCTGGGCAGGATCTTTCATCGCAGGTAAATACGTGGTTGCTGATGTCGATCCAATTCCCAGTGTTTTTTTTCGCTTCCTGCTTTCGGCTTTTTTAATGTTACCAGGATTACTTCTTTTCCATCGCCATCGACACCCACCTATTATGAAAAAGACCTTTCAAAAACATCTTATCATTGTGGTCTTAACCGCGGGGATTGGGTATCACATTCTTTTCTTCTGGGCTTTAAAATATACTTCTCCAACCGATACAGCCTTGATTATTGCCCTGAATCCTTTTTTCACTGCTTTAGGTGAGATTATCTTTCTCAGAAAAACCCGTACTACCCGGTTTTATGCTGGATTCATTCTGGCCTTTGCCGGTGCTATCTGGGTCAACCTGTCCCGAGGCGGCGGATTCAAACTGACGTTACCAGGGCTGGGCGAAGCGCTTTGCCTTGGAGCATCTCTTTGCTGGTCCATTTACACAATCACAGCTAAGCTTACCAAACATCCACAATGGGATCCCCTTTGGATAAATGCCTACAATTATTTATTTACTGCGCTTTTGATGCTGCCATTTATGGGAAGGGTTCTAACTATGGAACATCTAAAAAGCATTTCTTATTCGGCCTGGACAGGTTTGTGGTATATGGCTATTTTTCCCACAGCTATTGGCTACACATTCTACTACATCGGTATCCAGAAGAAAGGCCCTGCATGGGCTGCCACTTTTATCTACGTTGTTCCATCGATCACAGCAGGTCTAGACCACCTATTTTTCAAGGCTATTTTATCACTCCCTATGATCTTGGGCACAACTTTGGTTGTACTGGGTCTATTGATTGGTAATTTAAACCTTGAAATGATTCGAATTGGAAATGGACAGTTCAATAATTCCTCCCGTACTCTGAAATAATTTCTCTTCATTAATATCATGAAAAATTTGCACCTTACCATTGTTTAGATTAATTTATAATTAATTTAATTAATGATCATTTTTTATTATGAAAAAGCTCAAATTTTCAGAATACTATTCTCTTTTCGCTCTAATCGGTTTTACCAGCGTTATTATGCAAGTGTTAAGTCTTCGGGAATTTCTGGTTATTTTTTATGGTAACGAAATTTCTATGGGAATCGTTTTGGCCAATTGGCTTTTCTGGACAGCAACAGGTAGCTTCTTTTTTGGACGTTTCACCCGACACTACCCAAAGCCTTACTTTATAATGGCTGTTTTACAAATATCGCTTGCAATAATTGTTCCCTTTACCATTTTACTGATACGCTACAGCAAGGCTCTTTTCCAACCACTTCCAGGAGAGATTATGGGAATATTACCAATGGTGATCGATTCTTTCCTGGTTTTGGCACCGTTTTGTATACTCTCTGGAGGCCTTTTTTCTAGCGGAACTTATCTTCACTCTAAGCAGAGGAAAACTAATCTGGGAACTTCCAGTAGCCGAGTATATTTGTGGGAAGCAGCAGGAGCGGGATTGGCCGGTGTAATTAGTGGTTTCTGGCTGATTCCATACTTCACTTCTTTACAAATTGCTTTTATTGTCTCCTTCTGTAATCTTTTTGCCTCATGCTGGCTTATTATTAGAATTACTTCAAGTAAATATAGACTCATGATTATTCCTACTAATATACTGATACTCCTTTTTATCACTATTTTTGGTTCTAAATTGAACGAAATTTCCCTCAAGTTCTTATGGAAAGGTTTTCGATTGAAAGATATCCGAAACTCCATCTATGGGAATTTGGTACTGGTAGAAACCAATGGTCTTAAAACCATTTATCAGAATGGATTGGTTATTTACAATTTACCCGATCCAGCTTCTGCCGAGGAAACCGTTCATTATCCATTATTGATGCATTCTAATCCAGAATATGTGCTTCTTATTAGTGGCGGATTAAACGGAAGCTTACAAGAAGCCCTGAAGCACCCCACCATCCGCCATATTGACTATTTGGAACTTGACCCCACTTTGTTTGATCTCA
Organism: uncultured Calditrichaceae bacterium; assembly: GCA_964387645.1. GTDB lineage: Bacteria > Calditrichota > Calditrichia > RBG-13-44-9 > RBG-13-44-9 > CAYLYM01. The sequence goes on along the minus strand of CAYLYM010000036.1, from coordinate 14,873 downwards.
TCAAATCTAATGATCCAGAATTATGGAAGACTATCACTAACCACCCACAGATTTCTATTCATCACATCGATGGACGATTATTTTTAAAACAAACAATCACGAAGTACGATGTGATCATTTGTGCATTACCTGATCCACAAACTGCTCAGATTAACCGTTTTTTTACCCAAGAATTTTTTCAGGAAGCCTCAAGAAAATTACGCCCAGACGGTTTAATTGCTTTCCAACTCACCGCATCAGAAAATTACATCAGTGATCAACTTGCTGCTTTTCTACGATGCATCTTCCAAACGCTGCAGACCACTTTCACCCAGGTGACCTTTATCCCGGGAAACACTGTCCACTTTTTTGCATCAAATACGAACCAGATATTCGATGCCAATCCCGATACCCTGATTAAACGATTGAGAGAAAGAAATCTGGACACCAAATACGTTCGTGAATATTACTTACCTTTTCGTATGATGCCAGACAGGATGCAGGATTTACAGAAAGCTCTTGCACCAAACCCATACACTTCCATAAACAAAGATTTTGCTCCGATTGCCTATTTTTACGATACAGTTCTCTGGAGTACCCAGTTCATACCACAATTAAGGAAATTCTTTGAAAACCTCACTGGAATCTCATTCCCAAAATTTGCCATCTTAATAATTTTGCCTGTTTTTCTGTTAATTTTCTTTATTTTCTGGAAAATTCCTGAGAAACAACAATATCGAACGATTGCCTCTTTCGCTGTCATCATCATGGGTTTTACTATTATGTGTCTGGAATTGTTACTGATTTTAGGATTTCAAGCAGTTTATGGCTACGTTTACCATCAATTAACATTACTGATCGCGCTGTTTATGTGTGGGCTGGCCGTCGGCAGTTGGGCCGCCCTGCGAAAACACATTGGAGAATCGGAAGTTTTGGTAAATTTAAAGATTCTAATGGGAAACCACATTATTGCAGGAATATTCCCGGTTGGCTTTTTTTTGTTACTTAACTGGCTCAATCGATTACCAGGTAGCAATATGCAAATGCTAGGTAGTCTGATTTTATTCCCGTTACTGGCAATTTTGAGCGGAGCAATTGGCGGATTCCAATTTCTTCTGGTAAGCCAGATTTTTTTCAGCGGGAAAGCAGATGAGCAAAAAAATTCAGGTAAAATTTATGGCCTGGATTTAATTGGCGGCCTTATCGGCGCTATCTCTTTAAGCGTTTTTCTAATTCCGACTTTCGGGTTTTTGAAAACCGCCCTGATCATCGGTTTTTTGAATATGATGGTCGTCGCTACCAGTCTTCTGTACTATTGGATCACAACACGGCATCCGATGTATTAATGTTCTCCAAATACAAAAGCAGTAAAGCAAAAAATATCTGTATCCTCATCCTTCCAGGCCTCGGGCGGTAAACCCGCTTTCCGGCAAGTATGTTCAAGAAACTCGATACAATCCCAACCCTGTTCAGGAGCAACTTGCGGCAGGAGTAATCCTTCAGAATAACCTTTTTTGACAACCAGGCCATGTTTACCGATCACGATCTCATTGATATCCCTCACATGCCGCATGGGTGAAAGAACAGAAATTTCATAAGACAATTCATCGAGCTCATCTTCCTGTACAGGTCTGAAGCGAGGGTCTCGCTCAGCTGCACTGATGGCCGCATCGCGAACCGTTAAATAAAGCGGTTGGATAGGAGCAGTGTAACCGATACAACCCCGTAATTGACCATGTTTTCTCAAAGTAACAAAAGCACCGCGATCTTGCTTCAAAGCCTCATATTCGCAGTGTGATATTTCCAGTACCTTTTTCTGCCTGACTATGCTCTCAACAGCTTGCCTGGCAATTTTAAGCAATTCTTCTTGCTCTGCTTTGCTTAAACTGAATTCATTATCTTTATTACGATGGGCTTCTTTATTTTTACAAAAAGCAATTGCAGAATATCCTACTACTCGACTCCGTTCGCCGGCCGGAACATCACCGGAATTGGCATATTTTAATAATATCGCCTCATTGGCGCCTAATTCTTCAGCCGCAATCATGGTAGCAACAATCGGACCACCACCACAAGCTTCCCAGATGCGCGATTGCAAATTCCTTAAAAGATTAAAATAATCCCATTCTTTAATGGCATTAATAACTTTGTGGTCCAACTTTACCGCTTCATCATACGAATGAAAATGAGAAAGATCGGAGCTGGCCACAATGATCGTTTTGTTATCCTTAATTAATTTTGCCAGTGCTTTCCCTAATGTCCGGCAGGTTTCGTAGTTCTGATCACCCATCACTACCGGAACCAGTTTAAATTCACCTAACACTCTTTGCAGAAAGGGAAGTTGAACTTCAATGGCATGTTCTCCCCTGCCTTGATATAGTGTCTCATGCCCTTCTTCAGAAAGTTTTAAAAGCCGATGAGAACTGGCTAATTTTTCAGCAAACTTTTTATCGACCTCAATCCTCCCTAAAGGAGTAGCATAAACATCGCCGTCATAAATAGCAGCACCGCTAAAAGCGGTTACATGGGATGGAGAAATGATCACAACGCGTTCAATGTCTTTTCCCTTAAGCAAAGCATATGAGTGAGCAGCCACATGTCCGGAATAAATATAGCCGGCATGTGGACAAACCAGACCTACAACCTGTCCATTAATTTCCTTTGGATTGGCTTTGCCAATCAATTCATCCACCATCCGGGCTAATTCACCCGGATTAGCAGGGTAAAAAGCTCCAGCAACCACAGGTTCTCTCACTTTTTCTCCCCCTGAATTGTTCAACTTCGAAAATATAGTAACAAACGATAATATAAAAAATGTAATAGCTCCCACAATAAATACCTTTTTCTTTGACATTTTTTATACTCCAGCTTAAAAAATACATTTAAAAAAATTACCAAACTCCAGCTATTTTGTGTTGACAATTTTTACATCGGCCGTTTTTGATATTATAACTGCGAATCGTATAACCAATTCTTCCGATTACCACATTCCCACAATTAGGACAGTAAGTATTCTCCGCAGGATGTCCGGGCACATTTCCAACATAAACATAATGTAATCCTTCAGCATCAGCAATCTCTTTGGCTCTTTCTAGTGTACTGATAGGTGTAGGCGGCAGATTTTTCAGTAAATACTGTGGATAAAAACGCGTGAAATGTACTGGTACATCCACTCCAAGTTCACTACGAATCCAGCGGCATAAACCTTTAAATTCATCGTCACTGTCGTTCAATGTAGGTACCACCAGATAAACAATTTCGGTCCATACCCCCATTTTTTTTATGGTAACCAGACTATCAAGCACAGGTTTCAACTCGCCATTGACCACTTCTTTATAAAATTTTTCTGAAAAAGCCTTTAAATCAATCTTAATGGCATCGACATGTTTACATAATTCAATAAGAGGATCCTTTGAAATGTAGCCGGCTGTAACAACCACACTTTTTACATCATCTTTATGTCCAGCAATCGCTGTATCTAACATATATTCGTAAAAAATGGTAGGCTCACTGTAGGTGTAGGCAATTGAATCGCAGCGATATTGAATGGCCATTTCAGACACTTTTTCTGGTGGCAGATAGATGCTTCGAACGCGTTCAGGCCGAACTTGTGAGATTTCCCAGTTCTGGCAAAATTTACAATTGACATTACATCCAGCAGTAGCAATAGAAAAAGCTAAAGTGCCGGGAAGAAAATGAAAAAACGGTTTTTTCTCAATTGGATCGGCATGAAGCGTACATGGTCGCGAATAAACTAGTGTATAATAAGTACCTCCACGGTTTTCTCGAACTCCACAATATCCTCTTTCGCGATCATCAATCACACATTCCCGCGGGCACAACTTACAGCGAATTTTTTTATACGGTAACTTCTCGTAGAATTGCGCTTCTTTGATGAATTTTTCGAACTCTTTATCTGGACTTTCTGAAAAAGTTATTCGGGGCGTCAATAAGGATGCACAGGCAGTTGCCAGACCAAGTGCAGCCGAGGACTTCAAAAAGAACCGTCGATCAATTTTTTCATCGGAAAGACCATTAAACTGCTGAACTTGGCGCTGAGAATCTTCAGGTAATGCATCTATAGTAGTAGAGGCGGAATCAATTTCAGCAGGTACCTTCACCGATTTGTCTAATTTTTTATGGGACATATTGCAGCCCTCTATTATGTTCTTATTATTTCAATCCGATTGGGATTATTTGTTCCCAACCGATGATTTAAATCGGCCGCCGTGGCGATATAAGTTGGCTCTCGCCCCTCTGCTTTAAGTGGTTTCATACCTTTTTCCTTTCTTTTTTCCTCGATTATTTGCCAGCCAATATAATCCAAAGCAACCGGATCTTCACTTATTAAAAGCCCATTGAACGGCCAACACCATTGCGGCATATAAGAAGGCCCCCCATGATATTGAGCCACCGTGGCATCACAAATGGTTAAACGCACTTTTTGACGAATTGGGGAAAACATAAACACATCGGGGATGTAAGGATCGCCAGTATTCAAATGATATTTATTAGGATTATGTATGGCTCCAAAGAAATTTTTCAATGCAATAGTTACACCGGCAATACTGTGATCTTTCAAGACCGGCAGATTAATCACCGCATCGCATACACGGGTAAGTGTTTTGCAAATTAGGCTGCCAGCAGAACCAAATGTATATAATTTGTCCTCAAAACCCAGAGTATCATTACCAAAACAACGCACCTCACTGCCACGTGTTTTTATTTTAAAACCAGCCTCTTCTAAATCAGAATTAAAACGGTCCCAGATGACAATGTTACTGGATTTAATCCCGGCTTGTTGAAGCCGCTCACAAACCGCATCCACCAACTCCACATGCGTGGTGTTACCGCGACCGGACAGGCAGTTCACTTTTAAGCCAACCACTTCTCCCGGACGAACCACCTTTCTCCAGACCTTTTCCGGTTTATCAACATCAAAATAGCACATCATAGCGTCATCTAATAATTTTAACAAACGGTCAGGATCCAATGAGAATTCTCGGGGCTGAAGCTGTTCATCTTGCGCAATAACGATCTTTGATTTTAAACCCTTATCTGGAAAAAAATAACTATACAGAGGTGCTACGAAAACACCTATTGTTGAATTGAAGGCAATTAAACTTTTTGTTAGAAATTCCCTGCGATTCATATAGACATTAAAAATTAAATTATTGATACTTTAAAAATAATAGAATATGAGAGAGTTTTCAATACATTTCAGCCCTATGATAAATTTCCAGTAAAAATAATTCAATTCTGAAATAAAAATCGTCATTCTGACTAACATGTTAATTTTAGATATCTTAAAAACAATATTATTGAATATGAAGATTCTGGATAAAATTATTTCTTGTTAGAATCAAAATTAGTTTATAAATTTTTTGATATGAGTAATATAAAAATATCTAAAATATTTGACCCAACCGCAGATTTTATTCTTCATGAAGGGGATACTAAAGAATTACTCCAAAACATACCTGATGATTTCGTGAAATTAGTTGTCACTTCACCTCCTTATAATTTAGGTAAACCGTATGAAAACAAAATGGAAATTGAGGATTATCTAAAGCAACAAAAAAAGGTGATTTCTGAGTGTGTTCGTGTTCTGAAAGATGATGGAAGCATTTGTTGGCAAGTAGGTAATTATGTCGAAAATGGGGAAATAATTCCATTAGACATATTACTTTATCCAATTTTTTCCGATTTAGGACTTCATTTAAGAAACAGAATTATTTGGCACTTTGGTCATGGCTTACACGCAACTAAAAGATTCTCTGGCAGATATGAAGTTATTTTATGGTTCACAAAAAGCGACAACTATACTTTTAATTTAGATGATGTAAGAATTCCCCAAAAATATCCTGATAAAAAACACTTTAAAGGCCCCAAAAAAGGTCAACTTTCAGGTCATCCTTTGGGGAAAAATCCCTCTGATGTTTGGGAGATACCCAATGTTAAAGCAAATCACGTAGAAAAAACTATTCATCCCTGTCAATTTCCTGTGGAATTAATTGAAAGATTGGTACTGGCTTTGACAAATGAAGGCGATTGGATTCTTGATCCTTTTATTGGAGTTGGAACAACTGCAATAGCTGCTCTGATGCACAGTAGAAAAGCTATAGGAGCAGAAATAATACCTGAATACATACAAATTGCGAAAGAGAGAATTCATGCAGCCGAAAAAGGCATTCTGAGGGTACGTCCAATGGACAGGTGCGTTTATGATCCAAATGCTCCCAAGAAAAACATCCCTCCCAAGACTGTTCGAATCAAATCTCCATCTGAACAATTAGACTTATTCATAAAAAATGAACAGCTTGAATTATTTGCCAACTATAATAAAAAAGGGACTAAATGAAAATTGTTTACGAGTATTCACATTTGGGCGGAGCAGAGATTTTAAAAGTGCATTATCCTGAGATTGAGAAAGAAATATATGATGTCATTTCGAAAGTCTTTGCAGAGAAAACAAAAATTAGCAAAGAAAAGACCAAGAAAGGTAAAGTACTATTCTCTCCTAAGAAATTAAATCAACAATTCAAAAAATATTTCGTAGATAAAGGCTATAAAGAATTAAAAGATAGATATACCATTACCATTCCTCAATATACTACAGAAATTAAAGGTGCTTTTAAACAAATTGATTTCGTAAAAGATCGAGTATTGGTTGAAGTCCAGTTTGGAAAGTATGCTTTCATGTTTTATGATATGGCTAAGTTTCAGTATTTTTTTAATGAGAATAAAGCCGATGTCGGTGTAGAAATTGTTCCCTGTCATGAATTAAAAAGCAAATGTCGACGGGAGTCTCATACGGAGAGCAACTTATTTACGACATAGAGAGGTTAAAACGTCATTTTCCGGCTGTTCCTGTAAAAGTTATTCTTATTGATGAAGATGCTTCTTGAAAACCCATAATCATCATCCTTCTTATAAAAACTTATCCCAAAAGATTTACATGAAACAATTATAATCGAACTTGGTACCAATATTACCGTTAATCGTAAAATTTCATTTTTCATGTACCATTTTTAGATATATTCCGTGAAATTCGGGTATATTGAAATGCACTTTCATAAGACAAAAAACCCTCTGGAATCTTTTAGTCCCAGAGGGTTCTTCAAGTATCATCACCGATTAGCAACGATTGACACAGTTCAGCTCTTCGAAGGCCACCTTAACGCGCTCGACCATGGAGACTTCGCCTTCGCGCAGCCATTTACGCGGATCATAATATTTTTTATTCGGTTTGTCTTCGCCTTCCGGGTTACCGATCTGGCCTTGCAAATAATCCTTATATTTCTCATAATATTCTTTTACGCCCTTCCAGAAAGCCCACTGCGTATCAGTATCAATGTTCATCTTCACCACGCCGTAAGAAACAGCCTCTCGTATCTCTTCAAGTGAAGATCCCGAACCACCATGGAAAACAAAGCTTACCGGTTTAGGACCAGTATTGAATTTTTTCTGAATATATTCCTGGGAATTCTTCAGAATAATCGGTTTCAATACCACATTTCCCGGTTTATAAACGCCGTGGACATTTCCAAAGGCCGCAGCCACAGTAAAGTTATCTCCAATTTTGCTCAAACGCTCGTAAGCGAAAGCCACTTCTTCGGGTTGTGTATAAAGCCGGGAATTTTCAATACCCGTATGATCAACACCATCTTCCTCGCCACCAGTAACCCCTAACTCAATTTCCAGGGTCATACCAATTTTTTTCATCCGTTCTAAATATTTCTCACAAGTTGCAATATTTTCTTCTAAAGGTTCTTCTGAGAGATCTAGCATATGAGAACTGAATAATGGTTTTCCATATTTTTCATAGTGTTCTTCTCCAGCTTCCAGAAGCGCATCGACCCAAGGCAAAAGTTTCCGTGCGGCGTGATCGGTGTGTAAAATCACCGGAACACCATAGGCTTCGGCTAATAAATGAATATGCTGTGCACCGGAAATAGCTCCCAAAACTGCCCCTCTTTTAGCGTCGGGAATACCTTTACCAGCGTAAAAGGAAGCGCCTCCGTTGGAAAACTGAATAATCACCGGGGAATTCACCGCATGGGCTGCTTCTAATACCGCATTCACAGAATCTGTTCCCACAACATTAACAGCCGGTAAGGCAAATCCTTCTTCTTTAGCAATTTGAAAAATTTTTTGAACGCCATCACCGGTTACCACGCCAGGTTTCACCACATCTAAAATTTTGGCCATCTTTTTTCCTCCTGCTTTTCCTTTTATTGAATTTATTTTTAAAGAAAATATTTTTACCATAAACATCCATAATTTACATTAAATTTTGTAAATCTCCTAAAGCAAAATTAGTCATTAAATGTAAAATAAAATTCCATATACTCTAACTTTGAATCATAAAAAAACACAACAAGAATTATCTGTAAATTTCTTTTACACACCATTTCTTAATTGATGACTTTTAAATATTCGATCCAATTTAAATAACCTTCTGATTTCTTACATTTAAGAAAAATTATATATTATGATATTTTATACATTTTAAAGTACGATAATTGTATCTAATTTCAAATACATTAAAATAAAAAGTTAAGAAAATGAAAAACTGGATAATTTGCAATATTTTTTTCAATTTTTCATCTTTAATAAGAAATCTCACTCAAAGCAGGTAAAAATTCTAAATTACTCCATGATAATTAAATTCGATAAGGAAGTGGCATTACTCAAGCAGTAATTTTGTTAAAAAATAAATTTTAAAATTACAATCAACTTTCATGTTAAAATCATCCTAATGGAATATATATTCATTATTTTATAAAAATATAGTTGTACTCAAAAAATTTTAAAAAATTTTACAACCCACCATGTATTCTTATTCTTAGAACATTAAAGAATTTTTCTGCTTAAATTTATTTTAAATACAATCGACTATTGATTTAATGCGATAATTAAGTTAAAATAAATTAAATTGAAAATAGAATTGAAATAAACTCAAAGTAAGTATTTAAATAAAATATTCAATCATCTCCACTTCAATCTTTTGATTTTTCTAAAATGATCAAAGAAAAATATATTGGAGGCTTGGACGATGAAAAACAATTCTAACATATTCATTTTCAAATTTTCCTTTTACCTAATCTTATTGCTATTCGTAGTAATTGTTTATTCTCAAAAATCAATTACGGTACCAGATGGATATATTATTGAAAAGGATATAGTCTATTCAACGATCAATGGTAAAGAACTTAAGCTCGATCTCTATTGGGTGAAAGATGCAAAAAAACCAACACCTTTAGTCATTTGGATTCACGGTGGTGGCTGGCGATCTGGGGATAAAAGTAGAATTAAATTTGCCCAACATCTTCTGGGCAAAGGTTTTGCCCTGGCCAGCATAAATTACCGGTTGAGTCAGGAAGCTATATTCCCGGCTCAAATTATCGATTGCAAGGCAGCCATACGCTGGTTACGTGCCCATGCTCGAAAATATAATTTAAATCCAGAGCGATTCGGCGTATGGGGATCCTCCGCTGGGGGGCATCTGGTGGCACTGCTTGGAACTGCCGAAGATAAACCTGAGTGGGAACAAGGGGATTATCTGGAATATTCCAGCAGGGTTCAGGCGGTATGCGACTGGTACGGTCCTACCGATTTCTTAAGAATGAATGACATTCCAGGGAAGATTAATCATAACGCACCGGATTCTCCCGAATCATGTCTAATCGGTGGGCCAATTCAGAAGTATCCCGATCAAGTTGCGTTGGCGAATCCAATAACGTATGTCCATCCGGAAAATCCACCTTTTCTTATTATGCATGGAGCGAACGACAGAAAAGTAATCCCGGGCCAAAGTAAGCTTCTGTATCAAGCATTACAAAAAGCAGGTGTTAAAGCTGAACTTATGATAATTAAAGGTTTGGAGCATGGTGGAAAAGGTTGGGATGCTCAAATTACTAAAGTAGAAAGTTTCTTTACAAAACATCTCATTCAAAACCCCAAAAAAGTCCCACCTATTCGTTCTCAACCTCGTCGTCGATGGACCTATACCTATTTCTCTATTCCGGAAAACATTCAATACAAAAGATTTCGTAGTCAAACCATCAACCAGGATTATGGATACATGGTTTATCTACCGCCAGGATACGAAAAAGACCAGACAAAACACTATCCAGTTGTTTATTGGCTTCCAGGACGAAATGGTAATCCAGATGCTGCCTGGAAATTCATGCAACTAACTGACAAAGCTATTAAAGCAGGTAACTGTCCAGCAATGATCGTTATTGGAGTAAATGGAATTCAAAGTAGTATGTACTGTGACGACCATTCAGGACAGTTCCCCATTGAAACAGTTATTATTCAAGACCTGATTCCTCATGTGGATGCCACCTATCGAACCATCCCCAAACGTGAAAAACGGGCAATTGAAGGATTTTCTATGGGTGGATATGGCGCGGCCAGGCTGGGATTCAAATATCCTGAACTTTTTGGTGCCGTCTCCATTTTAAGCGGAGCGCTGCATAAACCTGAATTTTTAAAAAATCATCGACCTGAAATTTTTGAAGAAGTTTTCAATAATGATTTAGAAGCCTGTGCGAAATCATCCCCCTGGACAATTGTCCAGGATTACGCAAAAAAGTACCGGAAACATACTTATATCAGAATTTTTGTTGGAGAAAAAGATGTATTAAAAGAAAAAAATTTGGTTTATCATCATATATTAGAGAAGCTTCAGATTCCACATGAATTTGGCATCGTTAAGAATGCTAAACATAATTTCAGCCAGCTTTATGCCAATTGGGATGGCAATCCTTTTGAATTTTACCAGAAAGCTTTCAGGAAATAAACAAAATTACCCTACGAAATTGGCTTATACAAAACAAACAAAAAATCTATCAAAAGATATTCTTTTGGTTTCAATTTATATTATTGATTTAACATACTATAAAACAACCAATAGTGAGAATACTATAAAATAGAAAGCTTTTAAATAAAAACATAAAGATACAAAGATCCTTCATAAAATAGCCATAAATTTTTATTCGTCATTCTATAATTTTTCGAAGTTTTAAGAAAATAATAAATTTTAGAGAAAAAGAACAGAGTCAACTCAATGGACTAATTTGTACTAAAGAAATGGAAAAAATTAGAATGGAAAAAAAAAGTATCCACTAACTCCTTTTAATTTCTTTGATCTTTTCCATTTTTATTATCTTTAGTTTTTTCCCAGGAAGCGTTTTTTAAAGATTGTCACGTGCATCTGGATAGGGATAGTATTTTAACCCTGAAAAACAACAGAATAATTCATCAATTTCAATGGAATAAAGGGAACCTGATAACCATCTGCTTAAAAAACAAAGTGAGCGGGTATGATTTTGAGCTTTTTAGGAAAAAACCGGACTTTGTCATCCCGGGCGTGACTACACATTCTTCGCAGGGAAAACTAAATATCAAAAAGGAAGAAAATCCCATAAAACTTGCTCATCTTGGGGTAGAAATTATCTGTCAACTGGGGAATCTGGAAATTAAACGCATCTTCCGGATTTACCCTGGCTATCCACCAATTGCCTGTGATTATTACATAAGCGGTGAAGCATCGGATACATGGGCTAAGGAAGCCACATCGCCGTAAGATTTGCGTCACATTATTTCCATCAATCACGGTTATTTAAAGACCAGTGCTGGAAAAACTGCCCCTGAAAGGTGATTTGGGTTACCTTCTGGTCTTTCGTGAGAAAAATCTGAACAGAACTGCCCGGTTAAAATTGTGGAGCCTTGCCGGTAAAACAATTAGCTGCCAGCATATTCTTGGTTACGGACAGGATTTTTCTGCCAGGGTAGATTCGATGAGATATGTAACATTCTCCCTGCCAGAAGAATTTTCTTTTGCGTTGTATCGATATGAAATCCAATAATGCCATGGGATGATTTCATATTGAGTGAATGCAATTTAATCATTAAATTTAAAAAATTTTTGGAAAACCGTAACAGCGATTTGAAATATGCAAACACATCCTAAAAACAACTTTTTGTAAAAAAGAGGCGAGCTATGAAGTTTTTATATTTATTTCAGTTTTTTATTATGGTATTTACACTTGTTTTCACCTTTTTAATGGCTGCCGAAAATGTCCCGTTATACTCCGTTCATGAAGTGGTTTTCGAAGGTCCTCAATTCGGTCCTTCCGACACACCTGCCAGAGACGTGGAATTTTACACCGAATGGCAACATGAAGACGGCGGACCGGTTTATCGAATTTACGGATTCTGGGATGGTGATGGAAAGGGCGGCACAACGGGTAACACCTTTAAAATTCGCTTCTGTCCTACTCGGACAGGAAAATGGATTCTCCGAAAGGCGGTGTCCAATCGCAATGAACTCAATGGACAAAATGAGGGATACAGCATCGTTTGTACCGCTTCCGGTCGGCATGGATTTTGGGAAGTGGATACAGAAAATGCAGGTGGCCGATGGTATAAACGTTCAGATGGTACGCATCAATACATCATCGGGAATACCATGTATAGTTTTCTTTCTGAGATGAGAGACAATGGTCCCACCCATAGTACTATTGCCCGGGACGTAAAAGAAAACAGCAGATATTTTAAAAAAATTCGATTTAGTATTATGGGGGATCGATACCCACATCCAATAGAGAAACCTTTTCTTGACAATAATGGAAAACCGACCGACGATGGCAATTTTTCGCACAGACCCAACCCGGCGTGGTTTCATAACCGGGTTGATTTAGCCGTTAAAGAAGCTTTCGAATTTGATCTCATTGTAGACCTGATTTTGAACGGACCCGACACTGAATATTCCCGCTCGGCATTGTTAGCCGCTGAAAACGGGGGCGATTGTACGCCATACCTTCGTTACATCGCTGCTCGCTATGGAAGCTATCCAAACGTCTGGATTTGTCTGGCTAACGAATGGAACATTAAAAAACCAAAATTTACCGCTGAACAAATCAAAATTTTTGGGCATCGAATCCGACAATATTTACCCTATCCCACACCGGTGAGCATTCATGCCGCTCCAACTGACTGGAATGCTCATTTAAATACGATTATTCCCTGGAACGACCATATCATTTTGCAATATAAAATTAAATTATTACCCATCGCTGCCGATTTTATTGAAAAAAATTACTGGATTGGAGGCGGCAATAAACCGGTCATTGACGATGAATTGGCTTACCAGGGAGAAGGCGACGGCTGGAGCGAGGCCGATGTGATTGAGGCTCATTTAGGCGTTTTCCTGGGCGGAGGATATGGCACCACCGGATTTAAGCATCCCAAAACCAAACAAGGCCATTACTTCTGGGGCGCCTTTAAGCCCGAAGAACACACCGCTGCTGACAATCTCCAGTGGTTTAGAAAAATTGTCGATGAAAAAATTACTTTCTGGAAGATGACACCGGCAGTGCATCTCAGATTTTGGGGCAAAACATTAGGCTTGAGCATTTTTAGAAATATTGCCGAAAGTTTCCGGGTCCTGGAATGGAAAAACAAAGAATATATCTTAGGCACTAATAAGGCTCGATCGAATATTCAGGCGCATCTTCCAAAAGGCATCTGGCAAATCACTCAATATGATCTCATTAAAAAAGAAAAGATCCAGATGGCGGCGGCTGCAACCGGCAAGTTTAAATTTGACACACCAGCTTCACGGGCGGTTATGTTCCACTTTAAAAAGATAGGAGATTAGTAAAGTTCCTGGAAGCCTGGAACTTCGTAAGCAACTTCCCGGAAGCTCAAAGCTTCTGGGAAGTTGAACAAACAGTATTTCGGCAATTCTGTTTTATTTTTTCCCAGTTCCCGGCTGCGATATCATCTTTTTTAGCAATCCAGGTACCACCAACTGCCAGAACAACTTCAAGCGCCAAATAATCCAATAGATTTTGTTGATTAACACCACCGGTAGGAATAAATTTTACCCCCGCATGGGCATAAGGAGCCGAAAGGCTTTTCAAAAATTTTGTCCCACCGGCTGCTTCTGCCGGGAAAAACTTAAGGACTTTTAAGCCAAAACTCAGAGCGGCTTCCACATCGCTTGGCGTCATAATGCCAGGAGCAAAGGGGAAATTCAATTTCAGGGATTCTTCCACAATTCTGGGATTAAAACCCGGCGCTACACCAAACGCCGCACCACAATCTACAGCTTTTCTTAAATTTTCCAAGGTTAAAATCGTTCCTGCTCCTATCAGCATTTCCGGGCGTTCTTTCTTTAACTTCAAGATCACATCCGCCGCCGCTTCCGTTCGAAAAGTAATTTCTGCCACCGGAAGGCCGCCTTCGATCAAAGCATCGGCTAAAGGTAAGGCTGCCTCGGCTTGCTCGATGGCAATGACTGGAACGACTTTCAGTTCACCGATTTTTTTATAGACCTCCATAACAAACCTCTGATTTATTTTTTAATCTTCAATATGTTGATAAAATTCTCGCGGTTCCAGCTCATGGGATGGAATTCTTTTCTCATTGGCTAAAAATTGGCGAATTTCCAGACACAAATCACATTTAGAAAAATATTGATCACCCGGTATGAATCCATACCTTTCCTGTGCCAATTTTAAGAATCCCTTTATTCCTTCCGAAAATAACATATTGATAAACGGATATTTATCCGGATCGAGTGGTTTTCCCAAATCCTGAATTTGGATAGCCAATCCACTACATAATCCCGGGATATAATTCCCAAATAAATCTACATGAAAATGAGTGGTATCCGTGAGCTCCCGACATCTGCCAGAATTTTCCAGAATAGCGCGAAGAGGTTGCAAAGGAAATTTTTCTCTGAAGGTTTTTAGCGCCCGTCCACCAAAATGAATCCAGTATCGGGATGGAATTCTTTTCACATAATCATCACCAAACTTCTGGCGATATTCATCCAGAGTGTGTTTTAATTTGTCATCAAATTGATTAATTTCGGG
>CAYLYM010000035.1:0-32619 GCA_964387645.1 uncultured Calditrichaceae bacterium | reverse complement strand
TTGTTGAATTTTTCATTTAAAATTTATATATTCTTACTTAAAGAAATTTTTATCAGAAATGGAACTTGTGTAAGTTTACGTATTAAATCATATTATCAACATTTAAAAAAGGAGAAGTTACTATGAAGTATTCCAGAAGAGAATTTTTCAAATTAGCAGGAATAAGTGCTGCATTCAGTACTGCCGCAATTGTTTCTCCTGTTTCTGCCAGAGGAAAGGCAATAAAGAAAGTTGAAGGAGTTAAAAGACTGAATCTAAGTATGACTTCATACACATTTCGCAAGTTCAGTCTGGATGACGCTATTCAAATGACCAAACGGTTAGGATTAAAACATATCGCTCTAAAAAGTATGCACATGCCTTTGGATAAATCACCTGATGAAATCCGGGCTATTGCAGCGAAAGTTCGCCGAGCAGGATTAGATCTCTATGGAGCTGGGGTTATCTATATGAAAAATGAACAACAGGTAAATCAGGCTTTCGAATACGCAAAAGCCGCCGGATTAAAAGTCATCATTGGCGTTCCTGAACATGAATATCTGGAATTGGTAAACCAGAAAGTAAAAGAATATAATATTAAAGTTGCCATACACAATCACGGCCCTGGTGACAAACGCTTTCCCAGTCCTCAAAGTGTTTATGAAAAGGTGAAAAATCTGGATAAGCGGATTGGTCTATGTATTGATGTTGGACATACCCAGAGAATTCAACTAGATCCTTCCGAAGAGATTAAGAAATATGCAGATAGATTATATGATATCCACATCAAAGATGTTTCAGCATCCAGTAAAAGTGGTAAAACAGTGGAAATCGGACGTGGCGTAATCGATATTCCCAAAGTATTGAAAACATTATTGGAAATCAAATACACAGGAAAAGTATCATTGGAATTCGAAAAGGATGCGAATGATCCTTTGCCTGGTGCGGCGGAATCGATCGGGTACTTGCGAGGAGTACTGTCTGTTATTTAAATCTATTTCCAAACAAACTAACAAATGGGAGATTAAACCATGTACCGAAAAATTTTGATAGGAACATTAGTTCTGGTATCTGTACTGATATTTTTTTCATGTCAGAAGGAAAAAGAAATTAAACCCAAATTTACAGGAGCAAAAGGTGAAGTGAAACTAATGACATTAGATCCCGGCCATTTCCATGCAGCCCTTGTGCAGAAAAAAATGTACGATCAGGTGAATCCGGTGGTTTATGTTTATGCGCCTGATGGAATAGATTTGGACTTACATTTACAACGCATCGAACAATATAATAATCGTCCTGTAAACCCAACACACTGGATAATGAAAGTTTATCGTGGCCCAGACTATTTGGAAAAGATGCTCCAGGAAAAACCTGGAAATGTGATGATTACAGCGGGAAACAATAAGAAAAAAACACAATACATTAAAGCAGCGGTTGACGCAGGAATAAACGTACTTGCTGACAAACCTATGTGCATTAATCCTGAAGGATTTGAATTATTAAAACAAGCTTTTGAATCTGCTAAAAAAAATGGCGTACTACTTTACGATATTATGACAGAACGTTCGGAAATTACTACAATTTTGCAGCGTGAATTATCAATGAATCCTGCAGTTTTCGGTGAATTAGAGAAAGGTACACCAGATAATCCGGCTGTCACAAAAGAAAGTGTGCATCATTTTTTTAAGTACGTTTCTGGTAAACCATTGAAAAGACCTGCATGGTATTACGATGTCACCCAACAGGGAGAAGGTATTGTTGATGTAACTACTCACTTGGTAGACCTGGTTCAATGGGAATGTTTCCCCGAGGATCCTATCAATTACCAGACCGATATTGAGTTGATCAGCGCTAAGCGCTGGCCTACTAAGCTGACGCCAGAACAATTTGAAAAAAGCACCGGAGTTAAGGCATTTCCAGACTTCTTACAAAAAGATGTAAAAGAAGATGGACTTTTGCATGTTTATGCAAATGGCGAAATCAACTACAAACTACGTGGAGTGCATGTTAAAATATCTGTAATCTGGAACTACCAGGCGCCTGAAGGCGGCGGTGATACTCATTTCTCCATTATGCGGGGTACCAAGGCCAACTTGATTATTCGTCAGGGCAAAGAACAAAATTACCGGCCCGAACTTTATATAGAACCTGTTAAAGGGAAAACCGGTTATGCTGAAACTCTCAAGACTGAATTTGCTAAATTGCAGAAAAAATATCCAGGTATTGAACTCAAAGAAACGGATGCTGGTTGGCAGGTATTGATCCCCGATAAATATCGGGTGGGTCACGAAGCCCATTTTGGCCAGGTTATGGAAAGATTCTTACAATACCTAGTTGATGGGAAATTGCCAGATTGGGAAGTACCTAATATGATTGCCAAATATTACACTACAACAGAAGCGTTAAAATTAGCTCATGCTCAGAAATAAAAGTGGATTATGGATTATGGGGTGCATGCTTATTGATATGCACTCCTTCTTTAATAAATTTCAACTTTTATCTGCCTAGATATCTCATTGAATTATGCTTAAAAGCCAGCATGGACAGTAATTTTAATATTTTAATATTAAATAATTCTAAAAAATTAAGGAAAGAAATGTTATGGAGAAAACACAAGGAACCAGTCGTAGAGAATTTATAAAAACTACTGCCGCAGGCCTGGCGGGTGCCAGCCTAGTTTTAGGCTTCCCCAAGGCCAACGTTTTAGGAGCTAACGACCGTATCCGCGTTGCCATGATGGGAACTAACAGTCGTGGTTTCGCACTAACACAAGAATTTGCAAGGGCAAAAAACACCGAAGTCGTTTATATTTGCGATGTGGATTCACGAGTAGTTGAAAAAACTGTGGCAAAGGTAAAAGAAATTACTGGAAAAGCCCCCAAAGGCGTTTCTGATTTTCGTAAAGCACTGGAAGATAAAAATGTTGATGCGCTTGTTATCGCTACCCCAGATCACTGGCATGCTCCAGCAACGATCTTGGCTTTAAAAGCCGGTAAACATGTTTATGTGGAAAAACCCTGCGGACACAATCCACGCGAAGGTGAACTATTGATTCAAGCCCAAAAAAAGTATAAAAAAATTGTACAAATGGGGAACCAGCAACGTTCATCACCCCATACCATTCAAGCACTTCAAGAATTAAAAGAAGGTATTATTGGGCGACCTTATCTGGGAAAAGCCTGGTATGCCAATACCCGTGGTTCAATCGGTCGCGGGAAAGTTGTACCCGTACCAGATTGGTTAGACTACGAATTATGGCAAGGACCGGCTCCGCGTACACCTTACCGGGATAATGTGATCCATTACAACTGGCATTGGTTCTGGCGCTGGGGTACTGGCGAGGCCTGTAATAACGCTACACACGAAATCGATGTGTGCCGTTGGGCACTGGAAGTCGATTATCCTATCCAAGTCACTTCAACAGGCGGACGTTTTCATTACGACGACGACTGGGAAGCTTTTGATACACAGATCATGGGATTCGAATTTGAAGGTCGCAAAGCCATTTTCTGGGAAGGTCGTAGCTGTAACGGTCGACCGGTAGAAGGTCGTGGTCGAGGTGCTTCCATTCATTGCACCGAAGGAACATTAGTAATCGATCGGAATGGATATGAATTATATGACAAAGAAGACAAGCTAATTAAAAAAGTTTCAGCTGGTGACGCAAATGCTACTATGGATACGAGTGGTGCCGGTGGTTCGCTTAACGGATTGCATATTGCCAATTTCTTGGAAGCTATTCGCTCAGGCGCCAAACAGAACTCTCCCATTGATGAAGGCCATAAGAGTGTGCTCCTGTGTCATCTTGGCAACATTGCCCAACGAGTAGGACGATCTCTCAAAATCAATCCTAAAAATGGCCATATTATCAACGATAAAGAAGCCATGAAACTATGGAGCCGTGAATATGAACCTGGTTGGGAACCAAAGATCTAAATGCAAATCCATATGGCCAAATAAAAAAATCCGGTTGCTGATTTTCAAGGCAACCGGATTTTTTAATTAAAAAACTGTCTAATATTACAATCCAAAAAATAATCCGATCTCAATCATGTAAAAATCGCTCTTCAATTCCCTGGAACCTGGAATTTCTTTAAAATCATAATTTAAGAACACATATCGGATGTCGCCGGCAAGCCTGGTTTTACCTC
The DNA here is from genome assembly GCA_964387645.1 of uncultured Calditrichaceae bacterium. Taxonomy (GTDB): domain Bacteria; phylum Calditrichota; class Calditrichia; order RBG-13-44-9; family RBG-13-44-9; genus CAYLYM01. Next base: position 28,489 of record CAYLYM010000035.1, on the reverse strand, counting down.
CCAGGGGAAGTTCCAAACCACCACCAAAGTGCCAACCAAAATCCTGAGTAGTTTCATCTTCAATTACATTTTCTAGCGAACCACTGTAATCGAACGTGGTATTGTACCAACCCGCGCCAATAGCTCCATAAATAATAGGCAAAGGATAAATCAAACCGGTTACAAGAATGGGCCAACTTTTAACTTTGAGATCCCCATCGAAATATTTCTCCTGCCGATAATTTATAGCTCCTTCTACTCCTAATGCAGGACTCAATTTTATCCGCATTGCACCACCAAACATCCACTCACCTTTCTCAGCATCTTCAGATTTAAAATATCCTGCTTGTGGACCGATGCCTAAACCCTGGGCTATCGCTAAACTTGCCAATAATAAGATCATCATTATAAAAGTTATGTAACGAATCATCAACCCATCTCCTTCATTTTTTGTTGTGTTAGAAATTTACTACAACTTTTTAATTAAACTGTGATAAATTACACACTAAAAACGAATATAAAAATTTGAAATTTAAAATAACGTGTGTTTGATATAATATAAATTAATTTCAATGAGCATAGATTTACATTCCCTTATACTGAGCTTATAATATAAAAAAAATATTTTTCTATGAACTTTTATTTACTTTATTGTCATAGTTGTTGTAATATGTTCTCCCTTAAACTGAAAGAAAACGGTCAGATGATTTGCTTTATGAATCAACCTGTTTATAAAATAATTAAAAACATGGTATAGGTATAAATAGATGAAGCCATCAAATAGGCAGATATTTTAATGGTTAATATGGCATTTTAGTCTTATTTTTGGTAAAATTAAATGTGATGCATGAAGCTAATTAATCATTATGTGAAACAAATGGTCAGGGTTAATGATGGAAAAGGGTAAAAATTTTGTCATCGGAGTCGATTTTGGCACCGATTCAGTGCGAGCCATTGTCGTTGATGCTGCCGATGGTGAGGAAATTGCGGCGGACGTTCACCACTACAGTCGTTGGAACGAAGGTAAATATTGCGATCCGCCGAAAAATCAATTTCGGCAGCATCCCTTAGATTACATTGAAGGATTAGAAGCATCTATCAAGGGTGCACTCGCCAAAGCGCCACCTGGAACATTTGAAAAAATTCGTGGGATTTCGGTCGATACCACTGGATCAACCCCGGGTCCGGTAAATGAGGAAGGTACGCCGTTGGCCCTTAAACCCGGATTTGAAGAAAATCCCAACGCCATGTTTATTTTGTGGAAGGATCACACAGCGGTCAAAGAGGCTGAAGAAATTAACCGGTTGGCCAAAACATGGGGTGGTGAGGACTTTACCAAATATTCTGGCGGGGTTTATTCCTCTGAATGGTTTTGGGCAAAAATTTTGCACGTTTTAAGAGAAGATGAACAAGTCAGGGAAGCAGCTTTTTCCTGGGTTGAACATTGTGATTGGATACCCGCCTTGCTTACCGGCAATACCAGTCCACTTACCTTGAAAAGGAGCAGGACAGCTGCAGGACACAAGGCCATGTGGCATGCTTCATGGGATGGCTTACCTCCTGAAGAGTTTTTAGTCAAATTGGATCCTCTACTTGCCGGTTTAAGAGACCGCTTATATCGAGAAACTTACACAATTGACAAGCCAGCAGGTAAAATATCATCTGAATGGGCAAGGCGGTTGGGACTTCCCGCTGATGTTATTGTAGGTGTAGGTGGAATTGATGCACATGTGGGTGCAGTAGGAGCTCAAATTGAACCACACATGCTGATCAAGGTTATGGGGACATCCACCTGTGATATGATGATAACTGAAAAGTCCAAAAAGCAGGAACATCTGGTAAAAGGTATTTGTGGTCAGGTTGATGGATCGATTATCCCTGACATGCTGGGAATGGAGGCCGGACAATCGGCTTTTGGTGACATTTATGCCTGGTTTCGCCAATTGGTCACCTGGCCGGTTGAGCATATACTAAACGATTTAAATACTGTTGATGAAGCGACTAAAAAGAAATTAGTCAAGGAAATCGCCGATAGAATAATTCCAGAGTTGTCGAGGGAAGCAGAAAAGCTACCAGTAGAGGAAAGTGGAATAATTGCGGTGGATTGGCTTAATGGACGCCGGACACCGGATGCTAACCAGGCTCTGAAAGGTGCCATCACTGGCTTGGGCCTTGGTTCAGATGCACCACGGATATTCCGAGCTCTGGTAGAAGCTACCGCATTTGGCGCTAAAAAGATTGTCGACCGATTTGTTGAAGAGGGTGTGAAAATAAAGGGTGTTATTGCCATTGGCGGTATCCCCAAAAAATCACCGTTTGTTATGCAAGTTACCGCCGATGTGTTGAATATGCCGATAAAGGTAGCCAGAGCGGATCAGGCCACTGCGCTTGGTTCTGCGATGGCGGCTGCTACCGCCTGCGGTCTTTACAAAACCCTGGAAGAAGCTCAAAAAGCCATGGGCAGTGGTTTTGAAAAAGTGTATGAACCGAATCCTGAAAATGCCAAAAAATATCAGGTTATTTATGACCGATATTCTAAACTATGCAACTTTATTGAAAAAGAATTCACCTTCTGAATATCTTAATAAAACTGGTGGTATTCTAATTTTTATTATTTCCATTAACTTTACAGAAAAAATTATTAAGTAATTAGTCCATTCCTTCCTCCAGGATTGAAGAAATCAAATTTCTTCAATCCTTTCTGAGGAAACAAATTATAACTATGAAAGCAATTAGAAAACCATTAAATCGGTTATTTCTATTAAATTTATTTTTCAATCTTATTGTGAAAAAATAGACTGATTATGTTGAGTAATCTGACCTACCCATCAATATCATTCATATTATATTTCATTATGATGAAACCATAAGTATTTAAAGTATACTAACTATATCAACAGTTTATTTGTTGATATTTTCAGTTAATTATAAACTTCTGAACCAAAAATCGATAAATGTAAATTTTTCCTCTCGGTTTTTATTGTGTCACCTGACGAGCCGGAATTCAAAATGAAAGACTGATAGGGCCAAAATTACAGAACATAGAGTATAGGGAAAATCTTATTCTGTTATTTCTTTTGGCTTATAGCTAATGAAATTTCGGAAAATTACATCTCTTTTCTGAGTATTTATTTTAGAATATCGGGTTCTAATATAATATTCTCCTCAGAAAGAAGGTTCCATCTCCAGTTCCATTACTTCTAATTCACTTTTTGAATACTCCTGCACCAATGTATCCATAAGTTCCTTTACCGATATTATTTTGTCTATCCGATAGGCATTGGAGCCGGTAAAAGTAAATCCTTCTTCAATTTTTCCCATCTGAGCATTGATTAATGCCCTGGCAATACAATACGGCGTATTGCGAAAATTGCAGGTCTTCAAGCATTTCCAGGGACAATTAAATGGCTTTCGTTTCCCCGATTCTATTTCGTTGATGAAGGTATTACGGATTGCCCTTCCCGGTAAACCAACAGGACTATCAATAATACAGATATCCTCTTTTTTGCATTTGACATAAGCTTGCTTAAACTCGAGAGAAGCATCACACTCATGGGTTGCCACAAACCTGGTTCCCATTTGAACACCATCGGCGCCCAATTGGATAAATTTATAAATATCAGCTCCGGTAAAAATACCTCCAGCGGCGATCACCGGAATATTTTTATTAAATTGCTGCTCAAAAGACCTGATGACTGAGATTACCTCAGGCAGTATTTTTTCTAACGTATAATCTGGATTATTGATTTGTTCTTTTTTAAAACCTAAATGCCCGCCGGCCAATGGCCCCTCAACCACAACGCCATCGGGTATATGATTGAAGTTTTTCTTCCAATATTCAAAGATAATTCGAGCCGCCCTGGCGGAAGATACAATTGGGATGAAATAGGTTTTGACTTCCCGTAACCTTTCCGGTGGTAAGTTCTTTGAAAAGCGTAAAGGAAGACCTGCGCCAATAAATAATATGTCCACTTCTTCTTCAATGGCACATTCAACCATTGCATCATAATCGGAGAGAGCCACCATGATATTTACACCTATGACACCATTTGTCATCTGCTTTGCTTTTCTGATTTCTTCTCTCAAATATATTTTATTCGCTTCTCGAAATTTCATCTTCGGATCAGAATTTAACATACCAAGTCCGACCGAAGAGATAATCCCAACACCACCTTCATTTGCCACAGCAGAAGCAAGGTTCGACAGGGAAATACCAACACCCATACCGCCCTGAATAATCGGTTTGTCAATTTCTAAATCTCCTATTCGCAATTTAGGCATTTCTTTGTAATTCATCAATTCATTTACTCCAATTTTTAGTTAAATCAATTCAAAATCTTATTGTTAATATAGTATCTCAAATTATTTTGGTTGTTTATGATCGCAATTTAAGTATCAGTTTATCGGTAATGTACTGCTTAAATAAGTTAAATTGCGGGAATAATAAAAAACATTTTTCAGACATATTCTAAACTGTTTTCACAATCCGGCGAAAATGAAAACCATACACTGCCAGAGTGATGGCAATTGGAAACTTCTTAGGGTATTTAAATAGACTCAAGAAAAATAACTGCCAATAATAACGTTTTTCCTTTCCCCGGATTCCCAGAATCCACATCGACTTTAGAAGAGCTTTAATATCAGTAAAGGTTAATTTTTGCGCTTTTTTAACTGGTTGATTATATTCACGCAGGAAGTTTTTTACCCTTTCGTAATATTTTCTTTGAGAATATATTGTTTCAAGAATTCTCTTATATCCCGCGATCAAAGTTCGATATTCCATTTTAGGTATAAAATTAAGAGAACCATCCATATTATCGCCGCTTAATGTACTTAATATACGCCTTTCTGATTTTAAACGTTTAAATAGACGCGTCCCCGTCGGAGCGTTTAGCAACCCGACCATAGCCAGTACAATGCCACTCTTTTGAATAAAATTGATCTGTTGTTCAAAAATATTTGGCGGATCATTGTCGAATCCTACAATGAATCCACCGGATACTCTGAGCCCATGGTTTTGTAGTTTTTTAACTGAAGTCAACATATTACGTTGCAGGTTTTGTTTCTTTCCGCATTCTACTAAACTCTCGCTATTCGGTGTTTCGATGCCAATAAAAGTATGATCGAATCCGGCCTCTACCATTAATTGGACTAATTCTTCATCATCAGCCAAATTAATTGAAGCTTCGGTTGTGAATGAAAATGGATGTTTTCGTTTCTGTGACCATTCAATTAACGCTGGTAGCAATTCCGCTTTGAGTTTCTTTTTATTACCGATAAAATTATCATCAACAATGAAAACTCCGCCGCGCCATCCTTGCTGATATAATGATTCTAACTCAGTAATAAACTGCTCTTTACTTTTAGTACGGGGGCGGTGTCCATTGAGCATGGTAATGCTGCAAAATTCGCAATCGTATGGACATCCCCTTGAATATTGAATGCTCATAATGGCATATTTTTTCTTATCTAATAAATTCCACAATGGAACAGGCGTTTGCGATATATCGGGAAATTTTTTTGTGGAATAAATCGGCTTAGGACAACCATTTTGTAGGTCTTTTAAAAAGCGTGGCAAAGTAATCTCAGCTTCATTTAGAATAAAATGATCCACACCTAAAAATTCTCTATGATCTGCCGTTACCATTGGACCGCCGGCAACTACTGGTGTCCCAAGTTCATTGCTACGTCTAATTACTTCTTTAAAAGATGACTTATGAATATTCATCCCTGAAATAAACAAATAGTCAGCCCAGCGAATGTCTTCGTCCTTCAGAGGGGAAACATTCATATCTATCAGTTTTTTTTCCCAATCCTCAGGTAGCATGGCAGCTACGGTGAGTAATCCTAAAGGCGGTTCAGAAGATTTCTTTGAAATAAATTTAAGCGCTTCTTTGAAACTCCAAAATGTGCAAGGAGTTTCAGGATATACTAACAAAACATTCATCTTATATCTCGCGTGTTTTTTATGTACTTATAACATGTTCATTCTGTATTTAATATCGAATGAACATTTTCAATATAATAAATCATAATGATAAGATTTGTAAAACTTATGTAAAAATAACCAATAATTCTTTTATTTAATTCTATGAGATTAAAGGATGAATTGAATGAAGAATTTATTTATATTCAGATAAATTAAAAAATAATCTTATAAACTTATGGTAGCTTTATGAAAAAATTTAACACACTTTTTTATCATATTCTTATTTTTGTACTGGCCCAATTGGCCTGGTTTTCACTTCTGGGGCTTTGGATTTACTGGTATATTTCTAACTATATTATTCTTCGTAAAGTTGGTGATAAACTTTCTCCTCAAGTTATTTCTGAGAGTACAAATATCTTTGCATTAGTTGGAGGTCTTGTTCTATTAATTGTTGTCTCAATCGGTATGTCACTGATATTTATACATTTAACCAGGCAAATGAATTTAACTAAGCTTTATGATAACTTCATTGCCAATGTAACTCACGAATTGAAATCTCCACTATCTTCCATTCAATTATATCTTGAGACATTACAATCCCGCGAAGTACCGCGCACTAATCGGAAGAAATTTATCAATTTGATGCTCAACGATGTGAAACGACTTAATAATCTGATTAACTCGATTTTGTATCTTTCGGCATTGGAGCATAAAAATTTTGCCAAAAAAATGATTAATGATTATCACATGTATACAGCAGACACAGTGATACGTGAACTGATTAACGAAGCGGCAGCGCAGTTTAAACTTCCCGAAAATTCAGTCACAATTGAAGGGAATGCACCCTGTCGGTGTGTTATTGATCGTACCTGGCTAAAAATTGTTTTTGATAACCTCTTCGATAATGCTATAAAGTATTCGTTAGATTCTCCTCAAATTCACGTTCATTTATCTTGTAATAAAAAGAATGTTGTGATTGAATTTAGCGATCAAGGCGTCGGGATTCCGATTAGGGATCAACAAAAGATATTTAATAAATTCCAGCGTGTCAATTATCCGGCTAGCCCAAATGTTAAAGGTACCGGTCTGGGACTTTATTGGGTAAAAGAAATTATCAAATATCACAATGGTAAAGTATCGGTATTCAGTAAAGGATGGAATAAAGGAACAACATTTCGGATTGAATTGCCCATATATAATAATTCAAAAAAGCGATATATTAGAAATTTCTTAAAAAGAAAAAAGGGAAGTAAAATTTAAAGGACTCATAAAATGAACAAAAATCCTTATGAGGGTAGTAAAATATTGTTGGTCGAGGATGAAGATACCCTGGCAATTGGTTTGGAATATAATTTATCAGAAGAGGGCTATATTGTTAAATGGGTAACAGATGGAAAACAGGCACTTAAATCGATCGATACGCAGGAATTTGATATAGTTATTTTAGATATTATGCTGCCTTATATTGATGGTTTTAAAGTAGCAGAAAAAATACGAGAAAAATTTCCTCAAATGCCCATTTTAATGTTAACTGCCAAAAGTGGGGTAAAGGACCGTATTAAAGGGCTAGAAATTGGAGCGGATGATTACTTAACCAAGCCATTTCATCTTCAGGAACTACTATTACGGATTCAGGTTATGCTGAAACGCAAAAGTTGGTATAAATTTGTTACCAGCTCCAGGCCAATTTATCGTTTTGGTCAAAATGAAATTAATTTTGAAAACCTCTCCTGCCGTGCTAATAATAAAAAAATTCAACTAACCACACACGAGGCAATGTTATTAAAATATTTAATTGATAATAAAGGAAAAATTGTTTCACGAAAAGAACTACTCGAAAAAGTATGGGGTATCAATTCAGATATCGAAACACGTACAGTTGATAATTTTATCGTGCGCCTTCGGAAATACTTCGAGCCCAACCCGGCCAAACCCATTTACATTAAAAGCATCCGTGGTGCTGGCTATATTTTTACCGATTGATTAACACAAATTCGTTGTTTTTTTAGGAAAACCTTCAATTTGATAACAATTTGTTTATTAATATAAAATGTTTAACACCCGTTGACTGAAATTCTTGTAAAATAAAGCTTCTTACTGACATTGAGAAATTCCAAAAGTAGTAATTTACAAAATAAACAATTGCTTAGAAAACAATAGCTTCGTATGATTAATCTAAAGCTAACAAATTAATTAAAAATGGTAAACGATGCTTTTGCAAGAGTTGTTTAAAGAACCATAAAAAACGATTTGGTTGTTATTTTTCTCGACTTTGATAGTTTGAGGGCAATTTAGGGGTATTTAGAGAGACTAACTTCAATAAAAGCAATGATTCTTTCTTTTATTCTTCTCAAATCCTGTGGACAATTTTCTCTTTTTTTGAAAAATCAATTCAATAAAAACAATAATTTATAAAGATTAACTTTCAAAGTCGGGATGATTTGGCTATTTTTTATGAGTATTCTTCAGCACATCAGTATGCATCTTCGTAAAAAAGTGCGCTTTTTTATAAGCGCTCAGTGAATCCTATCTTTATAAATTGCTAAGATCTTATAAATTTCCTCTTAAGATCCCTTACAAGTTCAGTTTTGCCGAATGGAAACTTTTAATCACCGTTCATTTTTTCATCAACATAATCGACTATTAAAATTTTTATTTTTTCCTTCTGATAAGACATTCGAAAAATTTTCTTTCCGTTCGCTGGACGATATTCTGGCACTGTTAATAGATAATAGCTTTTTGAAGCCACCATACTTTTAGCATAAATAGGTTGTTGTAAAATACCTTCTAAATAAGCTACTAAATGTATTGGGTTTATTCGATCATCAACAACTACAGGTAAGTTTTTAGTTAATAAATTTGCTAACTTTTCGGCCTTATTTTTGTAATCTTTTTTAATCTGGGATCTGTAAAAATAAAGCCCATGTTCGTAAGCTATAAGAAATGTAAGCGAGATAATTACAGAAAAAGTAATAACTCTAAATTCCTTTTTTTGGAAGAAGAAAATTATTAGAGAAGCAATAATAAAAAGAGCAATTTGTATATAAAATCCCTTGTAGAAAAAAAAGATAGAGCCACCCAAAAAAGTTAATATAAACGACTTAAAAATAAATTTACTGATCTTTAAAGATACCGTCATATTTTCATCAATATGATGAGCAGCAAAAATTGCGAAAAAAGGAAAAGCAGGCATGAGATATCTATCTCGAGATTCTGGCAAAAAACTAAAAATAATAAGTGAAAAAATAAATATAATAAAACTGGTTTCTAGTATTTCGTTTTTTTGCACATTCTTTCGAAAAGAAATGAAAAGGACAAGCGACCAGGGTAATAGTACAATCCAGATCTTTATTGGATAATAAATAAGATGTTTCAAAAAGTTGAATATTGACCATTGAGTACGAAGTTTAACTTCGGAATTAAAAATGTTTAGAAGTAAATTTAAATTTCCATGAAGGGAATACAAAATAACCCAACCTATTGGAAGAATTAGAGATAAGAAAAGATGAATAACGAGATATTTAATTCGTTGTGCTGGTCGAGGACTTTTCCACAGAATATAAATCAACATTGCCGGATAAAAAAACACTGGAGAGACACCTTTAGTCAGAATGCCAGCTCCCATAAATAAAGAGGATATAAATATGGACGATAATTGAGTTGGATTTCGAATGTAGAAAAAATATGATAAAAAAGTTAAAGTAGTCAATAACATATCTGGTTCTGCCTTGTTGCCGTATTCACACATTAACAAATAATTTGTCATAATAATTAGAAAAGCAGTGAGAGCCACATTTTTATTCATTTTTGCTAATAATAAATATACAAGAATCCCAAGCGAAAGGAAGGCTAAAACTGAAACCAGACGTGCCGAATAATCTGTTACTTTACCCTGTGGTAATGAAAAAAGCGCAATAATCCAATTATGAAAGGGAGGTTTTTTATAATAGGGTTTTTGATACACTTTAGGTACAATATAATCGCCAGTTAATATCATTTCTTGTGCAACGATAACTCTACGAGGTTCTTCATGAAAAAGAGGCATTTTATTTGCGTAGGAAGTCAAGTTGATAAAAATAAATAATAGAATGAATATAATTAATAGAAATTGATTTTGTTTAAATTTTTGTTTTATTGCAAATTTTTTAGAATTCACTTTAAACATTTGCTTTTTTTACTTTCTTTTCCTTAAAAATGAGTTGGATATTTCGTGTATATATCAGAAATCCGGTTGACTGACCAAGAATAAAAACAGGGTCTTTACGATATATTGCATAACTTAAAAGTAGTGCTGACCCAATAATACTGAATATCCAAAAAGCAAAAGGAACGATACTTTTACCAGCTTTTTCACTCGCCAGCCATTGCACTAAAAATCGAGCAGAAAACATGACCTGCCCAAGAAAGCCAATAATTAACCATGACTTAGACATTTTCCATACTTTGTGTAATTTTCTGACAATAACTCAAATTTAATTTCCGGGAAAATTACTCTTTTTGACAACCATCTTACCATGAATGTATCGAATAAACCGACCCATAACCGATTATTAATTCCATACTTGGTTTCCCCTCTTATTCTTTTTCGATGTTTAACAGGAATTTCAGCTATTCTATTATATCCATTCAAACGAACAAGAGTAGGAAGGAACCGGTGCATCCCTTTAAATACAACCAGGTTTTCTACGCATTCACGTCGAAAAACTCTTAAAGCACAACCAACATCTTTAATTTTATCTTCAGTTATCCAGTTTCGGAATCCGTTAGCTATTTTTGAGGAAATTTTGCGGATCAAAGAATCTTCTCTTTTAATACGTATTCCATTCACCATATCTAACGATTCTTTATTCAAAAGATTCAGCATATTGGGAATATCCTCCGGATCATTCTGGCCATCGCCATCCATCGTAACAAAAATATTTCCAGATGCTTTGATAAAACCAACAGCCAAGGCAATAGATTGCCCATAATTTTCCGCCAACGAAACAACACGATGTTTAAGATTTTGAGCATGTATTTTCTTGAGCTCTTCTAAAGTCCCATCTGAAGAACCGTCATCTACCCACACACATTCCCACGAGAGCAAAAGTTTATTCATTACTTCATTTATTTCTATTGCTAAAATTGATACATTTTCTCTTTCATTTTTTACAGGAATGATGATACTTATATCTAAACAAGGTGGTAATAACTTTATCGAAAAAAAACTATTCGTCATCTGCTTCTCCAATTTTAAAAACAGATTAACTTTTCTCGGTTAGTTTCTTTAGATTAGCCTGCTTCATTCCTCAAATTTTTTAAAAACATTAATAGCATACTTTGGAACAATTGGAATGAGTAAGATACCCCATTTATTTTCATTCAGGATTTGTCATCAGAAAGCAATGCTGGGGTATCTTACCCATATTTTTTATTTTATTAATTTAAAAATTTCTTAAAATTAAATTCATCCAGCCATTTGTTCTATTTTCCAGACAAAAGCTCGAATGCCCTCTTGTCCAACTTCCTGATTTATTTCTTTCACTTTTTTTAAAATTCCATCTACTTTCTCATCTTCGACAATGGTTAATAAAACGGCATTCAATGAAGGCCATATATGAGTTCCAAGGTGCGGTTCACCATTAAGAGAGCCACTTCCCTGAACATCTTGCCATCGCGTAAATCCTCTAATGTTAAGAGAAATTATCAATTCATGTATTTCGTCTGATATACTTTGATTATATACAATCATTACTGCTTTCATCGAAACCCTCTTTATTTTAATGAAATTATTCAATTTAGTTAAATTACCAGAAGTCCAGGGTTCATGTTTGTTTTCCTCAAAAGTATTATTCCCATTCTCCTTTCTTAAATCGAGTTTCAAATACTGAATAAACCACTGGAACCAATATTAATGTAACTAATGTTGAAACGGCTAAGCCAAAAATTACTGTTACACCAAGTGGTTGCCATATTTCCGCTCCTTCTCCTCTGCTAATTGCCAGAGGTATCATTCCTAATATGGTAGTAATGGCAGTCATTAACACGGGGCGTAAGCGGTTTCCACCTGCAGTAACAATCGCATCAAATAATTGATATTCACGAGCACGTAAAATATTAATGTAGTCTACTAATACAATAGCATTTTTAACAACTATTCCGATCAACATTATTATAGCCAGAAATGCAATAGCAGAAAGCGAAATACCAGTAAGAAAGAGTCCCCAGGCTACACCAACCAGAGCAAAAGGAATCGAAAACATAATTACAAACGGATCCAAAAGCGATTCAAACTGGGACGCCATGATCATGTAGACCAAAAATATACTTAAAACTAAAAAGAGTCCTAAATCCCGAAATGATTCACTTTGTTGTTCTACCTGCCCCCCATACTCAATGTCAATTCCTGGCGGTATATTCATCTGGGCAATTTGCCTTTGAATATCAGCGGTTACTTCTCCTAATGCTCGTCCGGATATATTTGCTCCTATTGTTACCACACGTTCCTGATTTTTACGTCGAATTTCTGGTGGAGATAAAGTTTCTTTAATTGTGGCAATGTCCTTTACTTTCACAAGCTGACCCGTAAGTGTTCGTACCGGGATATTTTCAACATCTGCAATAGATTCCCGAAAAGCAGGTTTGTACCGAATAAAAATGTCATATTGATCACCTTCCTCACGATATTTTGTTGCTACTACTCCATAAATACTTTGCCGGATAGTGTTGGCTATCATTGCCGTATTTAAACCCACCGAGGCAATTTTTTCTCGATCTGGAATAATCTCTAATTCAGCACGTTCTTTACTTCGATCGATGGCCACATCAACTGCTCCAGGAATCAATTCTAATTTACTTTCAATTTCGTTAGCCAGACGTGTTGTTTCTTCTAGATTGTGGCCAATAACATCGATTTCTAAATCTTTACCAGTTGCTCCTCCTCCAATCAACATAGAACCTAAACCACCGCTCCTTATGCTAAAATTCACAACGTTAGGTATCCGCGAAATCCTTGGTCGTAACACATCTGCAATATCAAATATAGACCTTTCTCTATCTTTCTTCTTACCGAAACGGAGACGCATACTAAAAATGTGTGAGCCTTCTTTTTGCCCAAAAAGAGTAGAGGAAAATCCTTCATCATTAACACCTGCTTGAACAGAATAATATTGTAATTCTGGTGCTTCTTCGTGTAAAATATTTTCAATTTGCTTTGCGACTTTTTTAGTTTCCTCAAGGCGTGTTCCTGGTTGTAACTCAACATTGATTTGAAGTGAACCGTCATCACTTTTTGGAATAAATTCAGTGCCAATGAATTTAAATAAAACCATTGAACCAACGAATATAATAAATGCCGAAATAATCACTGTTTTACGATGAGTTAATGCAAATCGTAATAACTTTTGATAAAACTCTTCAATGCGAATAAACCAGTTTTCAGTAATTTGGTATAATTTATTTAATTTGCTATCATTTATCTTACCACGTTTAGCTCGTAGTAATTTTGAAGAAAGCATTGGAACCAAAGTTAACGCAGCAAATAAAGAGGTAAGAATGGTGACAGTTACTAGAATACCTAAAATATGAAATAACACTCCAGAAATTCCTGATAAGAAAGTTAATGGTAGGAATACTGCAACAATAGACAGGGTTGAGGCAACAACAGCGAGCCCTACTTCTGTAGAACCAAAGACGGCAGCTTCACGCGGTCTGGCACCTCCTTCAATATGACGGGTAATATTTTCTAATATTACAATGGCATCGTCAACTACCATCCCAACTGCAATGCTTAAAGAAGAAAGAGAAATAAGATTTAATGTGTTACCGGTAATAAATAGATAAATAAAAGCAACTATTAGGGAAAATGGGATTGTTAGGGCTACAATAACGGTTGCACGCCATTCTCTAAGAAAGAAAAGAATAACTAATACAACAAATAATCCACCATAAATAACCGCTTCGCTTAAGTTTCTAACAGAATTCACAATAAAATCAGATGAATTTAATACAGTTTGAAACTTTACATCCGAAGGAACATTCTTTTTCAATTCTTCCATTTTTTTAAGTACAGCATTAGCAACAGCGACCGTGTTTGCACCCGACTGTTTCTGAACCATGAGTGTAAGACCTTTACCTCCCATAAGTTTTACATCAATAGTTCTTTCTTTTAATCCATCATAAATAGTGGCAACATCTTTTAAATAAACCGGACATCCATTCATTTGCGAAATAACAATGTTTCCAACCTGATCTGGATCTGTAAACTCGCCTGGTACTCGTAAATTATATTCCAATAATCCCATTTTAATGCTACCAGTTGGCATGTTCAGGTTCTCAGCCGCTAAAATACCGGCGATTTGATCGATGGTTAGATTATATGCTTCTAAGCGACGTGGATCGATATCAATTCTTATTTGTCTGACCGGTCCGCCGTACACCATTACTGTGCCCACACCTGGAATTCGTTTTAAAGGGTTGGCAATTTCTTTTTCAATCAATTTATTAAGCCCCATGTAACTTTCCTCAGCATTAACACCCATGATGAGGACAGGGAACATATTACTTCCAAATTTGAAGATTATTGGAGTTTCAACATCATCAGGAAGATTTCTTTTAGCCAGTTCCAATAAATTACGTATATCATTGGCTGCCTCATCTAAATCCGTCCCCCATTTAAACTGGCATTGCACAACCGACATGTTATCTATAGAGACTGATGTTATCTTGTCCAATTTGTTTACAGTACTTAGCAAGGTTTCGATTTCTTCTGTTACATTTGTTTCCACATCTCTTGCGCTTGCGCCGGGATATTGTGTTAAGACGCTAATAACCGGCATCTCAATTTCTGGCAACAAGTCTATTGGCAGACGCGATAACGAAACCAATCCAATGGCCAAAATCCCCAAAAATATCATTATTGTTGTTATCGGACGATCTACAAATATTTTCGGAAGGTTCATATTTATTCTCCTTCTTCCTTTTTCATTTCAATTAAGATCATTTTTCATTCCGAAATAACTTTGACTTTTAACCCATCCTTTAAGCGATACTGACCTTGAATTACCAATTGTTCACCCACATTTAATCCACTTTTTACTTCTATAAATTGATCATATGTATCACCTCGTTGAATATCTCTTCGTCTGGCAATTCCGTTTTCTACTACAAAGCAATAAAAAATGCTGGTACCGGGTTGTTGAATGAGCGATGCTCTTGGCACAGCAAGAACTTGCTCTTTTCCCACATGAATCGTTACTCTGGCAAACATTCCTGGACGAAGGATTTTTTG
Organism: uncultured Calditrichaceae bacterium; assembly: GCA_964387645.1. Taxonomy (GTDB): domain Bacteria; phylum Calditrichota; class Calditrichia; order RBG-13-44-9; family RBG-13-44-9; genus CAYLYM01. The sequence continues at coordinate 13,313 of CAYLYM010000035.1, read as the reverse complement.
GGTATTGTTGATTTTTATTTCTACACCAAAAGTGCGCGTAATTGGATTAATCACCGGATCAAGCCGAGAAATCTGGCCAGTAAAAATCGTATCGGGATAAATATCCACTTGAACATCCACTTTCATTCCTTTCTTAAGTTGTGGAAAATCTTTTTCTGTAGCATTTACAGTTAATTTTAAAGGATCTATTTGCATGAGAGTAAAAATGGCGGGTGATCCTGCAGCTCCTGGAAATAGTAAGAATACTTCCCCCTCATTCATCCATTTTGCCGTAACAAGGCCTGTGAACGGAGCCCGTAATTGAGTATTCTTTAAAGTTAATTCGTATGCAGCTTTAGCAGTTTCATATCTTCCTTTAATATTATCAAATTGCTGTTGAGATATCGAACCTTCCTCAAGCAAAGGTTTCATACGTTCGTAATCTAATTTTGCAAGTTGATATTGAATTCTTGCCTGAGTTAACTGTGTGTCATCTAACTGGGCCAATATATCACCCTTTTTTACTTTATCCCCTTCCTTCACATAAATCTTTTCGATGCGCCCGGACATTTGTGCTCCGAATTTGGTTTCCTTCCAAGGTTCAATATTGCCGGTAAAAACTAAAGTTCGATCAATTGTATGGAGTTTTATTGGAATTGTTTTTACGGGAATATTTTCTTCAGTAGATAACTTTTTCTTTGAACATCCGATTAAAAAAATTAAAACGATCAGGGAATATATCAATACAAATGTTCTTTTCATTTTATCCTCCTTAAAATTTCATATTTTCATTTTTGAATGTACTTTGAGTTTTATTAATCAGACTCTTCCTGGCCGGTTAATGCTTCATAGTCTGCAATGGCCACTAGATAATCATAAATTGCCTGAGCATAATTAACCCGCGCCTGTGTCAAGGCAACCTCCGCATCATTAACTTCCAGCTGGGTACCAAGACCATTTTTGTAGCGAGACTTAGCAATTCTATAACCAAGTTCTGCTTGTGAAATTGATTTTTGTTGTGCTTCTATTCGTTTCCGCGCTTGTTCTATCCGATAAAGTATACTCTTTAATTGAGTTTTAATTGCCTCGGTAACAGCGCTCTGCTGCTCGAGAACCTGCCGATGAGAAAGTTGGGCTTGCTGTACTTTGGCAAATCGACTCAATCCATGAAAAATAGGAAATTGTAACTGCAATCCAACCATGGTTGTCTTTACCCACCTATAATCGGAAAATTTGAAATCATTCGCCTGAGTTTGATATTGGTAATTCCCAAATGCTATTAATGTAGGAAAAAACGAGGATTTTTCTAATCCGATCATGGATTTAGTTAACAAAGATTGAAAATGAAGTTGTCGCAAAGTAGAATTTTTATCGAGAACTTGATTTAATGCTTCATTCAAACCGGGTAATCTAAAAGAAGGATCATACTGCAGTTCACCCCGGACTTTAATCTCTTGAGTTCCATCCAGACCAATAGCAATTTTCAAAGCATCTTTTGCTAACTGGAAATTATCTTCTGCCTGCATTGCCACAGGACGAATATTTTCTACCTGAACTTCTGCCCGAATAAGGTCGTAATCGGAGACTAATCCCTGTTTATGCATGCGCCGAACATTTTTCAGATTATCTTCAGCATTTTTAAGACTCATTTGCATAAAATCTTTTACGGATTTTGCTAATAAAACCCCGTAAAAACTCTTTTTTACATTGGCTATAGTTTTAATTTTACTATCGCGAAAAGATTCTCTAGCGAGTTCATGATTTCGCTTGGCAACACTTAAACTTGAATATAATGTTTTAGAAAAAAGAGGGAAACTGGCAGAAACAGAACCAGTGTAAGAATTATCGTATCCAATTTCCAGGACCGCGGGACCCCCTCCAGGAGGACCAAAAGGTGTTCCGGGCGGTAAAAAAATGACCGGTTTTTTAATATTTCGTGTGTACTGCCCGCTGGCGTCGATCGAAGGAAAAAGATTACCTCTCGCCTCTTTTAATTTTTCTTTCGATTTTTTCACTTCAAGGTAAGAAACCTTAATATCCTTATTCTTTTGCAATGCTAATTCCAGTGCCCGATCTAACGTGAGTTCCAATACCTGACTACTCTGTGCATGAAGTAATCCGATAAATAGGAGCAATACCAGTAATAAGATTGGATGGCTTCTACATTTAAGCATCATTCCCTCCTTAAATTATGATTTATTTTTTTCATTTTTCATTGTCTCCTATCTTATTTTTTCTCTAATCCTTCCAAAATAAGCTGAGTTATATAAACAATTTCCTCTTCAATAGACGAATAATCAATCTCGGTAGCTGATAAAACGTTTGTAGTATGAAATTCTCTAAATTTAACTGCTTCCGATACAGTGAGAATACTTTTGGCTACTTTGTGGGTATTACATGCTTTGAAACTACCTTTTTGGACACCTTCTTCAATAATATTTGCAAGTAGTTTGACTTCTTTATCGATATAAGTACGATAAAGTTTTGCCACCAGAGGTTTGATTTCTAATATAGCCTGTATGGTAAGTTGATGTAAATTAATGACTTGCTGAAAATATTCTAACCGAAATTTAACAAAACGTAAGATTTTTTTCCGAGAATCTTTTTCTTGAGAAAGCGCTTTTTCAAGTTCATTTAAGAATTGTTCGCTTTCATAATGAATAACATCGCTAAAAATTTCATCTTTACTTTTATAATAGTAATAAAGCGAACCTTTTTTCATCCCCATTGCCTGAGCAATATCATCCACTGTTGCTTTAAAGAATCCATAACGAGCAAATATTTGTTGAGACACCTTTAATATTTGAATTTTTTTCTCATCCCATTCAGATTTAGTTTTTTCTTGCATAATAACCTCTAACATTCTTATATTCTAACAAAATATTATTTTGTTTGAATGTATGATATTAAAAATCCTTTGTCAAGAAAAATTTTGTATTTTACATTGAGTTAATTAAAAAAGTAATTGCAAAAATGATAGAATTTATTGCCGATTTTTATAATCATCCTGATACAAAAACACGCATATTTCATATCGCAGCTAATTTATTTTCTGAGAAAGGCTATCACCAAGTCTCGATAAGGGAAATTTGTGAAATAGCAAAAATTAGTAAGCCAACCCTCTATTATTATTTCGAAAATAAGAGAACCCTTTTTCTAACTCTTTTGGAAGAAACTGATCGAATTAGTGAGGAATTGATTAATGAATTTATTGATACTGAGAAAGGCTATGTAAATAAATTTCACGGTTTATTCAGACTTCACTCGGTTTTTTTAAAAAGATATCCATACTTTGTAAAATTTTTCTTTGTTATTCATTTCATGTCTTTAGAGAATGGGCTGAAGGAAAAAGTTAGCAAACAAACCAGAAAAAAAATTCAACGTTTACAGGCCTTTATCGAAAAAGGACAGGCTGAAAAGTATATTGCTCCTGATATTGATCCCTTTATTCTTTCTATTTCAATATTTGGTTCCATCCGTTACCTGATGTTGTATCATTTAAAAAAACTTGATTCGGAGTTCGAAATTGAAAAGCAACTTGAACAACTATTTCATTTTTGGAAGCACAATATATTTGTTAAAGAAAATTAATTGTTATTAGATATGTTTTTCATAATTAAAAAATTGTTTAAGAACATTAAAATTAGGAGGCTTGAACATGGCTTTTAAAGCTGCTTTTTTAGCTCATGCGCCTGATGCCAATCCATCAAAGCATAACTGCGTGATTGAAACTCCACATTCATACAAGCTTTTCGTTTATATCGTAAAAAATCAGAAGCAGGCAGTTGAAGTATGCAAAAAGCTGGTTGAAGAGGAAGAAATCCATTCAATTCTTCTTTGTCCAGGATTTAAGCATCAGGATGTAGCCGAAATCTCAGATGCGGTTGGGGATTGTGTTGGAGTGTCTGTTGCGCGGGGAGATGGTCCGAGCAACCGTATATCTTTAGAGGTTATGAAAAGAGAAGGTTGATTCAAAGAAAAGGGAAATAAATAAAATATACTTGTGTGTTTATGTTGTACATAAAGTCAAAGTTTCCGAACTTTTTAGAAGAACTGGTTTATATGTTTTGATTTATTTTTATATTTTATTTTTCCCAAATCCGCTTAAACGGATTTCGGAATCGTATAGTATAGCCATCGAATTCATTCGGTGGCGAAATAACAGATTTAATGCAAGGTAATTTTGCAAAAATTTATTACAAGTTTAAACTAAAAACATGGAAACTAGTATATAAACAATTTTTTGATTTTGATCATATTATCCAGAATCTGAAAGCGATTACTTGGGTTACCGATAAAGGATATTTCAATGGAGGAAACGAGAAAGAGAATATTTAACATTCTATTTATTTCAGTCTTTGCAGCCATGTTGGGATTAGGAATAGTCAGTCCACTTATGCCAATTTATGCTGAGCATCTGGGAGCCACAGGTTTATGGTTAGGTTTAATATTTTCCGGATTTTCTCTCACTCGTGGTATTTTCATGCCCATTATAGGCAAGATTTCTGATAAAAAAGGAAGAAAAAAATTTATTTCAGCTGGCTTATTTTTTTACTCACTGATTTCTTTATTTTATTTGTTAGCAAATAATGTCTATTCATTAACAATTATTAGAATGGTTCATGGCTTTGCTTCGGCCATGGTAATTCCGATTGCGATGGCTTATATTGGAGAAACTGCCTGCGAAGGACAGGAAGGAAGTACTATGGGAACATTTAGCATTGCGCTCTTTCTGGGAATGGGAACAGGTCCTTTTTTAGGGGGCATTCTGAATGACACTTTTGGTATGTTTTCAGTATTTATTGCCATGTCCTGTCTTACAGCCCTTTCGTTTTTAATCACCTTATTTTTTTTACCAGATGTAAAAAATATAAATGGAATCGAAGTAGAAAATTCTATTTCGTTTAAAAAGATTATAAAAAATAATATAGTTAAAGGAATTTTAATTTTTAGAGCTGTGAACGCCATGGGTCGAGGCGGGGTTATGTCTTTTTTACCAATTTTTGCTTCAAAAATTCATATATCATCTACACAAATTGGAACCCTTATTTCAATGAATGTATTTCTTACTGCTTTGATGCAAAGACCGTTTGGAAAATTAGCTGACAAATACAACAAAGTTCTCTTAATTTTAAGCGGATCGTCAATTGGAGCGTTGACATTATTAGGCATACCTTTTGCAAAAAATTTTGGTGCTTTATTGATCGTTAGTTCATTGATGGGTATTGGCGGTGCCATGGCAATGCCCGCTGCATCCGCTATTACCGTCAAAGTAGGGCAAAATGTGGGAATGGGTGCATCCATGGGTCTGTTTAATACTGCAATGAGTTTTGGAATGATTCTGGCTCCGCTAATATCTGGTGTTGTGATGGATACTTTAGGCTTAACGTCTATTTTTTATGTTGCCGGTTTTATAAGTCTTTGGGGAACATTTATTTTTTATTTTTTCATTAAAGAAGGATTAAAAAAAGCAGAAATACCAGTGTAAAAATTATCAGGCAACAAGAAATATACGTGTTATAAGAAAAAACTTCTTGTGTACAATGGATAATAACTCAACCAAAAAATTTGTTTTAATTGCTGCTACACTTGCTTCTTTTTTGACACCTTTCATCGGTTCATCTATAAACATTGCCCTTCCTTCAATTGGGAAAGAATTTAATATAGATGTTGTTTTGTTAAGTTGGATAACAACTTCATATATTTTATCAGCTGCAGTATTCCTCGTCCCTTTTGGCAGAATCGCGGATATTTATGGTAGGAAGAAAATATTCTTATATGGTATTTTTATCTTTACCTTATCATCTCTTCTCTGTGCAGTGTCAAATTCAGCTTTTACACTTATTTACTCTCGAATATTGCAAGGGATTGGTAGTTCAATGATTTACAGTACCGGCGTGGCTATTCTTACTTCGGTTTTTCCTGTTGGCAAAAGAGGTAAAGTGTTAGGAATAAATGTTGCAGCAACTTATTTAGGACTTTCACTTGGTCCATTTTTGGGTGGATTTTTAACACAGTATTTAGGATGGAGAAGCATTTTTCTGTCAATTTTACCGGTAGGACTGGTAATAATTATTTTTACTTTTTGGAAACTGAAAGGCGAATGGGCCGAAGCAGAGGGAGAGAAATTCGATTTTATTGGCTTTTCAATCTATGGAATTGCCTTGTCCACTTTAATATATGGTTTTTCTCTATTACCGGGAAAAGCAGGTATTGTGTTAATTTTGATAGGTGTTTCTGGAATTCTGTTATTTGTAAAATGGGAAATGGAGACAGAAAGTCCTGTTTTAAATATGTATCTCTTTAAAAACAATATAACTTTTACTTTTTCTAATCTAGCAGCACTCATCAACTACAGTGCAACATTTGCAGTGTCTTTTCTCTTGAGTCTCTATTTACAATATATTAAAAACTTTAATCCCAAAACCGCTGGTTTAATCTTAGTTTCACAACCTGCTGTTCAGGCTCTTTTTTCGCCTTTTGCAGGTAAGCTTTCGGACCGAATTGAACCCAGAATAGTAGCTTCACTGGGGATGGCATTGACAACAATGGGACTTTTTCTACTGATTTTTTTAAATGAAAGGTCAACCTTAGGTTTCCTTATAGCTAGCTTGTTTATTCTTGGTTTTGGTTTTGCTCTTTTTTCTTCTCCTAATACAAATGCAATAATGAGTTCTGTAGATAAAAAATTTTATGGAATAGCATCTGGAACGCTTGGAACAATGCGATTGATGGGACAATCACTTAGCATGGGAATTGCCATGCTAATATTCGCTATATTTATAGGAAGAACACAAATTATTCCAGAACATCATTATCTTTTTTTAAAAAGTACTAAAATAAACTTTCTTATTTTTAGTTCCTTATGTTTTATTGGCATATTTGCATCGATTGCAAGAGGAAAGGTTAGATGAAAATTCTTGACAATTATGTAACTGCTCAGCTATGCAAAGCAAAAAGAAGGAGGTGATCCTTAGAGAACATGAGAAACAATTTTTTGAATTTGCTGCTCAATGTCATTAAATACAAGAAGAATGTACTTAGGCAATTATGGATAAACAGTTTCCTGATATTCACAAAAATTCTAATACAGTGTAACTTTAAATATCTTCAAAGTAAAATGTAAAAATATTTCGTCTCATATTGAAATATTTTTAGGAGATAGGCTTAAATGAAAAAAAACGGGATGATATATAAATTTTCCTTTTATGGATTTTTAAAAAATCTGCGATTTTTTGAGCCGTTTATAATACTGCTTTTTAGAGAGGAAGGACTTTCTTTTTTCCAGATTGGTTTGTTGTATTCCATTCGCGACCTGACGACAAATATTATAGAAATTCCCTCAGGTATTTACGCTGATGCTTTTGGGCGTAGAAAGTCTATGTTATTGTCCTTTTCGGCATATATCATTTCATTTCTTGTTTTTTACTTATTCACTGGTTTTTATTTTTTTGCTGGAGCAATGATATTTTTTGCCGTAGGCGAAGCGTTTCGCACTGGCACCCATAAAGCGTTAATATTGGAATATCTAAACATTAAGGGATTAAAGAATCAAAAAGTATCTTATTATGGGCGAACTCGTGCGGCATCACAATTTGGCTCTGCCATTAATTCACTAATTGCCGCGGCGTTGGTTTTTTATTCAGGTAACTACCGATATGTGTTCCTGGCCACAGCTTTACCTTACGTTTTAAACCTTATAAACTTAACTACATATCCCAAAGAATTAGATGGTGATCTTATTCAACTCAAAAAAGGAGCAATTTCAGAACAATTAAAAACTACATTTAAAGCATTTTTCGCTATTTTTAAAGACCGAGATGCAATGAGGGCCATTCTAAATAGCGCAAGTTTTACAGCCTTTTTTAAATCGACTAAAGACTATTTACAACCTGTAATAAAAACATTAGCAATTTCCATCCCGCTTTTTTTAAGTTGGAGCGATACAAGACGGACTGCCGTCATTATTGGAATTGTATATTTTATTATATACATGCTAACGAGCTATGCCTCACACAGCGCAGAAAAAGTTAGTAAACGATTCGCTAACATCGCTAAAGCTATTAATGTGACGTTTTGGATAGGTGCAAGTTTTCTATTTATTGCAGGGTTAGCATCATGGAAAAGTTTTGGTTTTCTTTCAGTACTTGTATTTCTTGGTTTATACATCATTCATAATCTAAGAAAACCAATGAATGTTGCCTTTATCAGCGATCAGATATCCAATAAAGTCATGGCATCCGGACTCTCGGTAGAATCTCAAGTTACAACAATTTTGATGGTGATTATCTCACCTCTGCTTGGCGTGCTTGCTGATATTTTTAGTGTTGGCGTGGCTCTGGCTTGTTTAGGTGGCATAATGTTCGTGTTTTTTGCTTTTGTGAAGGTAAATGAAAAATTAATAATTAAATAGATTCAAATTATCTTAATTTGTATTTTATTTTTCGCAATTTAATTAATTAAAGAAAGTTATGACTTTTAAAGAAAAAAACAAAAAACAACAAACCATAAAAGAAGCCGCAAGAAAATTATTTAATCAGTTTGGATTTCATAAAACATCTCTGGATGATATTGCGCGTCGATGTGGCATGGCAAAACAATCCATTTATTATTATTACCCTAATAAAGAAGCTATTTTTAATGAAATTGTTTTAGAATATGCTCAGCAGATATTACGTAATGTTGAAAAATCATTAAATTCCAACTTACAAACAGATCAAAAATTTATTCAATTTTCTCGTCTTGTTTATGAAAATTTAAAATCCCTTGCCAAGCAAATTGGTAAAGCTCCGATTGGCTTTATAGAGTATTCTCCCCATGGTCGTCCAGTGGTTGAAAAAATACGACAACTCTTCAAAGAAAAATTAAAAGCCATTTTAGCAGAAGGTATAAAGCAGGGTGTATTTTACATAGAAGATACTGAGCTGACTTTAAACACCATTATGGAAATGGCCAATTTTATCAGGATTCGATGGTTAATTAATCATGATGAAGAACAATGCGACAAAATTGTTGAAGAAATGAACCGTATTGTATTGAATGGTTTAATAGCCAGAAAGGATTAATGATGAAAAAAGGAAGCTTCTTTGTTTCATTGGGTAATAAAGGAATAAAGTTTTTTATTTCAGTTTATGAAATTACCATTCTCTTTGTTAATTCAGTTCTTTCCATTCATAAAATCTGGTTTTATCGTCGGCAGATAATTGAACAAATTTATCATTTTGTCATTGAAACATTGCCCATTGTACTAATTATTTCCACCTTTGTAGGGTTAGGCTCTACTGTGCAGGGTATTTATCAATCGTCGGGAATAGTACCAAGATCATATACCGTTAATGTGATTTTTAAAAGTACCACTATTGAGCTCTCCCCTATTATTTTATCATTGGTTTTGGCAGGTAAAATAGGGGCTTCTATTGCAGCAGAAATTGGTAGCATGAAAATAACGGAACAGATTGACGCACTTGAGCTTCTACCGCTTGATCCAACTGGTTTTCTTGTTTTTCCAAGGATTTTAGCTGCAATCATCATGATGCCCGTGATCACACTTTTTGCAAATTTTTTGGCTATGTTTAGCTCATTTTTTATGTCAACTGTATTAACTGAATGGATTTCTCCGTATGAATTTTTAAATGGAATGCGAATGGGATTTAGAAATTTTGAAATTATTTTTGGAAACATCATTAAACCTGGAATATTTGGTGCTTTTGTAGCATTGATTGGTAGTTATTACGGTTTAAATACAAGCGGTGGAGCCCGCGGCGTTGGTAAATCGGCCACGAGCGCTGTGGTTTTATCTGCAATTATTATTGTAATTCTGGATTATTATTTAGGAGAATTACTTTTATGATTCAAATAAAAAATTTGAGTAAAAGTTTTGAAGGACAAAAAATTATTAAAAATGTAAACCTTGAGATATATGATAATGAAACATTAGTAATTTTAGGCCCTAGTGGTCAGGGAAAAACGGTCTTTATTAAAACAATTGTTCGTTTATTTGAACCTGATTCTGGCGAAATTATTTTTGACGGAATTAATATCTGTAGCTTAAAAAAAAGACAATTAGATGAATTCAGGAAAAAAATAGCTTTTGTTTTTCAAAACAGCGCTTTATTTGATTTTCTAGATGTAAGGGAAAATTTAGGATTATACCTTTCAATGTACAAAAATAAAAGGCCAAATGAGATAGAACAGATTGTTTTAAAAGCTTTGAACTTCGTAGGGCTTGATAGGGATGTGCTTGAAAAATATCCGGAAGAATTAAGCGGAGGAATGAAAAAAAGAGTAGCCATTGCCAGAGCTTTGATAAAACGTCCAAAATATATTTTTTATGATGAACCGACAACCGGTCTTGATAAAGCTAATGCTGAAAAAGTGAGTCGGTTAATTAATCTGTTTAAAAATGAAATTAATACTACCTCGATTGTTGTAACTCATGATATTCAATTAATGAAAGATGTAGCCGATCGTGTTGCTCTACTATCCAATGGACGAATAGAATTTATCGGAAAAAAAGAAGAAATTGATAATGAAAAATTATCGTTGCTTTATAATGGAGGTGAGATAAATGGATTATAAAAGGATGAGTTTTATTTCTGGAGTAGTCATTTTTTTTAGTATAATAATTTTAATGGTAACAATAATTACGCTTTCTGGGAAACGCATATTTTTTACTCGTGATTATATTATTTATGTGAAATTTGATGATGTCATTGGTTTGCAGGATAAAGCCAAAGTTTTTATGAGAGGGTATCGTATCGGCTGGACAAAAGATGTATATTTTGAAAAAGATGGAGTAGTTGTACGAGTGGATGTGAATAAGCGATATAAAATTCCGGTTGATTCCAAAATAGAAATCAATACTATTAGCCTTTTGGGAGAAAAGGCCATTACCATCCATCCTGGCAATTCAAAAAAATTTATTGCTCCGGGTTCGGTTGTACATGGCAAGAACAAAGATATAATTTCTCAGGCAAAAGAAATTTTGGAAATGGTAAAGATTAGTATTAAAGAAGGAGAATTAAAAGATAAATCGAAAAAAATATCAGAATCTATTGATCTTTTTCATTCCTTCTTATCAAATGTCAACAATAAAATCAGCCAGTTAGACATTGATCAATACAATTCAGATATTCATAATGTTGGTTTGGCCGGTGAAAAAGCCCAAAAAGCTATTGATAAAACTTCGGATAGCCTACTATTAAGTATGATAAAATTTAACAGAACGATAGAACAACTCTCGCGTTTGTCCACTCAGTTAAAAGAAATTGCAGAAAAAATCAACCGGGGTCAGGGAAGCGCCGGCGCCCTTGTTAATGATAAAACATACATTGACAATCTAAATAAAACGATCAATGAATTAAATACGCTTATTATTGATTTTAAGAAACATCCTAAAAAATATATCCATCTATCGATATTTTAATAAAGTTAAAAAATACATAATGGAAATAATTATTCCGATTTTTTAGACTTGACTAATCTTTTTCAGCTTTATCGCAACTAAGTAACCTTTCTTTACTTATGATGTTTTTTACAAACTTAACAGTCTGCTTCCCAAATAATAAAACATTAAAGCTGCGCCGGTCATAGAAATATTCTTCATGAACATAATAATTTGGACATGAGACTGCATGGGATCTTAAATATACCAGAATGAATGAGCGATAAAATAAGTAGGAATGAGAAAAACAACTATAACGATAGCTCCAATTTTTACTTTATAGCTTAATAAAGTACTTAAACCACCAGCAAGTAACATGATCCCTGTCACGATAACAACTACAGTAGGCAAAGGCACTCCTATAGAAGCATTGTATTTAGTCATTTTTCTCAGATAAAAAAATGACTAAATTCAAAGACAATAAAAATTATTGAATAAAAAATCCTTCCAACCAATGGTATATAGTTCATAATAAACTCCTTCATTTAATTAATTAACATAAGATTAATTTTCATTTTATTAACAATGTATTTTTCCAAAGTCTGAAATGAACTTTTTTAAACTTTTTTGTTGAGCTGAACAAAAATGTATAAACCTTCTTTCTGCGTAGTAATTAAACCAAAATCCTATAGCATACGATAGTGATGGGAGATTACAGGTTTACTCAGGTGAAATTCTTTATCAAAATCGGCATAACTCATCTCGCCTCTTTGTAAAAGTAATCTAATAATTTCGTATTGTGATTAATCAATAAATGCTTTAAAAAGCCTAATTACTTGCTTTTTAATTTCCCTTGTCTATTTCCATTTTTAAATTATTGAAAAATAAAACAATAATGGGTCTGAAACAAATAACAATTTTATATAATTTTCTATTTTCTTCAAAAAATTTTATCTTCCAAAAAACGTGATTTGGAAGGGAACGTGGATTTTTTTACTGAAAGCGAGACTACCAGCGCCAGAAGAATCCCGGCAATTCCATCAATTGCATAGTGGTATCTGGCATATACGGTTCCCAAAACAAGCAAGACTATAAACGGAACTATGATCCAAAAAGATCGACGATGAGTTTTGTACAAAGAAAGCCAGACAATTAGAGCCACGGCAATATGAGAACAGGGGAAGGCGCCGCCGCGAAACGAACCAATCTCTATGATTTCCTGTTGAAACCAGGAAAACCATAACCCGTCCATGTTAGTATGAAAAAGATCGGCCTGAAAAAATCTCGATCCCTGTGCCGGAAAAATAATGAACATCAAATAGGACAGACAAAAGGCCATTGTAACTGCCGAGAGCATGCGAACATATTCCTGACGTTCATCTTTGAAATAAAGAATGTCTGCTCCGATGACTATGATGAAATAATAAGAGCCATAGCCGATTCTAAAAATTTCATTCAAAAGGGGATGATCGAACTTTTCTACCCACAGTCCGGGATTAACGCCAAAAATTATTTGATCTATATGAACTAGAATGGGATCAATCCATCCTCGGTTAATAAGATGAATTAATTTACCGGCTTCTTCGTACATAAATGTGAACAGGAATAGGGGCAACCAGAAACGAACAAATTGCCCAACAGCAGAAGTTTTGGCTTCAGATTGGTTTTTAACAGTAATCACCACCAGACTGAAAAGCCCATTGACCAATATGTAAATATAATAATTACTGAAGGGTTTGGAGAAAAGGATGATGAGAATGCTTAAAACTGTAAAATATAAAAGCAAAATTTGTTTATACAACAGAAAATGTTTTTAGCATCGTCTGTTTGTGTTCTGATTGAAATATCTATTGGTGTTTCTCAATTATTTTCATTTTAAAATAGCGATATCTTCAAATATTTTTTTGGGTTTTTCTGAATATCCAGGATCAATTTATTGGTATTCACTAAC
>CAYLYM010000034.1:0-33251 GCA_964387645.1 uncultured Calditrichaceae bacterium | reverse complement strand
ATTTTTTATATATTTATGGGTAATCTTTACAAAAGTATTTCCAAAGGAGCGTAAATAAAATTGATTTTGAAGATAGAAAAAGGCCGAAGTATTTTAGAAAAAGTTTACCAGGTAGCTAATGAATTAGGAGTAAAAACTTATGCTGTAGGCGGATTTGTTCGTGATCTTTATATGGGCCGAGAAGGAACTGACATCGATTTTGTGGTGATTGGAGATGCAATAAGATTCGCTCACCATTTTCGAAAACGTTTTGGGTCTGGTAAAGTTGTTAGCTTTCCTCGATTCGGCACTGCTATGTTAGAATATTCCGGGTATAAATTAGAATTTGTTACCGCTCGATCGGAACACTATGACCCTGATTCACGAAAACCTCATGTTAAGAGAGCTGGTCTGGCCAGCGATCTTTCTAGACGTGATTTTACTGTCAATACCTTGGTAATGGATATTTCTCCTGATAATTTCGGACAGGTGATTGACGTTTACAACGGAATTGAGGACATCGATGCAAAACTGATTCGTACACCCCTGGATCCGGTTGTAACATTTCAGGATGATCCTTTGCGCATTCTCCGGGCCATCCGATTTGCCACAGTACTGAATTTTCGAATCGAACCGCAAACCTATGAAGCTATTATCAAAACGAAAGAGAGATTAAAAATTATTTCTCAGGAACGTATTACCGAAGAATTTCGCAAAATAATGATGGCTGAGAAACCTTCGATAGGTTTACGCTTAATGAAAGAAACCGGTCTTTATCCCATTATATTTCCTGAATTGGAACAGCTTTCTGGCGTTGAACAGCGAAATGAATTTCACCATAAAGACGTTTTTAACCACACTTTACAAGTAGTAGACAATATTGCCAGGAGAACCAATAAATTCGAACTAAGAATGGCTGCTTTATTGCATGATATTGCAAAACCTCAAACTAAAAAATTTGTAGAGGGTGTAGGATGGACCTTTCACGGCCACGAGGAATTAGGCGCCAGAATGACCGAACGAATCGGTAGAAGAATGCGGTTGAGTATGGCTGAAATAAGATATATAAAAAAATTGGTAAGGCTCCATTTGCGCCCCATGCAATTGGTAGACGATTCAGTAACAGATAGTGCTATTCGCAGAGTTATGGTGGAAGCTGGAGAACATCTGGAAGATCTGATGCAATTGTGTCGGGCAGATATTACCTCCAAGAACCCTGAAAAAGTACGGCAATATATGGCCAATTTCGACAAAGTTGAACAGAAAATGAAAATTGTGGAAGAGAAGGACCGATTGCGAAATTTCAAACCAGCCATCAATGGTAATCAGATTATGAAAGCACTAAACCTTCAGCCTGGACCTCTAGTTGGCCAAATTAAGCAAGCTATAGTCGATGCTATTTTAGATGGTAAAATAAAAAATGAATCTCAGGAGTGTTTTGAATATATGATGAAAATAAAGAACGAAATCTTAAAGAAAATAAATGAGAAAAAAGAAAAATAAGAAACTGTCCATCAAAACAAAGGGGACGTAAAAATGACACCAGAAAAAGAGCCAAGCGAAAATGAAAAAAAGAAAAAAAAGGAAAATCAGGAAGATTTTAATGAGGAAGGAAAAAAGGAATTAGAAGAAATTTTAGGCCAAATTAAAGAAAAGAACCAGACAGAAGGTAAAACAGAAAAGAAAGAAGAAAGTCAATCGTCTGAATCCAACCCAATGTCAGAACCAAAAGAAGAACAACCTGAAGAAGAGGGAATAGAAAAAATCCTTGAAAAAATTACCGAGAAAGATACTGAACCCACAGAAGATTTAACCTTTTTTCAACGAATAATTGGAGTATTTTCCAGACCTACGGCAGTATTTCAATATCTTCGGACAAAACCGGATTTTATTTTTCCCATTTTGTTAGCTATCCTTATATCTGCTGCGACTCGTCTGGTTACCTATGATCTTGAAATTAATTTTGCCATCGACCGCATTGATCAATCTGAAAAGTATACCGATGAACAAAAAGACATGATAATCGATAGAATCGAGAGTTCCAGACAGGGAGCCATGCGTTATGTTCAAATTTTGGTTCTCCAACCTCTCAGTATGGTCATCATTTATGTAGTTGTCAGCGGCATATTTCTTTTTATAGGCAATATAATTTTAGGAGGTAGGGCCAAATTTGTTCATTTATTAAGCGTATTCAGTTACGCATTCCTGGTGTTGGTTATTGCGGGAACTATTGTAAAACTTCCCCTCATATTAATCAACCAGTCCATTCAGGTGAATACCAGTCTTTCTTTATTAATGCCAGATTCTGCTGCCCAGACCACTCTCTACCGATTTTTAAGCGCTTTCGATATTTTCACTATCTGGTTTTTGGTAGTTTTTTCCATCGGTTTTTCAATAATTTATCATTTTTCGCAACTGAAATCATATCTTTCCGTATTCATCACTTGGTTAATATGGGTAATTTTAACAAAAGTTGTATTAGGATCACTGTTTGCAACATTTACAGGCTGATGAGCAAACAGGGAAAATGGAGGTAACATGAAAAATTTTCTTATTTTAATTCTAATTCTAACAATAATCTGCCTACCGTTATATGCACAGGAGTCATCTCAAAGACTTTCATTGAAAGATTGTATTCAAATTGCTTTAGAGAAGAATTTCCAGATTAATACTTACAAGAATTTATATGAGCAAGCCAATTTGGGAATAAAACAAGCTTATAGCAATATCCTGCCAAAGATTAATACGTATTTTACTGCTGGAAAATATAAAGTCGGTGAAGCGACATTTCTGGGTGATGCAGTAGATCCAATAACTGGAGAAGTTAAGCAAATTACTTTAATCAGGGAAGGATTTTCTCGTTCAACCCATTCAGCTAATCTTAACATCCAGCAAAACATTTTCGATGGTGGCTTCTGGTGGAACAATATCCGGCAGCGAAAAGTGGAAAAAATGGCAGCTGATTTCAACTTCAGATTGACTGAAAACCAGGTTATAAAATTAGTTGCGCAGTACTACTTCGATTTGTTAAAACAGTTGAAGTTACTGGAGGTTTATTCGCTGGCTGTACAACGGAGCAAAGATCAGTTAAACCGTGCCCAGCAAATGTATGAAATCGGTTCGGTTGCTCAGGTGGATGTTTACCGGGCTAAAGTAAATTACGGGCAAGACAGAATTTCCTTCCTCAACCAGGAAAATGTTGTTAAACAAGCCAAACAACGGCTTAACATTGCTATGGGTAATGATCCACTTACACCTATTGAAATCGAACCAGAGTTTAAATTTGAACATGAATTACCTCCATTAGATAACCTTATCCATACAGCAATGCAAAATCAGCCGGAATTAAAAAGCAAAGAAATGGATGTCCGTTCGAAAGAATTAAGCGTTGCTTTAGCCAAAAGTAAATTTTTTCCGACCTTAGGTATTAGTTTTAATTATAATCGCGATAATGAATTGCTAAAAAAAATTTACACCGATTTGAATAAAAACTGGACAATTAGTTACGGAGTTCGTTTTTCTTTTAATTTATTTAATGGTTTCTCAGATCAGGTAAATTATCAAATGAGCAAAGTTAATTTAAAAAATGCTAAATTAGAGTTAGTTGATCTCAAGCGAAATTTAATTTCAAAGATAGTAGACCTATATAATAATTATAAAGCCATATTAGAAATTGTGGAAATTAATAAAACCAATCTGGAAGCTGCTCGTGAGGAGTATCGACTGGCGAAGGAAAGGTATCGTTTAGGATCTGGTACTTCATTGGAGTTAAGAGAAGCTCAGGTTAATTTGACTCAAGCCGAGCAAATTTTAGTAAGTACTGAATATAATGCTATTATAACTTATATTGAGTTACAAGAAGCTGTCGGAACTGTTCGAAAAGCATTAAACATTTAAAAGGATAATATTAAAATGAGAAAAAAAGTTATTTTAATTACAGGGATTTTTCTAATACTTTTTATTATTATTGCTGCCAATTTATCCCAAAAGGATAAGGGTTTAATCGTCCAGACTGAGAAAGTTTTCCGTGCGGACATTACCCAGACTGTCACAGGAAATGGTAAGATTTACCCCGTTATCGAAGTAAATATAAGTGCCAAAGTGGCTGGAGAAATTTTAGAAATTAATGCTCAAGAAGGAGATTCAGTAAAAAAAGATCAGGTACTGGTGAGATTGGATAGTAAGCAGTATGAAGCTATGCGTGATAGGCAGAGATATATTATCCTTGGAGCTCAAGCGGATGTCAAATTGAAAAAGAATGAACTTTTACGAGCACGTGAACTTTTTAAATCGAATCTGCTTTCAAAAGCGGAATTAGAGATAGCTGAAGCTCAATATGAAAAGGCATTGAGCACCCTACAACAGGCTGAAGCCAGTTTAAAGGAAGCTGAAGATGCTTTAGATAAAACCATCCTTCGCGCCCCCATGGATGGTGTGGTAATTAAAAAGAACAAAGAAGTAGGTGAAATGGCATTAGGATCCCAATTTCAGGAAGATGTTATTCTAACTATTGCTGATTTAAGTGAAATGGAAGCGCGAGTTGAAGTAAATGAAAACGATATCGTTAATGTATCTCTTGGAGATAGTGCCAATATTGAAATTGATGCTTTCCCGGACACCTTGTTCAAAGGCGTCGTAAGTGAGATTTCAAACTCAGCTAAAGTAAAAAGTCAGGGTACTGTTGAAGAGGTTACTAATTATGAAGTAAAAGTTCGATTGCTTGACAAATTACCATCTTTCCGCCCGGGTATGTCAGCTACAGCTGACATTGAAACTGAAACTCACCACAACGTATTGAATATCCCCATTCAAAGCCTTACTGCACGTGAACCTGAAAAGCTCATGAAAAAGCCTAGTGTTGAGACAACACCAATAAATCGTGAAAGCAAGGTCGAAGAAACCAAGAAGAAGAAAAAAAAGAAAGACGATGAGCTGATTGAAGTTGTTTTTGTTGTAGAAGATGGTATTGCTCATATACGACCAGTGAAGGTTGGAATCAGTGATGATAATTACTACGAGGTTTTATCTGGTCTTTCAGAAGGAGAAGAAATTGTAACTGGCCCCTTTAAAGTTCTAAGTCGAACTTTAAAGGAAGGAGATCGTGTGGATGTAAAAAACAGTGGAAGGCAATCGGTTAATGCTAGTGAGTAAGGGGGGCTTATGTGCAATAATTTGACTATTCAGATAGAGGATTTACATAAAATATATATCCTGGGAAAAACCAGAGTATACGCCCTGCGAGGAATTGATCTAAAAGTGAAAAGAGGTGAATATGTAGCCATTATGGGACCATCAGGTTCTGGAAAATCTACCCTTATGAACATTATTGGTTGTCTTGATGTCCCAACATCTGGAAAGTATTTTTTAAATGGAAAGGATGTCAGCGGCATGAGCGATGATGAACTAGCTCGAATCCGTAATAAGGAAATTGGATTTGTTTTTCAGACTTTTAATCTACTACCAAGGGCAAGTGCTTTGCATAATGTTGAACTTCCTCTAATTTATAATGGAACTCCATCGGTCAGACGTAAGGAGTTAGCCAGACAAGCGCTGGAAAGAGTAGGTTTAGGTGATCGTATGAATCATAAACCTAACGAGCTATCTGGTGGTCAGAGGCAACGCGTAGCAATTGCCAGAGCATTAGTAAATAAACCCACAATGATCCTGGCAGATGAACCTACAGGTAACTTGGACACCACCACTGGTGCTGAGATCATGGAGATTTTTGATCTATTGAATGAACAGGGTAATACAATTATTCTGGTGACTC
This sequence comes from uncultured Calditrichaceae bacterium, assembly GCA_964387645.1. Classification (GTDB taxonomy): domain Bacteria; phylum Calditrichota; class Calditrichia; order RBG-13-44-9; family RBG-13-44-9; genus CAYLYM01. The sequence continues at coordinate 27,502 of CAYLYM010000034.1, read as the reverse complement.
ACGAAGATTTCATCGCTCGTCATGCTCGGCGGGTTATTCATTTAAAGGATGGTAAAATTATCTCGGAGGAAACAGTTAAAAATTAACTGTAAAATGAAAAATGATTTTTGGAACCCAATTTTCTGAATATCTTCGATTTTGTTACGAAGCCTTTGTTTCGAATAAAATCCGTTCGCTCTTAACCACCCTCGGTATTTTCTTGGGGGTCACGGCAATTATAGTCATTTTCACCGCTATTCAAAGCATTAATAAATATGTAGAAGGTGAATTCTCTGGAATTGGCTCTAACACGCTCTACCTGAGCAAATTTCCCTGGGTAATTACTGGAAATTACTGGGAATTGCGGAATCGTCCTGAAGTTACTATCGACGACTATAAAAAATTGAAAAAATCCATTCAAAACGCTAAGTGGATCAGTCCTTCCATTAACGCCACGCGGACGATTGAATACCGTAATAAAAGCCTGGAAGATGTTCTTACTATAGGGAGCAATTCCGATTACGTAATGACCAATAATGCCGAACCGGAATTCGGACGTTTCTTTACTGAATTGGAAGTACACCGTGCCAGTCCAGTTTGTGTAATTGGACAAAATATATGGGAAAAACTATTTAATAAAACAGATCCCATTGGTAAGCGGATTAAGATTAATGGATTTCCCCATAAAATTATAGGCATCCTCGAGAAAAAAGGGGATTTTTTTGGCTTTAATATGGATAACCAGGTCATCATTCCTTACACCACATTCAAGGGGATAAGTTTTCATCGGCGTGGAGTTACCATAGCATTCCGGGTAGATGATCCAGCCAAGCTTGATGATCTCCGAGAAGAGATTCGGGGCGTAATGCGAAGAATCAGAAAAATAGCACCTGGTGAACCGGATAATTTCGCTATTAACCAGCAGGATATGCTGACTGAATTTTACAAAAAGCTAACCGGGACATCATATTTGGTGGTATTTATCATCGGAGCAATATCCTTGGTGGTTGGTGGGATTGGTATTATGAATATTATGCTGGTATCTGTAACTGAACGCACCAAAGAAATTGGAATACGTAAATCGGTAGGGGCAACCCGGACCAACATTATGATGCAATTTTTAAGCGAATCTATCAGTTTAAGTTCACTTGGTGGAATTGCAGGTATTGTCGTCGGAGTACTCCTCGCTAATTTTTTACTCAACTATATTAAATTAAATGCCTCAGTGACACTGATGACTATTTTTATTGGATATGGATTCTCTGCACTGGTGGGTGTCGTTTCAGGGCTTTATCCGGCCTATAAGGCTGCCCAGATGAATCCTATAGATGCTTTACGATACGAATAAAAATTTGAAAAGATTGAAATGTACATTATTGAACTTCTAAAAATTGCTCTCACTCAACTTCGAACGAACAGGATGCGATCTGTTTTAACCACATTGGGAATTGTTATTGGTATTGGAACAGTAATTCTCATTGTATCTGTTCTGGAGGGTTACCGTTCTTCCATCGAGCATGAATTAAACGTTCTGGGGACTAATACATTTCAGATACAAAAATATCATGACGGTATTCAGACAGGTCAAGAGAAGCGTAAACCTCGCAAGGATCTTACTATTGAGATGGCTAACGCCATCCGGAAGCTCTGTCCTTCAGTCAAATATGTAGGAGCAGAAAATTGGGAATTTGGTGAAATGGTTATTTATAAAGGAGAGAGTACTAATCCCAATATATTTTTGGCTGGTGCTACCCCAGAATTCATTATGAACAATCAATATTTTATTCAGGAGGGAAGGTTTCTTACCGACAGAGATGTGCACAGTCATGCCCATGTGATTGTGTTGGGCATGGATATTGTCGATAAGCTTTTTCCGTATAAAAATCCGATTGGTGAAATAGTCAGGGTGCATGGGCAAAAATTCAGGGTCATTGGAATTTTTGAATCTCGTGGTAATACTACTTTCGGAGAAAGCCGTGATAACCGTGCGGTAATTCCAATTACCACATGGCAAGACATTTTTGGCAAACATTATTCCGTCAACATCACCATCATGGCCAAAAGTGCCGAATTGTTCGATCAGGCCATGAGCGAGGTAATCGGGGTGTTAAGAAAAATCCGGAAAGTTCCTCCTGGGGAAGAAAACGATTTCGATATCTTTTATAACCAATCATTAATTGATTCATTTAATAATGTGGCTCGATACATCCAATTAGGTGGAATAATTATTGGAATTGTTTCTCTAATTGTTGGCGGGATTGGAGTGATGAACATTATGCTGGTATCAGTTACAGAGCGTACAAGAGAAATTGGTATCCGGAAAGCCGTGGGTGCGCGACGAATAAACATTTTAGGACAATTTTTATTTGAATCAATTACACTCTGTATTCTTGGTGGTATTCTCGGTTTTGGTGGCGGGATAGGATTGGCAGGTCTTATTTATGTCACTGTTCATTTGCCTATTTCCATTCCTTTATGGTCAATAATTGCCTCTCTTTTGTCAACCACAGCCATTGGAATAATTTCCGGGTTATATCCCGCTTATCGCGCTGCCTGGCTAAATGTGGTTGATGCCCTTCGGTATGAATAAAAAATTCTTTCTTTTATTTTCCTGCGTATATTATAAACAAAATAATTTTTCACAGATAAGTTTAAAATGTATGCATGTTTGCAAGAAATACGCAGGGCTTGACATATAAAGCAGGTAACGTTAAATTATTTAAAAAATAATAATATTTAAATAAATTTATTTAAAACTTCACCTAATTGAGTGTTCTACCAAAAGAATTTAATATTATTAAGGATTATCTGGAGGAAAAGAATATGGAAAAACGGCAACTAGGAAAAGATGGTCCCTTTTTAACGACTATAGGATTAGGTACCTGGGCTATAGGTGGACCATGGGAATTTGGGTGGGGCCCGCAGGATGATAAGCAGTCTATTGATACTATTAAGAAAGCACTTGATTATGGTATAAACTGGATAGATACCGCTGCTGCCTATGGCCTCGGGCATTCAGAAGAAATTGTTGGGAAAGCCATTAAAGGGCAGCGGCAGAATGTTTTTTTGGCTACCAAGTGTGGAATCCTCTGGAACGAGAAAGGTGAAGTCAAGCGAACTCACACCAAAGAAACGATTATGAAAGAAGTAGAGAATAGTCTTCGCCGACTAAAAACCGATTATATTGATCTTTACCAAATTCACTGGCCTGATCCGAAAAATCCGGTGGAAGAAAGTTGGGAAGCTATGGTTCGATTAAAAGAGCAGGGAAAAGTTCGCTATATTGGCGTGAGTAATTTTGATGTCCCACTTTTAGAAAAATGTGAAAAAATCCATCATATCAATTCTCTGCAACCACCATATAGTTTACTTAACCGTGATATAGAAACTAAAATTCTTCCCTGGTGTTTGGAACACGGAACAGGTGTAGTAGTTTATAGTCCTATGCAATCGGGTTTGTTAACCGGTAAATTCGATAAATCGCGTCTAGCAAAAGACGATTGGCGACATCGTAGCCCATATTTTCAAGAACCACAACTTTCCAAAAACCTGAAATTTGTTGAAGCTCTTAAATCTATCTCAGCCAGATACGGGAAAACAGTGGCTCAACTGGCCATCGCCTGGGTTTTGATGCACCCAGCGGTAACTTCGGCTATTGTTGGCGCCCGACGTCCTGACCAAGTTGACGAAATTATTGGTGGTGCAGGATGGAAGATTGAACAAGAAGATATTAAGCAAATTGAAAATTTGAGTAAAAAGATTTTAAGTAATTAGTTTATTCCTCAGTTATCGAAATTCGGGACCTTTTTTCAGTGAGCATGTTTTATTCAATAAGTAATTGAGGGATTGGCCAATGTTGACTATAAAAAAAGAAAAGCCGGCAAGAAAGATATTGTCGGCTTTTTTTATAAAAAACATTACTTTTTATATAGAATGTGCTTTTAATTCTTTAACGATTTTTGCCGTATCCATGGCAATGACCAGCTCTTCGTTGGTAGGCACTACAAGAACTTTGGTTGGAGAATCTTCTTTGGAAATAATTGCTTCCTGTTTGCGTAGTCCTTCATTTTTCTGCTTGTCCAGATATATGCCTAAAAACTCCATATTTTTGCAAACCATTTCTCGAACTATATCCGAATTTTCGCCGATTCCGGCTGTAAAGACCAGGGCATCAATACCACCCATGGCAGCAGCGTAAGCACCGATATATTTTTTAATACGATATATTAAAATGTCCATAGCCAGTCGGGCACGATCATTCTTCTTATAATTCTCCTCAATTTCCCGCATGTCGCTGCTGATTCCACTAACACCCAATACACCGCTGTGTTTGTTTAGCATGGTGTTCATTTCACTAGGTGTTAATTCTTCTTTAGCCATTACATGTAAAATGATAGCAGGATCCACATCGCCACATCGTGTTCCCATTAAAAGCCCCTCCAAAGGAGTAAAACCCATAGTGGTATCAATCGATTTTCCATGCTTCACAGCTGCAATACTTGAACCGTTTCCTAAGTGGCATGTTACAATTTTTAAATTCTCTAACGGTTTGTTTAGAATTTGCGCTGTCCTTTCTGATACATAGCGGTGAGAAGTTCCATGGAATCCATAACGACGAATACCATAACGTTTATAAAGGACATAAGGAATACCATAAATATATGCATAATCTGGCATTGTTTGATGAAATGCTGTGTCAAACACACCTACCTGGGGCACATTTGGTAAAAGGGCTTTGGCAGCAGCAATACCTTTTAAATTTGGCGGATTATGTAAAGGAGCAAAATCAATACATTTTGTTATTTCACAGATAACTTCTTCGGTAATTAAAACTGAACCACTGAATGCTTCTCCGCCGTGCACTATCCGGTGACCTACTGCATCGATTTCGTTTTTATCTTTCAAAACACCGTGATTTTTACTTAAAAGAATACCTAAAACATATTCGATGGCCACTTTATGGTCTAAGATTTCACCGGTTAATTTGACTTCAGGTTTGTCATAGGCTTTATGTATTAATACGGCACCAGACAATCCGATTCTCTCCACCATACCTTTCGCCAATGCAATACCTTCTTCAGGAATAATTAATTGATATTTTACTGAAGAACTTCCTGCATTCAAAACTAAAATACGCATAAACTTATCACCTTCCTCAATTCTTTTTATTCTTAAAAAATAAAATTTGTAATTGATTAACTGGTTCCTAATCAGTCATAGTGTCAGGATATTCAAAAATTCCCTTGCCTGTTTTCCTTCCCAGGTGTCCCGCCCGTACTAGCTTCTTCAATAGTGGGCAGGGACGGTATTTGAGTTCACCCAGTTCTCTAAAAAGTGCCTCCATCATTTGAAGAAGCTGGTCTAAACCAATCATATCTGCCAGAGCTAATGGACCCATACTAAAATTAAATCCCAACTTCATGGCCGTATCGATATCCTCGGCACTGGCAATTCCTTCCATTAGTACATACAGAGCCTCGTTGATCAAGGGAATAATTACTCGGGTAGTTATATAACCCGGATATTCATAAACTTCAACAGCTGTTTTATCGAGAATTTCAGCAAAACGTCGAGCTGTTTGGTAAGTGTCATCCGAAGTCTTCAAGCCACGTATGATTTCCACTAAAGGAATTTTAGGCACTGGATTCAAAAAATGCATTCCGATAACTTTATCCTCTCGATTTGTGCTGGCAGCTAATTCAGTTATACTTAATGTTGAAGTGTTTGTGATAAAAATTGTTTCAGAACCACAAATGCCATTTAGCCTGGTCATAAGATCCTTTTTAAGTTCCATATTCTCAGGAATCGATTCGATAACAATGTCGCCCATCGCTGCATCTTCTAATTTCCAAGATGTGGCAATACGGCTTAAGATAGTTTTTTTCTCACTAGTAGTCATTGTCCAACGTGCTATTTCCTTATCAATATTTTTGGTGATTCCTTCAATTGCTTTTTCAGCATTTTCTTTATTTTTCTCAATTAAGATGACATCTAAACCTTTTGATGCCACTAACTGCGATATACCTCGCCCCATAGTACCAGCACCAATAACAACAATTTTTCTAAAAGTTTTCTCCGATTCTTCGATAGGTAAACCTTGTTCTCTGGAAAGTACTTCAATGTTCAGGATTTTTTTATCTTCTTTCTTCTCAGCCATTATTTAACCCTTATTGTATTTAAAATTTTAACTGAAGAATACAATGTTTTTTATTCGTTCTCTATAATTTCCTGCGTGGAAAAGAAAAAAGCACATTCACGCTGTGCATTTTCTGGGCTATCTGAAGCATGAACACAATTATATTGAATATTTCTTCCAAAATCACGCCGAATGGTCCCTACTTCGGCTTTTTGCGGATCAGTTGCACCTATAAATCTTCGAAAATCTTCTACACAATTTTCTTTTTCTAAAACCATAACTACAACTTTACCGGTGGTCATATATCCAACTAAATCCCGAAAAAAAGGTTTATCCTTATGCACAGCATAAAATTGTTCTGCAACTTTTGTTTGTAATCGCAGCATTTTCATTCCCAGAATTTCGAACCCAGCTTCTTCTATTCGCTGGATAATCTGTCCAATGTGTTTTTCAGCAACACATTCAGGTTTGATAATCGTGAGTGTACGTTCCTTCATTCAACCTCCATTAAAATCTTTCTTCCACATTCTTTCTATATTTCTCAGCCAATTTAAATCCAAGTTCAAGAGCTTTAAGATTTAATCCTTCGGTTCCTCTTGGAACACGGGTAAGAACTGCTTTTTTCAAAGATTCTCGGCTGACAATTCCACTCAAGCCAACCAGGGCACCTAAGGAAACAATGTTTGTCGTCATAACCTTTCCAACTTCTTCACGGGCGGTTTTTATTAATGGTAATGCAACAACATTAGCTGGTGGCAAATGATCTACAGCTTCTTTATCTACCAATAATAAACCATCCTCTTTTAGATCCTTCGCGTATCGATCACAAGATTCTTGATTTAAAGCTAATAAATAATCCAATCTGGTGGTTTTGGGATAAAGAATTTCGCCATCGCTAATAATCACTTCACTTTTACTGGCGCCTCCTCTGGCTTCAGGACCATAGGATTGTGTTTGAACAGCATTTTTTTTATCATAAATTGCCGCTGCTTCAGCCAGAATCACGCCTGCCAGAATAAGACCTTGGCCACCTGTTCCACTTAGTCTTATTTCAATTTTTTGTGGCCGGGGGTTTGGTTTTGCCAATTGGTTCATCTTTTGTCTTATTTTTATTGAATTTATTCATTTTTTCTTGAACCTGATATCTTTCAATAATCTTTTGATATTCAGAAGTAAACTCAGGTTTTTCCTCTTTGTGAATAACGCCGATGATAAATTTATCTGTTAGTTGCTCGGGTGTATAATTTGTTTTGGATGTAACAGGAATAGCATGTTCTTTATAATATTTCAGCATTTCAGCAGCATTACCACGTTTATTCCATTTTCCTTCATAAGTGGGGCACTGTGAAAAGACTTCTACTATAGAAAATCCTTTATTTTCGATAGCTTGTTGGATCAGACGGTCTAAGGCAGGAACATGATAAGTTGTTCCGCGAGCTACGAAAGTAGCTCCCGCCGCAATAGTCAATGAAGCCAGATCAAAGGGATACTCCGGATTACCCAACTTTGCTGTAGAGCCTCGGCCATCATGTGGGGTGGTCGGAGAAATCTGCCCGCCTGTCATACCGTAAATATTGTTATTTAACAAGATTACTGTTAAGTCTATATTCCTTCTGGCTGCATGGATTAAATGATTACCACCAATAGCCGCTGCGTCCCCATCACCTGTAATAACAATAACTGTCAATTTAGGATTTGCAAATTTTAAACCTGTTGCAAAAGCAATTGGCCGACCATGTAGGGTGTGTAATGTATTAAAATCCACATAGGCAGTCATTCGGCTGGAACAACCAATTCCGCTTACCATAGCAATGTCGTCTTTATTTATTTGAAGATTATCTAATGCCCGGATCAAAGAAGCCATCACTACTCCATGGCCACATCCCGGACACCAAACATGTGGAAAATTCTTTTTTGCACGTAAATAATTTAGAACAAATGGTTGTTTCATTTACCTTGTCTCTCGAATTTTGCTAATGATTTCATTTGGGGTCAACAGCTCTCCATCGTATCTGTTAATTCCATAAATTCGCTTATGGTAACATTCTACTTTTTTTACTTCTTCAATAAGTTGACCCTGATTCATTTCTGCTACAAAAACCCGATCTACTTTTCGCATAAGTTGTGCCAGTTCTTTTTCAGGGAAGGGCCATAGGGTAATTGGCCTAAATAAACCAACTTTGCGTCGATGTGCACGGAGATAATACACCGCTTCCTTCGCCGAACGTGCTACCGAGCCGAAAGCGACAATAAGGGTATTGGCATCCTCTGTATATAGCGTTTCATAATCAGATATCGGTACCACAGGTCGCATAATTTTATCGCGCAGTTTGTCTAATTTCTGCACAATCTCATTTTCTTTGTTAGTTGGAAAACCCATTTCGTCATGAGTCAAACCGGTAATATTGTAACGGTAACCGGTTCCAAATGGTGCCATTGGAGAAATAAAATCGGTGGTTATCTCGTAGGGTTTATACCATTCTGGAGGAACGATTGGCGTAATCCGATTTTCAATATGTAAGTTATTGTAATTGGGAAGAGAAATTTTTTCTCGCATATGGCCGATTGCTTCATCCATGAGTAAAACAACTGGCACACGAAATTTTTCAGCCAAATTAAAAGCTTTTATGGTTAAATAAAAGGTTTCCTTTACAGATTCTGGGGCAATAGCAATCAAATAATGGTCCCCATGGGTACCCCATCGGACCTGCATTATATCTGCTTGTGAACTTTTAGTAGGTAATCCAGTGCTAGGGCCACCCCTCATCACATTGATGATAACTATAGGGATTTCAGCCATGCAAGCATAACCAATACCCTCTTGCATAAGAGAAAATCCAGGACCACTTGTAGCTGTCATGGCTTTTAGTCCTGCCACACTGGCGCCAATGATAGCAGAAATACTGGCAATTTCATCTTCCATTTGAATAAATTTTCCCCCGACTCTAGGCAATTTATCGCTCATATATTCTGCAATTTCTGTTGATGGGGTTATGGGATATCCTGCATAAAATCGACATCCAGCCGCAATAGCTCCTTCACAACACGCCTCATTTCCCTGAACTAACCGTACTTCTTCAGCCATTCTTATCTTCCTTTTTCATTTCATAGCTTTTGGAGCTTTTCTTGGGTTTCCTATTACCAGAATGGCAAAATCCGGACAATGCAGCTCACAAATTCTACATCCAGTACAGCTCTCCGGATATTTTATATAAACTTTACCTTCTTCATCGCCAGCCAGTGTTACTTGTGGGCAAAGTTCGTAACAGATGCCACAAGCCTTGCACCATTTTTGATAAATGACTAGCATATCAGAACGACGCAGTTTTTGATCGGTCTTTTGTGTTAGTTCATCCTTTAGGCGCTCAAAAGTCTTCGCTTGTCCCATATTCCCCTCTGGATCTTGCTAATAGAGAATGAAATGTACGAAAGCAAACTATAGGTATCTATTCTTTTTTAAAATTTCTACTACTGTTTTACCGATATCTGCTGGACTTTTACACACCGTGATACCGGCTTCTTCCAACACTTTCATTTTTTCGGCAGCAGTCCCTTTACCACCGCTTATAATGGCACCAGCATGCCCCATCCGCCGACCTGGAGGTGCTGTTTGTCCAGCAACAAAAGCAACAACCGGTTTATTAAAATTATCCTTAATCCAGGCCGCTGCCTCTTCTTCGGCTGTACCTCCAATTTCTCCTATCAAAACCACCAATTTAGTCTGATCATCATCTTTAAATAATTCCAGGGCATCAATAAAACGCATTCCAACAATCGGATCTCCGCCGATACCAATGCAGGTGGATTGACCCAATCCAGCGCGAGTAATCTGATCCACCGCTTCGTAAGTTAAGGTACCACTACGGCTGATGACACCAACTTCACCTTCACGATGAATAAATCCGGGCATAATGCCTACTTTACACTTACCCGGAGAAATAACACCTGGACAGTTTGGACCAATCAAACGAGTTTCTTTATTCTTCAAAAAATTATAGACTGAAAGCATATCTAATGCCGGAATACCCTCACTAATACACACGACTGTCTCGATTCCGGCATCCGCCGCCTCATATATCGCATCAGGAGCAGAAGCAGGTGGGACAAAAATAGCAGACACATTTGCCTCTGTCTCTCGTACCGCTTCCTCTACGGTATTGAAGATTGGAACCTGATTAGCAAATTTTTGTCCCCCCTTTCCAGGAGTTACACCTGCTACGACCTTGGTTCCATATTCCATCATTTGTTGAGTATGAAAAGAACCTTCCTTTCCTGTAATACCTTGTATTAAAACACGCGAGGCTTGATCAACGATGATGCTCATATTATTTCCTTCCTTAAAGAGTTATACGATCGCGCAATTTGAAATTATTTCTTAATAGAAAAATATTTTTATGAAAAATGGAGTTAAAATTTAATTTGAGATAAGCTGCACCACTTTTGTGGCTGCTTCTTCCAGAGTATGTGCGATCTCGAAATTCATACCCGATTGTTCAAGTAGTACAGCAGCTTCCTCAGCATTGGTTCCTGCCAGACGAATCACCATGGGAACCCGGATTTCAATAGATTTGGCTGCTTCTATGATGCCTTTAGCTACGCGGTCGCAGCGGACAATACCACCAAAAATGTTAATCAATATGGCTTTTACATTAGGATCGGATAAAATAATTTTAAATCCGTTGCGTACAGTCTCGACGTTGGCAGCACCACCAACATCTAAAAAATTTGCTGGCATTCCACCAGCATATTTGATGATATCCATCGTAGCCATCGCCAATCCAGCGCCATTCACCATACAGCCGACATTTCCATCAAGTTTAATGTAATTCAGGTGATGTTTCGATGCCTCCACCTCCAGAGGATCTTCTTCCTCCAGGTCCCGCAATTTTTCAATTTCTGGATGTCGAAACAGCGCACTATCATCGAAATTCATCTTAGCATCCAGGGCAATCACCCGTTCATCTGTCGTTACCACCAGAGGATTAATCTCAGCCAACGATGCATCATTTTCTATAAAGGCTCGGTATAGCCCTGAAATAAATTTAACGGCGTTTTTTACCTGTTTCCCCTGAAGTCCTAAACCATAGGCAATTTTTCGTGCCTGAAAAGACTGAAGCCCAATCATAGGATCAATATATTCTTTGATAATGGCTTCAGGATTCTCCTCTGCTACCTTCTCGATCTCTACTCCACCTTCTTTTGAAGCTATAATGACCAAACGTGACAAAGAACGATCTAAAACGATGCCAAGATAGAGTTCCCTGGCGATATCAATTCCTTCTTCAATTAACACTTGCCTTACTTTTTTTCCTTCAGCACCAGTTTGATGAGTAACTAGGTTCATTCCCAACATCTGTTTGGCCACCTGCTTTACTTCGGAAACAGATCCGGCCAGTTTAACCCCGCCTCCCTTGCCACGTCCACCAGCATGAATTTGCGCTTTGACTACAAAAACATTTCCCCCAAGCTCTTTAGCATTGGCTTCGGCTTCTTCTGGTGTAAAAGCCACTTTACCCCTGGGTACAGTTACCTGATATTTGCGCAAAATTTCCTTGGCCTGATATTCGTGAATGTTCATGAAAAACCCCAGTTTTTATTGATAAATTTTCCATCGTTGATAATATAAAATCTTATTTTACAAAAATGGACATAAACATTATTTTCTGCTGTAAGCCATTATGCCTTGTGTATTTATTTTATTTGTTCTTAGGGAATGATTTTAGTACCGGCTAAATCTTCAATCGCATCTACTGATTTTTCGATTGAAGTGATGATTACCCGCTCACCACCACTTTCCAGAAAATTAATCGCCGCTTGAATTTTAGGTCCCATACTTCCTCTAGGAAAATGTCCTTCCTCCATATATTTTCTGGCTTCTGCAACCGTCATAGTATCCAGAAATCTTTGATCAGGTTTACCAAAATTCAAAGCTACTTTTTCTATAGCTGTCAGTATCATCAATTCATGGGCTCCCACATCTCGCGCTAATACGGCCGATGCCAGGTCCTTATCGATAACTGCATCTATTCCCTCCAACCATCCGTTTTTAGGATCAATGTAAACCGGAATGCCACCACCACCGGCGGCAATAACTATAACATCTTTTTCTAACAACAATTTGATGATATTTTTTTCAACAATTTCTAATGGAATGGGAGAAGGGACAACCCGACGCCATCCACGCCCGGGATCTTCTTTCATTACCCACTTCCTTTTCTTTATCAATTCTTTCACTTGTTCTTCTTTATAAAAAGGACCTACAAATTTTGTTGGATTTTTAATAGACGGATCATCTGGATCTACTAAAACCTGGGTAATAATGGTTGCTACTTCCTTATGAATGCCGCGGTCATGCATTTTATTCTGTAAACATTGTTCAATCATATATCCCATTCCTCCTTCAGTGTCGGCAACAATCACACCCAGTGGAAGCATAGGTACAAAACGCCTGGATTCTTCTACTCTGATCAGTGCATTTCCAACTTGAGGCCCATTTCCATGAGTAATTAAAACACGATATCCCCGCGCAACAAGCTCAACTACCCCAAGTAAACTTTTTCGGGTATTGGCAAATTGTTGATGGATGTTTCCTTCTTCAAACTGCTGACTGATAGCATTACCACCCAGAGCTACAACGATTGTTTTTTGCTCTTCCACTTCTCACCTCCCGCTGTTTTCTGATCAGTTATTAAATCACCCTCCCTTTTGATTCTGACACTTTCAGAAAAATCAATCAAAAAACAAAATGCTGCCCCTAAAATAGGCTTCCAGCATTTCCTCCGAAAATTTTCATTTATTATAAAAATTGTTTCAATGCATCTCTCAAATCTGGTTTCCCGATTTCCTGTAATTCATAGGTGACCCTTACAGCCGCTTTGTTCAGGTTCACAACCTTGCGCAAGTCAATTGGTGTTCCTACAATGACAAGATCACAGTCGGTGTTATTAATGGTTTTCTCCAGGTCGCGAATTTGTTGCTCACCATAACCCATAGCAGGTAAAAGAGTTCCAATTTCGGGATATTTTTGGAAAGTTTCTGTAATCGTTCCCACGGTATAAGGCCGAGGATCAACCAATTCAGCAGCACCAAATTTTTCGGCAGCCACAACAGCAGCACCATAGGTCATTTCGCCATGGGTTAAAGTTGGACCGTCTTCCACCGCCAATACACGTTTGCCCTTAATTTGATCGTATCCTTCTACAAAGATTGGTGATGCTGCTTCGATCACCAGTGAGTTCGGATTAACTTCCTGAATAGATCCCCGCACGGCATTAATATCATCGCTGTCAGCGGTGTCTATTTTATTAATTACTATCACATCTGCCCTTCTTAGATTAATCTCACCAGCATAGTAGAACAATTCATCACCCGGTCGGTGTGGATCAACCACAGTAATTTGTAGATCTGGCTTAAAGAAAGACATATCATTGTTACCCCCATCCCAAACAATCACATCAGCCTCTTTTTCTGCTTCTCTTAAAATAGCTTCATAATCTACTCCAGCATAAATTACATTCCCTCGAACGATATGTGGTTCATACTCTTCTCGTTCCTCAATTGTGCATTTGTATTTATCTAAATCTTCCATTCTGGCAAACCGCTGAACCTTTTGTTCTACCAGATTTCCATAAGGCATGGGATGACGCACGGCCACAACTTTTTTCCCCGCTGCCTGCAACAATTCGATAACCCTTCGAGTGGTTTGACTTTTTCCACATCCAGTACGAACGGCACAGATGGCGATTACAGGTTTGCTGGATTTTAACATGGTGTGTTCCGGACCCATAAGTACAAAATCAGCTCCAGCAGCATTTACCATGGCCGATCGATTCATAACATAATCATAAGGCACATCACTGTAGGAAAATACAACCTGGTCCACTTTGTATTTCTTAATCAATTCGGTAATTTCTTCTTCTGGGTATATGTTGATTCCATTGGGATACAATTTTCCAGCCAATTCAGCTGGATATTTCCGACCTTCGATATTGGGAATTTGTGTAGCAGTAAATGCAACAACTTCATACTGTTCATTATTACGATAAAATGTGTTAAAATTATGAAAATCGCGACCGGCGGCACCCATAATAATAACTCTTGTTCGTTCCATAAATCTTTCCTCCTGATTATAAACGTTTTTTCTTTGTCTCAATTTTAATACTTTAACCTCAACCCAAAGAAGAATTTTAGTATTTCTCAATCGAAGGGAATTTGAGAAATACAATGTTATGTGAAATTATCAAATAGGTTAATAACCTAGTGTTGATGAAATATTAAAATAGTTTGGATGGGAAAAATGGGAAAGTTCAACTAAATCCATACCAATGCTGGCAAGAGATCATGTAGGGAGCTGGAATCGAGTGCTTCAAATCCATTTTCGTCAAAAATGCATTTTTGTTCATAAGAATGTATAATATATAAAAATTGGTGTATAAATGAAACAAAAAAATCTTTTACACTTCATTTCAAATTAGTAGAAAAAAACCTTCATATAATTTTAGGGTTTTTTCAATTAAAATGAAAAATTTATTTGGTGTGCCATGAAATAAGTAATGAAAAAAAAGAATAGACCGGGATTTTATCACTCTAAATTTTAATTTATGATAAAATCCCGGCTAAAAACTTTTACTTCGACCGCAATACTTCGAGGAATGATCTTACCCCTTTAACAATGGCAGTCAAAGTACTTAAAAATTCCACAATAGGGTTTTCGATCTCCTCTCGAATCGACTTTTCAAAATTAACAACATCATTCACCATTTCCTGAATGCTCGAAACCACTGCTGATAACCCTTCCACCTGTGTTTTAAAACCTTCAGTCGTCTGATTCACATTTTTAGTTAACTCTGACAAGTTCTCTAATACTTCTGGAAGCTTCTGGTTCACTGTTTGCGAAGTGAGCTCGACACTTCGTGCAGTCCTTCGAATCTGAAAGACTGTTGGAATGGCAAATATCACCAGAAGAAAGAAGGCAATGGCTATGATGAAAATACCGATGTCCAATAGCATAAATTTCTCCTTTCAACCTGCCTTCTCATTAAACTTCTTTTTTCTTTTTCTTATCTTTTTTTTCCTCCTTGAAAGTTTCTAATCCAGCATCAATGGCTTTCTTCAAGCGGCTTTTATTATCTTCCACGGTTTCCTTACTTTTCTCTGTTAATTCGCTCACTTTTTCTTCAACCTCTTCTACCCTTTTTTTAGCCTCATTTTCTATTTCTTTTAATTTTTCCATCGATGCTTCGTAAGCCTTTTTGGTTCTCTCGAGCGCATGCTCATATTCTTCTTTAGCCTTTCCAAGCAGCTCTTCAGCTTTCTTGTTAATATCTTCTCGGGTTTCTTTACCACTTTTTGGTGCATATAAAATTCCAATTACAGTTCCAATTAATCCCCCCAAAAGTAATCCTTTAAAAAATTCACCGGATTTACCGTTTTCCATAATGCCCTCCTTTTTTTATTATTTTTTTAGTAATGACTGAACAAATCTCTTATTCAAATACTATTAATGCTCCTTTATAATAACAAAACAAATTGGAATAAACAAGTTATAGCAACCCATATGAACCAATATGTTATTTTTATTTGAATTTTTTAAAGTAGACACTTTTTGATTATTTACTTTTTTTATTTATATAATTGCATGACTTATATTTTAAGGCTTTATTAATCTTTGATTAAGAAATGTTCTTGATTTCAATATCAATTGTCATATAAAGAATATAACAAAAACTACCTTATATGATTTTAAATACTGTTTCGGACTTTTTATTCTTTAAACCTGGCAAACATATATAAATCCTTCGCTTAGCTGTATTAAGAAACAATTGTTTGTTAGAACTTTAAAATGTGAATCCTGAAATTACTTTTTGAATACTTTTCACTTTTATATATCTTCGGATTTAATTAGAGTTCCATTAGAAGATTAAGTTAATTTTTCATTCTGACTGTTTCCGACAAAGAATTTCATTCGAAGCAAGAAAAGATCCATTGTAGTAATAATTCTCTATTTATATTTTAAAAACCTTTGATTTAATAAAAGAGTAATAATGGGGTTGAATTATTAAATGTCTTTTATCAGCTTCAACCGATTAAATCGGCGGTTAACATTTTTCGCAAATTATCTGAAAAGGATTTTAAATAATTGTATAATTATTGAATTCGTCCGATGGCGAAATAATGGAGTTAATGCAAGGTAATTTTTCAAAGGTTTCATATTTTAGAAAGAAATAATTTTGTAATAATGAGGTGAATCATTAATGGCCAAAAAAATTTTTATATTTGACACTAACGTTATACTCCACGACTATAACTGTTTATATAATTTTCAGGATAACGATATTGTCATACCCATCACTGTTCTTGAAGAAATTGATAATTTTAAAAAAGGTCAAGATCAAATCCATTATAATGCCAGAGCTTTTATTCTAATATTGGACAGTTTATTCGGCGATAAATTGGTAAATGGCGGTGTTTCCCTTGGACAAAGGAAAGGCAAAATTCAGATCGCCACAAGTCCCTAGAATGAGCCAGAAGTAAATCAAATTTTCACAGAAAACAAAAACGACCATCGAATTCTGAGTGTTGCTTTACATCTAACAAAAACAAAGAAAAAAACAAGCTATTTTTGTTTCAAAGGACGTAAATTTGCGTCTTAAAGCAAAGTCATTGGGGATGCGAGTACAGGATTATTACACTGACCGTGTTAGTGACATCGAAAAGCTATATTCCGGCAGACGAATGGTTCTGGATTTCCCTTCCGAACTTATCGATAAACTCTATTCAGCCGTGGGCGTTTTAGACTCTGAAAATACAGCTCTCCCGGATTTGTTTCCTAATGAATATCTTATTCTGAAAAACCAACAAAAATCTGTTTTAGTATATTTTAATCCACAGACTAATATGATTCACCGGGTGGAGGAAAAAACGCTTATGGTATTAAGCCCCGCAACGCCGAATAAACCTTTGCGCTTCATGCTTTAATGAATCCGAATGTTCTCCTGGTCACCCTTTCAGGGAAAGCGGGAACCGGCAAAACTTTAGTCGCGCTGGCAGCGGCATTTGAAACACGCAATAATTTTCAACAAATTTACCTGGCCAGACCCATAATCCCTCTCTCGAATAAGGACTTAGGTTATTTACCCGGCAATTTAGAAACCAAACTTGATTCGTACATGCAATCACTGTATGATAATTTAAATGTCATTAAACACCAATTCACAGAAAATGATAAAGCCTATCAGCGAATCGGTGAAATGCTTGAAAATGAAAAGTTATTTATTTCGCCGCTGGCCTATATTCGCGGTCGGAGTCTGGAATGCATATTTTTTATCGTTGACGAAGCTCAAAATCTCACCCCTCATGAGGTGAAGACAATCATTACCCGGGCAGGAGAGAGAACAAAAATCGTTTTTACCGGCGATCCCTACCAGATTGATACTCCTTATCTGGATGCCCAGTCAAATGGTTTAACTTATTTAATCGACCGAATGAAAGTACAATCCATTTATGCCCATATTACATTGGAAAAAGGCGAAAGATCACTTTTGGCAGAATTGGCAAGTAACCTGTTGTAAGCAAATAGAGCTTTTATTTTAACAAGGTATTTATTTAAAAATACCCATCAAAATGATTATCTCTATCATTTGATCTACTTGAAGAGTTTATCTGTCAGAATCAATATTTTCTGATTTCTTATTGTTGCTTAAAATTTTCTACAAAGAAAGATTGAAGAAACGAGCTATTTTTAGTCTTCTTTATAAATCTGTGTTATCGAGGATATAATCAGAAAAAATCTATATATAAAATTTGCACAAAAATTTACTTGATGATTTACACTACAACATTTTTTCTGCTTCCTTTCATAAACTGGCAATTTAATATACAGAAAATAAAGATAAGCAGAATTAACCTGCTAATATGTCATCCATATTTTACGCACAAGTTCCTCACCGCCCTTGGGGATAGTATTAAATTTAAAATTCACCATTACGCATCTCTAAATAATAAAACCAGAGTTCAAGCAGGAAAAGCATCCATCATTCGTGTTACAATGGTGCCAAAAAACATGAATCCCATCAATACAATGGCAATCATAACAATGATGAGAATGCCTTGAATGACAAAATAGAGGCGAAGTTTATCCATCATCACAACCAGTTCACGTGGGTCATGTGTCAATCGGGCACTGCTGGCCTTGCTCCCGGCTTGAATAAGTAAAATTCCCAACCAAATGGGTAACCAGGCCACTAAAATCCCAACAACACTAATAGCAGCCAGAGCTCCTGAAATGATATTAACTATTCCCAGAAATTTTAACCAGCCATTCATATTTACGCTAATTCTCTGGATATCATTCAAAACACCAATTTCTGGTGCACCAGTTGGTGATGCTACTTGTTCCATATTATTCCCTCACTTTTTAACTGGTTTTTAATTAGATTTTGATTAAAGTTCTATGATGATCATACGAGAGATGCGGGCATTTTGTTTAATTTTGACTCCCAATTTGGGAACCCACAAGGGAACTTTCAATTCTTCATTAACACTGTGAACTGCCAGACTGGGATGAACACAACCAGTAGAAGTTAGATGCGGGTGGGGTTGAAGAAAAGCGATCAACGTATTGGGTAAAGAAACTTTCTCGTTGTATTCTAAAAGAAAATATCCTTCGTGTAATTCCCACCAGCCATACGCATCTTCAGGTTTTAATTTTACAGGAGGAATCGGTTCCAATTGTCCAGATTCAAATTCACTACCCCCGAAATCAATTCTTCCAGCAGTTTTGATCCTGAATAACTTGCTGATGGTCAAATCGACATAGATTTCTTCAAATTGCTTTTTGTAAGAGATAATACCTGAAAACATTTCTATTATCTGGTGCGGATTGACAATTTTCCCCATGAAATGTCTCCGAGTTTTGCTCTATATTTCATAACTATATAATATAATAATGTTTAATGAATTGTTGCACCTATTTTTGATCGTAAAAAAAGATGAATAAAAAATTTTAAGATAAATTTTTTGAGACGAAGGAAATAACAATGACAAAATTTTTATTTATAGTAACGTTTCTTAAATCCGACGAATTCTGATTTACCCAAAATCACCCGGTAAAAAAAAGCAAAAATAAAACCCAGTCCATAGCCGATAACCTGGATTGGCATAATCATCGGAACCAGGTAAATCATCCGCCAATTCTTGTATTGAATGACTGCATGAATTCCTGAAAAGATCAACACACATAAACCGAAAATAAAAAGCCAACGCGAAATTTGCCAGAATTGTGATGATAAAATGCTACCCAGAATCAGCAGAAAAAGCAACAAAGTAGCCAGAGCGGGGGCAGCATGTAAAAGTTCTAACATCGAACGATCTATTTTGTAAAGGTTTATCCGGGCAACGCCCCAGTTAAATACCTGTCGAAAAAATTTTCTAATGCTGGTTCGCCTTTTATGAAAAACCGGTGCTTCTCCAACATAAATAACTTTGGCTCCACTTTTAATGATTCGATTGCTGAATTCAATATCCTGTCCATGCCTTAAAGAACCAAATCCCCCAATTTTTTTCTGTAGTTTCCTGGACAAACCCATATTAAAACTTCTGGGATAGTATTTAGCCAGCTTCTTACCTTTGTGGCCCCTTAATCCACCCGTCGTAATGAAAGAAGTCATTGAATAATTAATGGCTTTCAGCAGGGGCGGAAAATCTTCCCGAAAGCTATCTGGACCACCAAAAGCATCCGCTTGATGTTTATGCAACTCCAGGTCTATTTGTTTTAACCAGTGTGATGGAACAGTACAATCACTATCTACAAAAATGAAAAAATCTCCCGTAGCTTTCTGCATCCCCATGTTACGAGCGGCACCTGGCCCTTTGTTTTGTTGATGATAAAACTTCAGCGGGAAAGGAAATTTTTCTCGAAAGGATTCCACTAATTCGGCGGTATTATCAGTAGAACCATCATCGGCAATAATCACTTCCACTCTATCTCGTGGAAAATCCAATTGACGCAAGGATTCTAACAATTCTCTAATTTCTTCTTTTCTATTGTAAGATGGGACAATAACGCTATATAGCCGATATTTTTTCTCCATAATTTCGAATCCATCTATATTGGAACTTAACTACTGCCTGGCTCCATTCTCCTTTAAACAAATTCTGTAGGTTTTTGTTTATCATTCAATCTTCTCTTTAATAGAATAGTTTACCCGCTCAGCAAAATGTGCCGAGAGCATTTCTGCCAATAAACCGAAGACTACAAACTGAATACCGACAATTATGGCAAGAATACCCAGGAAGAATAAGGGTCGACCCCGAATGCTTTCGCCCATGAACCAACGGATAGTCAAATATAATTCTATAAGGAAACCGAAAGAAGAAGTAACCAATCCAAACATTCCAAAAATATGGAGAGGGGTAGTTTTGTAGCGGGTGATGAACAAAACGGTAATTAAATCGAAAAACCCATTGAAGAAACGCGAAATACCAAACTTGGTTTTTCCATATTTCCGTGGGTGATGTTGAACAACCACTTCACCAACTCGATAACCATTCCAGTGTGCCAGGACCGGTAAAAAACGATGTAATTCGCCATAGACCTGTAAATCGTTAATAACCTTCCGTCGATAAGCTTTCAGTCCACAATTAAAATCATGGATACGAATTCCGGTAAGTCGCGAAGTGACAAAATTAAAAATCTTTGAAGGTATCGTCTTGCTTAAGGGATCTTGACGTTTCTTCTTCCAACCCGAGACCAGATCATAGCCTTCTTCAATTTTAGAAATAAGATTCGGAATTTCCGCAGGATCATCCTGTAAATCGGCATCCATAGTAATTACATATTCCCCCCTGGCTGTTTTAAAACCGATGGACAAAGCTGCACTTTTACCGTAATTCCTTCTAAAGGAAATGATTTTCAATGTCTTAAACTGTTCCTTTAAAGATTTGAGTACTTCCAGAGTATTATCAGTACTCCCATCATCCACCACGATGATTTCATAAGTATATGTGGTAGATAAGAACGCCTCCTGAATTTGTAATAATAATTCAGGTAAAGATTTGCTCTCATTAAAGGCTGGAATAACGATAGAAATATCGAACATTGTTAACCATCCACTATTATTTGATCAACTTTTGGACTAATTTCTATTTTGTAAGCCCGGGTATCCAGGCTACCATTGATGACAATATCTTTATGCAAAATAGACACCATTTCAGTACGTTGCGGCAAAACAACGCGTATAAGAGTGGGAAAGGCGATCCCGGCTAAAAATTGATACCGCTTAAATTCTTGTTTCAGAATTAAGCGATTTTCTTCATAAATTTCAAGTAATTCAAGCAATCCGCTTTTAGTATTTACCACAAAGCGCCATTTTTTTCCATCATTCAAGGCTAGAAATACACCGTGTCGCTCATCTACCAACTGAATATTATCGGGCAGCGGAACATATCCGATTAGGGCGTTTTTAATTTGTTTAAAAGTCAGACTTGTTTGCAAGAATGTATTATAATAATTATCATCAAGTGACCCTGTTAAAAATTGATTGTTATATTGATTATAAATAATAAAGCGGTTCTTTCCCACAAAAATCTTACCTATGTCAATTCCTAATGGGCCACCGGCTTCGAGGAAAAATGTATCAGGAGCGCTATAAATAAGTTTAGCATTAAAAGAAGTGGAAAGTTCAGGACTCTCGATTGTTAATCTGGTGTTGCTCTGTAAATTCTTTATGTTATTAAAATTTTTTTCATATAGTACCGGCCATTCAGATAGAGATTGGAAATGAATAACCGCTCGATTTCTCAATGAAGAAGAGCAACTGGTAAGAAGTAATATCCCAATAACATAAAAAAAACCATAGAGATATTTCATAAATCTTTTATCTTCTGCTTCAATTCCTGATTTTCTGGATCCATTTCCAATGCCTTTTGCCAGTACTTCTGTGCTTGTTCTTTTTCACCGAGTTTGAAATAGACATCCCCAAGATGCTCCATCACTTCGCTACTATCATCGCGAGCTTCTACGGCTTTCTGAATATATTTGAGTGCTTTCTGATAATCTCCCAACTTGAAATAAATCCAACCAATAGTATCCAGATAAGCTCCATTATCAGGATCAATTTGCAGAGCTTTTTTTACCATCGAGAGGGCTTCGTAGAGTCGAATACCCCTCTCACTTAATGAGTAACTGTAGTTATTAAGAAGAAGGGGATCATCAGGATTTTTTTTCAGCGCCTCTTCATAAAGTGAATCGGATTTTTCCCACATTTTCAATTTATCATAGACAGCGGCCAAACTGGCTAGGGTACTCATATCGTCCGGATTCAATTCTAAAGCTTTTTTCAAAGGTTCTATTGCTTCTTGGCTTAATCCCATTTCATTAAGAGTTGATCCATAAAGTCCTAAAAGGCTGGGATCCTCTTTATGAATGGTAAGTGCCTGCCGCAAAGTAGCGATACTTTGATCGTATTTTTTCTGTCGGTTATAAATGATAGCTAAAAAGATCCAACCAAATCTGTTTTTGGCATTTTCTTTTGTCAGTAAAGAAAAATAATTTTCTGCCTGGTCGAATTTTTTCTCATCAAAGGCGATTCTTCCCAATAACTCCAATGCTGCTGGCCTATAATTTTCATTATTTAATATCGGTTCTAATAAAGAGCGAGCATCCGCATATTTTTTTTGAAAATAATAAGTTTCAGAAAGAATTAATCGTGCTTGAAAATTTTCTTTGTTGCCAGAAACTAACGGTTTATAGATTTTTTCCAGTTCTTTCCAATCTTTGCGAATTCGATAAATACGATAAATCCTGCCTAATACTTCGCTATTATTCGGATCACGTTTGAGAATATCTTTGTAAATTTGAACAGCTCTGGCGGTATCCTTTTTTATCTCGAATAAATTTCCCAACACAAAATAGGCATTTAATTGAGTAGAATCTTCTCGAACTATGGTAGATAAAACCTTTTCAGCCTCGTCCCATTTTTTTTGCCGGATAGCCATCAAAGCGTACTGTAAAGCTCTTTCGATATCGCCTGGATAAATTTCCATCATTTTACGATAAAACTCAAACTGCTTATCAGCCATTTTTAATTGTGAATAAAGATAGAGCAAATTGTTCTGAACGAATGTATTATAGGGATTTAGTTCTAGTAGTTCTTCAAAATAGGCAACAGATTTCCTAAAATCTCCCAAATTATAGTAGGCTTCACCTAAATAATTTAAAGTTTCCTGATCATTGGGATTCAACTTATAAGATCTTTTTAAATACTCCACTGCCGTCTCATAGCGCTGTAAACGCATTAGATCGCGGGCAATAGCTTTATGGATCTGAGCAGAGGCGGAATCATAAAGTAAAGCCTGGAAATACTCAATCAATGCCCTTTCATACTGATCCTGAAAATCAAAAAGAGCTCCATTTAAATAGTAACAATATGCCTTTTCAAAATCAGCTGGACTTTTCATTGGGGTTGGTCTTAAAACGACTTTTGACTTAGAAGCACATCCAACTACGAGGAGGATAAAAAACATAATAAAAATAATTTTGTGTAATTTCATATCTAACACTATTTGTTTATTATAAAAAAACAATATAACCGTGATAATCTGATTTTAACAAGAGAAAAGTAAAACTTATCATTTAAGAAATCATTATAATTTTCTAATGTCAAAATCTGCCTTCACAAAAATAGCTTGCATTAATTTTGCAATATTTCTAATTTCTAATGATATATTAAATTAAATTATATAGTGTAAGTTCCAATTTGAAAATTTAAATTTATGGTAGAAGCCGGTCCTAACAATCCCATAGAAGAATGGAAACAGAGGGCAGAAAAGCTTAAGAAACAGAAAAGTCTCTGGGAAAAAATTAAGAGAAGAAAATTTCTTTTACTTACCTGTTTTTTTCTGATTTTTTTCATTGCTTATTTTATCTTCTTATTAAGTGGTTTGCCTGCTTTAACACAATTAGAAAATATTGATCCAGCATTAGTTTCGCGAATTTATTCTGAAGATGGGGAATTAATCCACGAACTTTTCCGCTACAAACGTGTTTACGTGCCTATTGAAAGAATACCTGAACATACTATCCAGGCGCTTTTAGCTACCGAGGATCGCCGTTTTTATGATCACTGGGGAGTAGATATCCGTCGAATTCCGAAGGTAATATTCGTAAATTTAACATCCTTGCGGTTCAGTCAGGGTTTTAGTACCATTACCATGCAGCTTGCTCGTAATTTATTTTTAACCTTCGAAAAAACAATAAATCGAAAACTTCGGGAAATTCTTACTGCCATTCAGATAGAGCGCACTTATTCAAAACAAGAAATATTAGAGATGTATTTAAACGTTTCATATTTTGGTCATGGTGTTTATGGAATTCAAGCTGCAGCTAAAAAATATTTCAATAAAGATGTTCAGGATTTAACCATAGAAGAAAGCGCCACGCTTATTCCCTTACTCCGATCCCCGGCATATTATTCACCTATTAATCATCCCAAAAGAGCATTGGCTCGTCGGAATTTAGTTCTTCGAAATATGTATGTAACTGGATATTTAACAAAAGCACAATATGATAGTTTGAGTCAACTTCCATTAAAAATAAATGAATTTCAACAACAAAGTAAAATAGCTCCGTATTTTACGGAATATGTTCGCCAAAAACTAAATGCTTTACAAGATTCATTGGGTGTTAATATTTATGAAGATGGCTTAAATATTTACACCACTCTAAATACCAAAATCCAGGCTTGTATGGATTCTGCTGTTGCCAAGTATTTACCTCAATTACAGGAACGGGTTATCAGGAAATTGCAAAGATGGAAAGAAAAGAACGAAATACCAGATTCAGTCTTTGCTGAGAAAGCGAAAGTTCAAATTGCCTTTGTTGCTCTTAACCACAAAAATGGTCATATATTAGCCATGACTGGTGGCCGTGATTTTCGCGAATCTAAGTTCAACAGAGCGGTTCAGGCTAAAAGACAACCGGGATCAGCATTTAAACCGTTTCTCTATACAGCAGCTCTCGATAACGGATATACTCCAGTTGACAAGTTTTTAAACCAACCAGTGGTGGTAATTAACCCAGATGGCACGCGCTGGGATCCAGAAAACTATAATAAAAAGTTCGGTGGTTTAACTACATTAAGAGAAGGTTTACGAAATTCCATAAATATGGTCGCTGTGCGGCTTATACAGGAAATTGGTCCTTCGGTGGTGGCAGAGTACGCCCATCGAATGGGAATTAGTACCCCACTAAGACCTTTCCCAACTTTAGCACTCGGGAGCTCTGAAGTCATTCCACTGGAGTTAGTCTCTGCCTACGGTGTCTTTGCCAATCAGGGAATTCGGGTTGAACCAATTGCCATTACGCGAATCGAAGACCGTTTTGGCAACGTGATATATCGTGCTTCTACTAAACGGCGGGAAGTTTTAAGCCGTGCAACTGCTTACCTTATGACAAACATGCTCGAAACAGTCATTAATAGCGGCACCGGAGGCAGTGCTCGCTGGAAGTATGGATTTACCAAAACTGCAGCCGGAAAAACCGGTACAACAAATAATTTTACCGATGCATGGTTCGTTGGTTTTACTCCTTTTCTCACCGCAGGTGTCTGGGTTGGTTTAGACGATCCATTGTTAACATTAGGTAATGGAGAAAGTGGAGCAGTGGCTGCACTACCTTTCTGGGCAGATTTCATGAAACGTGTCTACCAAACATTAAAGCTTCCCGATGAATCTTTTAAACAACCTCCCGAAGTTATTCGATTACAGATATGCGCCGATAGTGGTAAATTGGCTACCAATTACTGCCCAAATGTTCTGGATGAGGTATTTAATATTAAATACCATCCTACCGAACAATGCGATCTTCATCGCGGCCCCAATCTGAAAAAGGGAAAGAAGAGAATTTTATTTTAGCCATATGCAATCCATTCAAAATTTTTATAAATCTGAGATAATTTTATTTTCATTAATTATATCGAAATCCTATCTAAAATTGTACATTTAGCACTACTGGGATTTTTTAGAAAAATTCTGGTCTAAATAAAAATAGGAATATTATGCGTGAAAAAGGTAATGAAATTGGAAAAGTCATTAAGGTAACCCGGAGGCATTATTGGGTAGATATTGATGGAAGTATTGTCATCTGTACAATTAGAGGTAAATTAGCAGGCGCTCCAAATCAAGAAATGATGTCAGTAAAGGTCGGTGATGATGTACAGATTCGACGTACATCTTCTACTGATGGTGTTATTGAAAAAATTTTGGAGCGTCGATCAAAATTAAGTCGTGCTGTAGAAGGGAAAGCGTATCGGGAACACATCATTGCGACAAATATTGATCAGATTCTGATCATTATGTCCGCAAAGGAACCGCCTTTCAAATCCGGCCTTCTGGATCGCTATCTGGTGATTGCTGAACATAATCATCTTAAGGCAGTTATATGTATTAACAAAATTGACTTATCTTCCCCTGAGGAATTTGAGTCTTACCGCCAATGGTACATGAAATTGGGTTATCCGCTATTTTTTACATCTGCAATAACAGGATTCGGTGCTAATAAGTTGATTTCGGTATTAAAAAACAAAGTGAGTGCTTTAGTGGGACATTCTGGTGTGGGGAAGAGTTCGTTAATTAAATCCATTGAGCCTGGTCTGGACCTGAAAATATCCCCCATCAGTGAGCACACAAAAAAAGGCATTCACACCACAACATTTGTTCAACTTTATCCACTCTCTTTTGGTGGATACGTGATTGATACTCCAGGAATAAGAGAGTTGGGATTGTGGAATATTTTCCAGAATGATCTGAAAAAATATTTTGTTGAATTTGCTGCCTATGAAAAAAATTGTCAATTTAATAATTGCTTACACCTGAAAGAACCCGGTTGTGCTGTAAAGAAAGCTGTGGAAAAAGAAGAAATTTTTAAGGAACGATACCAAAATTATGTGAATATTTATTTAAGCTTGAGAGCAGCTCCGTATGAATTGATTAAAACTCGGTGAGATTCTTCTTCATAATGGAAATTTTTTTAATAATTCTAATTATTAATTATTTGTAAAAAATGAACATAATTATTTTCATTATCTACAATTTGATTTTTGTCCCAATTTTTTTTGTTTTATGCCACTTGGGGGCTATTTTTAATCAGAAGCTTCGATTAGCTATTGTTGGCCGTTATTGGATTCATCATAACTTAAGAAAATCTGGATTTAAGTTCAAATCAGATCCATTAATGGTAGTTCACTGTGCCTCTATGGGAGAATTTGAACACATTAAACCCTTTCTCGTACAATTCAAAAAAGCCAGACCTGATTTTCGTATTATTGTGTTATTTTTTTCACCTTCCGGATACAAGAATATACAATCGTTCCCCTGTGTTGATTTATTCCT
>CAYLYM010000033.1:0-33769 GCA_964387645.1 uncultured Calditrichaceae bacterium | reverse complement strand
AAAAATGAATTAAATCATGTCAAACATGCTTTGATTTAATTAGTACAACGGGTTATTATTAAACAATTAATAATACTTGTATCAAGCTCAAAAAATGGAGGATGTTTCAAAAACAAATTGTTTCGCATTAAAATTCAAAAAAAGTACATATAGGCTAAAAATTTTACCAATTTAAGATAGAAATTTTTTTAAAATAAAAATCATAAATTTATGTAGCTGACTTGTTTAAACTGGCTACTTATGACTATTGGAAAATACAAAAATTTAGCGTACTTTAAATATATGAATTAAAAATATTGATATTTATCTCAACTTTTTATATAAAACAAAGTAAAATTTTAAACAAAACGGAGGAGACATTGAAAGCTTTAATCACTAGCGGAGGAAAAGGTACTCGTTTAAGGCCAATAACGCATACACAAAATAAGCACTTAATACCTATAGCGAATAAACCAATTCTTCACTATGCCATAGAAGCTGTAGCAGAAGCAGGAATAAAAGAAATAGGGATTGTTATCAATGCCGACAGCGATGATGTACCAAAGGCCATCGGAAATGGAGAACGATGGGGTGTAAATATTCATTATATACCTCAGGAAGCACCATTAGGTTTAGCTCATGTAGTAAAAATTTCCCAGGATTTCATAAAAGACGAGCCTTTTATTTTTTATCTTGGGGATAATATGGTTGTTGGCGGAGTAAAACATTTCATAGAAAAATTTAAAGCAGATAAATGTAATTGTCATTTAACTCTGGCAAAAGTTCCGGATCCATCGCGGTTTGGCGTGCCAGAAATCAAAGGGAATCGAATAATCCGTGTAGAAGAAAAGCCGGCACAACCCAAAAGCGATTTTGCAGTAGCTGGAATTTATATTTACGATTACACCATTTTTGAGGCTGTTAATTCAATTAAACCAAGTTCGCGAGGTGAACTGGAAATCTCGGATGCTCACCAATATCTTATTGATAAAGGATACAAAATTACTTACTCCGAAATAACGGGTTGGTGGAAAGATACCGGAAAACCTAGCGATTTATTGGAAGCAAACCGATTGGTACTTTCAAACCTGAAAGCAAAATCTACCGGCCAGGTTGATAAATCTTCTCACTTAGCTGGAACTGTTATCTTACAAAAAAATTCCCAAATAATTAATAGCCATATTCGGGGTCCGGCGATTATTGGAGAAAATACTATTATTGAAAACAGTTATATAGGTCCTTATACCTCAATTTACCATGATTGTATTGTCCGTAATAGCGAAATTGAATTTAGCATTGTGGCTGATCACTGTAAAATCGAAAATGTCGGTATTCGAATTGAAAGCAGCATTTTAGGTTCGGAAGTGGAGATTACCAAAGCTAGGGGAAAACCACGTACACACAGGTTTATACTAGGAAATCAAAGCCTGGTAGAACTTGTTTAATCTTGAAAAGGAGGCTGGCAAATGTCTCATAAAAATTTATTGTTAGAAGTAAAAAATCAAATAGCAACTTTAACTATCAATCGACCAGAAAAATTAAACGCATTGAACGCCGAAACGATTACAGAACTTTTTCAGGTTTGTAAAAAATTGAAGCAAGACGAAAATGTTGCCGCTATCATTATTACGGGAAAGGGAAATAAAGCCTTTGCATCTGGTGCTGATATTGAAGAAATTAAAAGACATGACGATATTTCAGGCCGTATTTTCTCTTTGCGGGGACAAAAAGTTTTCCGTTTTATAGAGAAAATGAAAAAGCCTGTTATAGCAGCGATTAACGGTTATGCTTTAGGTGGAGGATGTGAATTGGCAATGGCCTGTCACTTACGTATTGCTTCCGAAAATGCCAAATTGGGTCAACCTGAAGTAAAATTAGGAATTATACCTGGTTATGGTGGAACTCAAAGGCTTCCCAGACTAATAGGAAGTACTAGGGCTCTTGCACTCTTGCTAACCGGAGAATTAATAACTGCCCAACAAGCTCTGGAATTTGGATTGGTGAACGAAGTAGTGCCACCAGAAACACTGATGGCAAGAACAATAGAAATTGCAAACAAAGTCATAAGTAATGCACCATTGGCAATAAGGGCAATTTTACAAGCTACATCTGATGGTTTGGAAATGAACCTAGACGCTGGCTTAAACTTAGAAGCTGAATTATTTGGAAATTTATGCGCAACTCAAGATGTGAAGGAAGGAATTCAAGCTTTTTTAGAAAAACGACAACCACAGTTCAGGAAGGATTAACTTTATTATAATATTATAAAAAAAACAAACTGTGCTTTAATTATATCAAATAATAAAAATTTCTATCTAAAATACTCAAAAATTCTAAAGGATGAAAAATACTCAGTAAAACATTTTAAACCCATTTCAGAGCGTGATAAATCATTAGAAAATTTCAAGGCTGATTGTTACGTTATCGATGATCTTGCAACATCTTTTCATCTCGATAAATTCTTGAATTCATTAAATAAAAAACAATTGGAAGCGTTCATAATAATTATTAGAAAACCATCTTCAAGATCTTTAAATACTAATTTCCCTGTCTTTTATGTAGATTCCCATGTTGATCAGATACCTCTTGTGCTTTTCTTAAGAGAGGCCAATAAAATATTGCAAAGAAACAAAGCAGAAACTGAACTAAGCAGTATGTTAATACACGATATTCGCTCCCCCTTGAATAGTTTGATTGGGTATCTTGAACTGTTACTGAATGATACATTCGGTGTACTCAATGAAGGACAAAAAAATATTTTAGAAAAAGCTATGGATATGGGAGACTTAGCTTTAGATATGTTAGAAGATTTGAATGAGGTTTATTATCAAAAACAACAGAGTAATCTGATTCAGAAGCAAAATTTAAACTTCCCCGAATTAGTCGAAGCTATTTTAATTAATAATTGGGTAAAGACAGACCGAAAAAACATTAAAATTCGAAAAAATATATCAAAAAAAGTTTTAAATTTATATGGAGATGACTACCAAATACAACGTGCTCTCAACAATATTGTTATCAATGCGATAAAATATTCTCCCGCAAATTCATGTATTGAAATTAGTGCAAGACTGTACCAGAATAATTTTGTTCTCATTACAGTTAGTGATAGTGGTGGTGGTGTACCAGAATCACAATTACTTAATTTATTTGACAAATATTTTAAGGTTAAGCAGGAAAAACATAGAACAAGAGGGTATGGATTAGGACTTTATATTTGTAAAATCATTGTAGAGAGTCATGGTGGCAAAATATGGGCAGAAAATAATTCAAAAGGCGGGTTATCTGTTC
This sequence comes from uncultured Calditrichaceae bacterium, assembly GCA_964387645.1. Lineage (GTDB taxonomy): Bacteria > Calditrichota > Calditrichia > RBG-13-44-9 > RBG-13-44-9 > CAYLYM01. The sequence continues at coordinate 30,499 of CAYLYM010000033.1, read as the reverse complement.
ATTTGACTCTACCAATGGCAATAAAAAATTGATCAAAATCAAAACCATAAGTTATATTCCAAATTGAATATTAAGATGTTAAATAATGGATCTAAAATAAATAATTTATATTACGAAGAAGCAAATTCTGATGCGTAAATCACTTTTATTTTTCTTATTTTTAATATATATTAGAAAAATTTTATATAGCATTGTTTCAATTGTTGTTTTTATTTTTATGAGTGGAGATCGGTTAGGTATAAATTCAGGTAGGAGTATAATTGCAAACGTCAAACATTATATGGCGTATAGATGATAGATTAATTCATGGTCAAGTTATTATTGGATGGTGTGGGCAGCTCCCTATAAAAACTCTCATCGTTTGCGATGATGAGATTGCCAAAATGGATTGGGAAAGAGACCTACTCCTTTTAGCGGCACCACCAACGATTCCAACAAAAATTTTAACTTCGCAAGATACTATAAAAGAACTCCCAAAATGGATCGAGAACAATAAGATTGTAATGGTTTTACTAAAATCACCTTTTGAGCTCGAAAAATTGGTTAAAGCAGGTTTAAAAATTGAAAAAGTGAATGTAGGTGGCATTCATTTTCGTGAAGACAGAAAAGAATTTTTACCCTATCTTTTTCTTTCTCCGGAAGAAATCAGAGTATTCAAGAACTTAATAAATCAAGGCATTTATTTCGAATGTCGCGATCTTCCTAATTCACCCAGTTATGACTTAAAAAAAATATTGAAGAAGAAAAATGGTTGAGATTTCTACTCAAGAAATTCATTTACATACTAAAGGATTTACGCATATTATCGACATTACTCCTTATTTACAGGAACTTCTTATCGAAACCGGATTTAAAGAGGGGCAAGTTACTGTTTTTGTCCCGGGGAGCACCGGCGGTTTGACCACTATAGAATATGAACCAGGTCTCTTGAAAGATTTACCAGAATTCTTAGAAAATATCATACCGCAAAATAAACATTACGAACACGACAAAACCTGGCATGATGGAAATGGATATGCTCATTTACGTTCTGCTTTAATTAAACCCACCTTTACCATTCCTTTTAAAGAAAAACGTTTATTACTTGGGACCTGGCAACAATTGGTATTTATTGATTTTGATAATCGATCAAGAAATCGGCGATTAATAGCACAATTTTTCGGTACAAAAAAGTAGACTGACACTTGAAGTGCCAGTCTACCCGATAGGAGGAGAACTAATCATCCATGAAATTTGGAGGCCCTATGAAGTTTTTATATTAAAATTGAATTATTTTTTAAATAATCTTCTCTAAATTTTTCTGCATGCCCCTCGGTAAACCACGAAATCACCACTTCTTTTAACGTGATATTATCATCGTGCTTTTTGCGAATATGATTATAATAAAGATGGATAGCATTTATTTGTTTTTGTTGATAATCATTTGTTTCCGCCATCTTTTACTCCTTAGTAAAAATTTATATCCTGAATTGCTGCTTTTTGCTTTCTGTTTTTCACCTTTTTCACAATTTGGCTTTGAGAGAACCACAAGGCCAGTGCTTCTGAATAAGTTACTGGTCTTTTTAATTCTTTTGACTTATCTTTTTGAAAATCATAAATACGTTGAATAGATTCCCGAGAAACTAACATTGTTATTACCTAAATAATTTTAAAATTATGTAATACAATTTCTATGCCAGCTTATTTTCTCAAATTTTTATATTTCACTACCATACATAATTTTTTAAATTTTAACAAATTAGACAAAATAATTTTATATTACTATTACTGGTATGTCTATTTTCACACTTCTTATTGTTCATTATTTCAACACTAATTTTTCTCAAATTTGAAATATTCAGCCTGGATAACTCTCTACCATTCTCTATTATTTTTAAAATAACTACACATTAATTTTTTAATTCTTTTAAAGAAGTGACTAAATATTAAGAAAAATTAATTAACAATTTTTTAAACTGAATATCGGGTCTGTTTAAAATAAAATTTTACTCTTAAAATAATTTTTTTCTTCGGAACTGATTCAGTTAATTTAAGTTATAAATATTGTTGAAATTCTAAAATTTTGTGACCTGTTTTAAGACTTGTCCTTGTAGCGATAGGGAAATAGTAAAAGGATTTTTGTCGATAACAAAAAAAGAAGGGGGACTATGCATCCTGAAAATTGGTTACAATTACGTACATTTTCTCATAATCAATTCTCAGATCCAATCGAATTATTAAAAAAAAAGAAATATGGAAAACATATTATTAGTTTATGCCTACCTGCATTAAACGAAGCAAAAACAATTGGAAAAATCATTAAAACCTTAAAGAAATCCCTGCATGATAAAGTTCCTTTGCTTGATGAAATTGTTGTGATCGATAGTGGCTCAACAGATGGTACTCAGGAGATAGCTAAAAAACAGGGCGTACAAGTATTTCAAAGTAGTGAAATTTTACCTGAATTTGGAAATTACTGTGGCAAAGGAGAAAATCTCTGGAAAAGTCTCTATATCGCCAATGGAGATATTGTCATCTGGTTAGACACCGATATTCGAAACATTCACCCTCGTTTTGTTAAAGGACTGGTAGGTCCGCTTCTATTTCATCACGATATTTCTTTTGTAAAAGGGTTCTACAGAAGACCGATTGAAATTAACGGAAAGCTCAAGCCCACCGGTGGCGGTCGAGTAACTGAAATATTGGTTAAACCCTTCTTTAACCTGATGTTTCCTCAACTGGCCATGTTCCATCAGCCATTAGCTGGGGAATATGCCGGACGTCGCGAATTATTGGAACGAGTTCCTTTCTTTACAGGTTATGGGGTAGAAACCGGATTGATGGTAGACATTGAGAGCCGTTTCGGACTGAATTGCATGGCTCAAGTAGATTTAGAGGTACGTATACATCGCAACCAGAGTTTAGAATCGTTGAGAAAAATGGCTTTTGGTATCCTCAAAGTTTTGCTTATGCGAGCTGAACAACAAGGAAAACTTGTTCTATTAGATACACCGACGAATCATTTTATCTCAGTTGTAAAAACTGAACTGGAAAATTTCGAGATAAATTTTCAGGAGACAACAGAGATAGAAAGACCCCCTATCATTTTCTCCACAGCCTATCAACGGAAACGTCATTTGAGTGAAGAAGACCTGGTGTTATTAAAAGATATTAATAAAAATGATAAATTTCCATTTGTTTCAATCAGTCCTTTCCTGGATCCTAAACTGATTATCCTGGACGGGCAGGCAGAGTCTAAAGAAGAAGTACTACAGGAAATTGGTTCTACATTTTATGAGAATGGCTATGTCAAGAATTACCACAAATTGATAGAGGAATTTTATACTCGGGAAAGCACATTTAGCACAGGTATTGGTTCTGGAATTGCCATACCTCATGTTCTTTCAACCAATATTCAACGAATGGCAATAGCTGTATATCGCAGTACCAAAGGAATACAATTTGAAGCATTCGACGGTCAACCTGTAAGTCTGATTTTCGCTGTGATATGTCCAACAACCCGGAGACGCCAATATTTACAAATACTAGCTAACCTTGCTATTCTACTCAAAGATAAAAATGTCAGATCGCATCTTCATAACGCTCAGTCCGAACAGGAATTCATTAACAAATTGCGTAAAATTGAAGTAGTCAAAAAAATCGAGTGGGAACTCCGGCTGGTTGAATCATAATTTATCAATAATATACACCTTTTAAACCTCTGAATGAACAATAAATAGACAATCTCTGGCTTATTTAATGCAAATATTTTTTGTTCAGGTCGATTAGATTGATTTAATTGATGAGGTTGATAGAATTTCACCCAGAGGTACAGCCTTTGAAACGGTATGAAGGATGGCATTTTTAATTAGTTTCAATAGATATTTCAGTAATCTCATGAAAATCGAATGATACATCACCTGAAGCGAGAGTAAAAATGATATCGCCATCAAAGAGTATATGCACTGGAATTATTGCCCTGGCTATTTCATTGTGGGCTTTTTCAGCTAAATTATATAATTGGTTTTATTCAAATTCGCATTGGTAAGGACAGCCATCTGTATGGTGTTCTGATTAAAACCCACATTTAGGTTCTGCCAGCGCTCTTCTGGATTATTCTAGGTTAGAAAATGTTTTCCATTCCACGCTCCTGCAATTATCTTTTCGCCAACATCGACTATATCACCAATAGAATTCACTACTGCAATAGCCACAACTTCAAGCTCCTCTTTCTAAATTCTGGCAATACCTAAACCACCTTTCATCATATAATCCAAACTCACCTATTTACCTACCGTAGCTCCATTTCCTACACCAACATTTCTTTGTAACTTCAAACTCACTTTGACAGAAATACATGCTTCATAACCTTGTTCAACGCCCGGAAAATTAGTATATAAATCATATATGACTGCTGCAGGAACAATAAGAATAGAACATGAAAAAGGTGCTATACCCCATACCTTTTCCCTTTAAAAATCACATAACTCCAGAAACCCAGAGCACTGCCACCTGTAAAAAGTAAAGCGTGAATTTTTTCAATCTTCCGGTGAGGGGAAAGCAGAGCAAATTCTCTTGTTCCCGAAGCACTCCCTCTGGCATAAGCGGAAGCATTAAACCCTTCAGAAGATAAAATTACTGTACAACCTTTTCCGCCCACAATATCGGTATAATGACCAATTCGAAAATGTTCGTGCAATATTTTTAGATAGATTCAAATTTTTTCTCTTTTAAGTAATTTATCAAAATATTCAATTGTTTTTTTCAAACCTTTTTCAAGGGGCACTTTCGGCTCCCAGCCCAATTTTTCTTTTGCTAAACGAATATCTGGCTGTCTTTGAGTAGGATCATCATGGGGTAAAGGACGAAAAACAATTTTAGAAGAAGAACCAGTTAGATCAATAATTAATTTCGCTAAATCAATAATGCGATATTCGGTAGGATTCCCTAAATTTACTGGACCAATAAAGCCATCATTTTCCATCATTTTTAGCGTCCCATCAATCAAATCATCTACATAACAGAAAGAACGTGTTTGAGTACCTTCACCATAAACAGTAAGGTCTTCTCCCCGTAAGGCTTGCAAAATAAAGTTGCTCACCACTCGACCATCATTTGGAGCCATCCTAGGACCGTAGGTATTAAATATACGGATTATCCGAATATCTACTTTATTCTGCCTGTGATAGTCCATCATCAATGTTTCAGCCACTCGTTTTCCTTCATCATAACAACTACGGATACCAATGGGATTGACATGCCCCCAATAATTTTCAGGTTGGGGATGAACCTTTGGATCACCATAAATTTCCGAGGTAGAAGCTAATAAAATACGTGCCCTTACACGTTTGGCCAAACCCAGCATATGGATGGTGCCCATAACGTTGGTTTTAATTGTCTTCACCGGATTAAATTGATAATGAACCGGTGACGCGGGACACGCAAAATGGTAAATCTGGTCTACTTCCAGAAGTATAGGCTGAGTAATGTCATGTCGAATCAATTCAAAACGATGATTATCCATCAAATGAAGAATATTCCTTTTATATCCTGTAAAAAAATTGTCAAGGCATAGTATTTCGTGCCCCTGATTCAATAGTCTATCGCACAGATGTGAACCCAGAAATCCAGCACCTCCAGTAATCAAAATTCTTTTCATTTGAATTTTCCTTGATTTCTTTGATTCGATTGTGAATATATATTTTATTATTAATTAAAACAAATATATTGTCAATATATAATATTGAGCTTAATATGAGCAAACAGGAATCCATTAAAACAGCAATGATAATGGCAGCAGGATATGGAACTCGTATGGGTGAACTCAGTCACAGGATGCCCAAACCGCTTTTGCCCATTGCCAACAGACCAGTACTTAATTTGATTTTGGAGAAACTCAAAAATACAGGTATTAAGAAAGTGATCATAAATATTCACTTCAAAAAGGATTTGATTAAGAAACATATTGCTTCATCTACATTTACTAATTTGCAAATATATTTTAGCGAAGAGAAAGAGTTAATGGGAACCGGTGGAGGCATAGCCCACGCAGAAAAATATTTCAATAACGAAACAATTCTTGTAATTAATTCCGATATTTTATGCGATATTTCATTAAAAGATGTTTTTAGATTCTTTATTCAAAATCAATCAATGGCTTGTATGGTAGTTGTACCTTCGTCCAATTTTAGAGAATACAACCTGGTCCATTTTCGAAACCAGCAAATTATTGATTTTTTACCAAAAGGGAAACCTGTTCAGTACACAAAAAATACAGGGATCTTCACTGGAATTCAGATATTATCCCCAGATGCACGGAAATATCTTAAAAAAAGTCCTTCTTCCATTTTAGACACATTTTACCGCCCAGCATTAGCAAATGGTGAAAAAATTCTCGCTTTTATACACCAAGGAATTTGGATTGATATTGGTACAAAAGAAAAATACTTAGAAATATCACAAAAATTCGCAAGTGGTCAGCTTAAAATAAACAAATTCACGAAATAGAAAATTACTTTATATAACTTACTTTTTCTCTAATAAACCATATTGCATAGGATTTATAATAATTATATATTTGACCCCTATTTATTTAATAATAAAGGAGGCAAGATGGAATTAAAAGTTGTCGATATTGATAAGCCTGAAGATTTAAATTTTATATTTGGCCACAGCCATTTTATCAAAACAGTGGAAGACCTTTATGAAGCGGTAGTACAGAGTGTTCCTGGAGTTAAATTCGGCATTGCTTTCTGCGAAGCGTCACAAGAGAGATTAGTTCGCTGGACAGGAAATGACGAAAAATTAATAGAATTGGCAAAAAATAATGCAAAAAAAATTGGCGCAGGTCATACTTTTATCATTTTTATCGAAGGCGCTTTTCCAGTTAACATGCTAAACGCTATAAAGATGGTACCGGAAGTATGCCGAATTTATTGCGCCACAGCAAACCCTACCAAGGTAATCGTTGCCGAAACTGAACAGGGAAACGCCGTATTAGGAGTTGTAGATGGATTTTCTCCACTTGGCATTGAGACAGAAGATGACATAAAAGTAAGAAAAGAATTTTTAAGAAAAATTGGTTATAAACAGTAGATTATAAAAATAACTATTTTAAAATTATTCATTATTAATAGTTTACTTTTATCAAAACAATATTTTTATTTAAGATATTTTAGCAATACAGAGTGAAAGGTGAACTTAGTAAAGTTTTTGTATATTTTGCTTTACATAAAAATATAATTAAAGTATCATGCTATCTTCAAATTTAAACAAAAAGATAAATTTTAACTTGAAAGAATTCATCAAGAAAGAAATAACCTTTCTGAAGATTTTTAGTTTTTATTTCCTAATGTTTTTTCCTACGATAATTATGTCTCAAGAAGTTAATGAAGATAGCATTTTTTTCTTTCAACAACTCAAGAATTTGATAGATCAAAATCAATTTGCCACCGCTCATTTTTTGTTAGACGATCGGATGAAAAAGGAAGGGATGAAACCAATACTTATTTGCTGGATGGTCGACAATGGCTTAAAACATTTTTTCAGACATGAAAATTATGATATATTTTTCCTTAAAGATGCCGATCTTTCACCTGAAAAGAATGAATCAGACAGTTTAAAAAGCATAAAAATTGCTCGTTTACGCCATCCACAACGTCTTCTCAACTGGGTAATCAGCCAATTCCCCAATAACAGTTGGGCTTTTAAACTATTAGGTGATTATTATGACATACAACTTCAGGACTTCAGTAATATTGATTTTATAGATATTGAGAAAATCAAAGATCTTGAAACAAAAATTTTTGAATATTACGATCAAGCTGAGAAATTGGGTTTTCGCAGCCCGGACTTATTCAACTGGTTAGGAGATTATTATTTAAAATTAAATCGTTTGGACTTAGCCAAAAAATATTATTTAAAAAACATTAGTAAAGAAATACCTAATGCGCTTTCCTATTTTCGACTGGCAGAAATCTGTTATCGAAAAAAACAATATACCCAGGCTTATTTGAATGCTACACGATCAATTAATTTTTTTGAACCTGCTGATGTTTATTTAAAATACGAAGCAATAAGACTGGCTGCTCTCGCTCTCAAAGCTTTAGGAGATGTTGATAAATTTGTGGAATGTCTTCAAGAATGTATCGAAATTTTACCTGATGTTCAAGAAGCCTACATTGATCTCGCCCAATATTACCAGGCAAATAAAGACACTATCGAGGCAGAAAAAGTTTTAAAAGCAATGCTTCTAAACAATCCTTATGATCTAAAAGGTTACAGAGCTGTTGAACATTATATTGAGCAAGAACACCGCTATGTTTTCGGTGACAGCTTGTTTAACGAAATGAGCCTTAAATTCGAGAACTGGGATGAAGTTATGGCGAATATTTACTGGTCAAAAGGAAATTTAGCATTTATTCAGAATAAGATTGAAGCTGCCAGAAAGTTTTGGGAGATTAGCCGAAATTATATGCGTCGTTACCTGCCCGAAGATTCTCAATACATAAAACAAGTTGGAGATCTATCCAGAAAAGCCAAAAACAAATAAAAGGAGTGGATATGAAATTCCGGTATTTCATGTTATTTTCCTTGTTATTCATAGTTGCCTGCTCAACATCTAATAAAAAAATCCAGATAAACCACAAAATTCAACAACATCAACTTAAAATCAAAATTAACCCCGGCGAACATTTATTAAAAATTGAAGATATACTTTCTTTTCAATCAAAAGTACCTCAAAACCAGTTTACATTTCTGATAAACAAAAACATTAAAATTGATACTGCTCAATTCGAGGGTCAATCTATAAATTTAGAAATCAATAAAAACTTTAATCTCCAGTCCTATGTCAAAAATATCGATGAAACCACTCAAAAGGAATTCAAAGAAGCAGCAGAATTAATAATAACGCTTCCCAATCCCGTTCAGAAAGGTCGTTTAAAGCTAAATTATCAGCTTGTAGCAACCGACTCTGTTGACCGGGCGGCTTTTTCGAGGGAATATATTGCCTACCAGGTCAATGGATATATTGGCAAAAAAGGCGTTTTTGTCAGTCCATCTTACTTCTGGTATCCGGCTTTACCAAAGGATTTAGCCAATTTTCATCTTCAGGTTACCTGCCCCGACAGTTTTAATATCATTACGCAGGGAAAATTGGAAAGCGAAACACAAGACAAAGGACTGAGAACTGTTACATGGGTTGTTGATTATCCTGCCGAGGGTCTCCATCTGGTAGGATCAAAATATGTTATAAAAAAGACGAAATATAAAGATATTGACATCTACACATACTTCTTTCCAGAGACTCAGGATTTAGCAGATTCTTATCTTTCTGCTTGTAAACGCTATCTGGCCATGTACGAAGAGATGATTGGTCCATATCCCTTTACAAAATTTGCAGTTGTGGAAAATTTCTTTCCCACAGGTTATGGCATGCCTTCTTACACATTGTTAGGCAGCCAGGTAATCCGTCTTCCCTTCATCATTCATACTTCTTTAGGACACGAAATTGCCCATAGCTGGTGGGGTAATTCTGTATATGTAGATTACGACGAGGGAAACTGGTGTGAAGGATTAACAAGTTATTATGCAGATTATCATTACAAAGAGCTTCAGGGTAAAGATCAAGCCATCAGCTATCGCCGAGACCTGAATCGCGATTATACGGTTTATGTAAATCCAGAGACTGAATTTCCCTTAAGTAAGTTTAGAGAACGAACCGGAAACGCTTCGCGGGCAATTGGATATGGAAAAAGCACCATGGTTTTCCACCAGCTACATCTGATGCTTGGTAATTCTCGATTCCGCCGCGTCTTTAAATATTTTTATGAAACTTATAAATTTAAAAGGGCTTCCTGGTCCGATATAGAGGCTTCTGTTGAAAAAATTACAAATAAAGATTTTTCATGGTTTTTTGAGCAATGGGTTCAGAGGAAAGGCGCCCCAGAATTCCGCTTAAAAAGTAAGCGATATAATGATTATCTCCTACAACTAAAATTTGAGCAAAGCAAACCCATTTACAAAATTATGCTCCCGATAATTATTCATACTCACGGTGGCGACTTCAGACGCGTCTTATTTCTTCGCGAAAAAGAACAAGTATTTGCTATTACTTTGGCCTGGAAACCGCGCAAAATTTCCATAGATCCGGAATTTGATGTTTTCCGTCGTCTGGATCGACGAGAAATTCCACCTACACTTTCCGAAATTTTTGCCAAAGACAACGCTATCCTTGTCCTCCCTGATAAGTGTTCTAATGAAAGGTTGCAACTCTATCAACAGATTGCTCAGCAAATTATAAAGAGCACTGGCAAATTTTCTTTAAAACGAATCCCGGACTTAACTTCAGAGGAATTGAATTCCGCTTCATTTTTTATTTTAGGTGATTATAGCGAAAATAGCCTCTTTAAGCGATTAAATTTATCATCCCATGAAGAAGTTCAATTTAAAAATAATGAAATTTTTTTGAATGAAAATCAAGCTCCACTACCCAATGAAGTTCTTGTTTTAGCTTTTCGTGATAAAGCCAATACCGAACGCAATTATTGCTCCATTTCTATCGGTAGAAATGGCAAAATTGGGCGAGTTGGCAGCTTACTAAAACATTATGGTAAATATAGTTATTTAATTTTCACTAATGGAAAAAATATAATCAAAGATGTTTATTTAACAACTGAGAATCCAATGGTGGTTGATTTCTAATTAATTGAATCCATGAATACTATACACTTTTTTCTTAAAAATGAGTTTATTCGCAAAATGGTTTTTTAGTCACTATGAGTATAATCGAAAGGTTTCTTTAGGTGTAGTCAAAGGTGGCTCTAACTTTTTAGAAATTTAGTGTCATTCATATTGTTAAAAAAAATATTTTGGGGTAAACTGCATTCTAAGAACGAACCCAATAAATATTAATTCAAATTGAATATTTGACAGAAAAACAGGGAACTTGAGGACAGATGTGAGAAATATTTTATTACAAATTAAAGTATGTTGACATTTTGCCAGTTTTTCTTTGCTTCCGGATGGATACAAGACTATTAATAATAACTTTTCGTAATAACTTTTCAAAGCGTGCACTCAAAATAAACTGTTCAAAACCTCTTTTAATCCAGTCATAATCCTTCCCGCGTCGTATACTTCGATCAACCGTACGAATAAAATTCTTTTTTAAGTCATCAATAAAGTAATCAACAATTTTTTCCAATCGATCCTGTCTTTCGAAAAATAAAGAAGCAATTCTATTGCGAATTTCGTTTTCAATTTCCATATAGAATAAATCTTTTACAAAAACGATAGCATCTAATAATTGATAGAAACGATTCATAATAGTTATAAAATACTGATCAAAATTGCTTTTCAGATCTTCCATACAATTTAGTGAAATTCGATTTTCATTTTTATGCAGAGAAGTAAATTGCAAACGAAAATATTGTTTATAGTTTTCAGATAAAATCCGATAAAGATTTTGAATTTCACCATTGAGTTTCCTTGAAACCATCTGTAAATAACTTGATTTGAATTCGAGTGATTTAACCTGAGGCATGCGTACCAAAGATTTAACCTGATAACGCAGGTTGGTGGTGCATCTTCTTAAAATTGTCAAATGCATGTATTCGCGGTCAAGAAAGTAATTCAAAGGAAACTGAGTATTTTCAATCATTTCTTCAAAAACCTTTTTCAAATCCTGGCGAATAAAAGATCCAAAGACCCCTCGCATATCATTGAAAAGATTTTCAACAAAGAGATTATGAAAAAATTGATTATCGATATATTTTACCAGATACTGAATTTCTGAAAGCAAACGGTCATAAAATTCGCGCTCTTTTAGAATTTGTACACCTGCTTTATGCTTTTGTTCAAGTTTGTCAAGTTCCATTATCCCCTAACCTAAGAAATGGTTTATTAAATATTTAAAATTTTCCATATAAACCGCGATTTCCTCTGATAGTTTGCAGAAATAATTCAATTAAAGATTTGACGGGTCGCACATTGTTCAGTGTTATTATTAAAATCAAATTAAATTTAGCTCAAAAACATTTGTGATTTAACGTCACCTAAGTGTACAGAATCTCCAGCCTGATTTTATTCTGTAAAAAAATCCCATTATTTTATTAATAATCGGGTAAATTATAAGAAGATTAATAGACTTTTTACAGAATTAATAATAGTTCTCTGAGGATTTTTGATGCAATAATTGTCGAAACATTGGTAGGATCGATTTGTGGAGCAAGCTCAACCATATCGCCACCAACAATATGCAACTCATCAAGAACATTTAACAGTTCTACAAAATGATGAAAAAAGAGGCCACCGGCCTCTGGCGTACCCGTTCCTGGGATAAGAGAAGGATCGAATACATCTAAATCTATTGAAAGATAAATAGGTTTTCCTTTCAATTCGTCAACATTTTTCAAAAATTCAAAATGGTCAAATGGAAACAATCTTGTGTTTGATTCGGCAAACAAAAATTCTTCTTTGCTGCCACTTCGTATGCCGACTTGATAAACTCGATAAGGCTCTGGCAAAATATCTATTATCCTGCGCATCACCGTTCCATGAGATAGATGATCGCCGAATAATTTATCCATTAAATCCAGATGGGCATCGAACTGAATAATGTGCAGATCGGGATACTTTTCGATGAAAGGGCGAATAATAGGTAGTGTAATTAAATGTTCTCCTCCTAAAAAAAACGGTTTCTTTCCACTTTCCAAAATGAAACGGCTTGCTGATTCAATGCGACGTAGGGTTTCTTCTTTATTTCCAAATGCAATATCGATATCGCCCAAATCGTGAACAGGTTTGTCCCTTAAATCCCGTTTCAGGTAAGGACTATAATCTTCCTGTGCCAGAACAGTTTCGCTTCGCAAAGCTTGTGGAGCAAATCTCGAACCCGGCCGATAAGTTGAGGTTCCATCGAATCCGGCTCCAACCAAAACCACTTCCGCCTCTTCGAAGGTGGCTGTACAACCTTCGTATCTACTATATTTAACAATAAACTCAGGTTTGTTCAACTAGCTCCCTCACAAAATTTGGTAAAGCAAAAGCTGCATAATGTAAATCGCTATTATAATACTTTAACTTGAGATTATGACGGCGATATTTCTCCTCACAGAAATCCTTTAGTGGATGGTAAGATTTACTGGCAAAACCAAATAACCAATGACCAGACGGATAACTGGGTATATGAGCTTGATAAAAATATACTTGCGAAAATATAGAATGTAATTTCCTGGCAATCGATACCACTATATCACTTTCGTAGGCTGGAGATTCAGCCTGATTTACCAATATACCATCTGATTTAAGAATATTGTAACAGTTTTGATAGAATTCTTGAGTAAACAACCCCTCTCCCACACTGACCGGATCAGTTGAATCGACTATAATGACATCATATTTTTTATCAGTATTCTTAACATAAGCCACTCCATCTTCGTATTGGCAGTTCACCTTTTCAGATAAAAGTTTCCCGGCCACAGAGGGTATATATTTCAGTGAAACTTCGGATACCATTCTATCAATATCCACCAAATCTACTTGCTCTACTTCCGGGTGTTTCAGTAATTCTCTGACCGTACCGCCGTCGCCGCCGCCGATTATCAACACAGACTTGGGTTCTGGATGAACATAAAGCGGAACATGAGCAATCATTTCGTGATAAACAAATTCATCCCTTTCTGTGAGCATTACCAGGTCGTCAATAAGGAGAACACGACCAAAATGTGTCGTCTCAATTACATCAATTTTCTGAAATTGACTTTTTCCACTATACAAAATCTTCGTGATGTTCATGCTAAATGCTGCACCAACTTCCGGATATTCTTCAGTAAATCGCATTGGCATAGATATCTCCATTATTTTTTAATTATAAAAAATAAATAATTTTATTTATAATCTCCATAAAAAATTTATTATGAAAATTTATTTGTTACTAATAATAAATATAATCGAAGATGTTTCTGTGTAAAGTGAATCACAATATAAATAAACATATTAGTATGCCAAATTAATATAAGCAACTTCAACAATAATTATAAATTTTCTTTCATTTATTAATTTATTAGCATCTGTATGTTTCTATTTTTAACTAATTTTTTTGCACAAAAGAGATTATTGAGGTTACCTCAATGAAAAAGATTTCTTAAAAAAACAAATTTCCTGGCAACCATTTAAAGTTTTTGTTTCATTTTACAATAGTAATTTATTAAAATTATCAACTCGATTAATTTATTTTAACTTAGTACATTCTGAATTATAATGAGGAAAGAGATGAAAGTTTTTTTAGCGAAACACAAGGTACGCAGCTATGAATGTGATTCTTACGGACATGTAAATAACGCTGTATATTTAAACTATCTGGAATATGCCCGAATGGAAGCGTTGATGGAAAATGGGTTTACCCTGGATAAAATGAAAAAAGCAGGGTACCTGGCAGTTGTTCGACGTATTGAAGTGGATTATCTTTATCCATTATTCATGGGCGATGAAATTCAGATTAAAACTTACATCAGCGAATTTCGAAATAGCAGTGGTACTTTTACTCAACAGATTATTCGAGAAAAAAACAATAAGCTTGCTGCAGAAGCCAGGGTAACCTGGGTTTTTACAGACTTGAAGGGAAAACCAATTCCCATTCCTCACGAAATAAAAGAAGCTTTTGAGATCGGGAGGTGAAATTTTATGAGTAATAAAAGAACGCACCGAGTGGCTGTAAACGGATACGTAATAAATGATGGAAAATTTTTGTTGTTAAAACGCGCTACACCACCTATTCTGTGGGCGCCTCCAGGTGGTCGTTTAAATCTGGATGAAGATCCCCGTGAAGGATTAAAGCGCGAAATTAAAGAAGAAACCAATCTTAATTGTGAAATAATGGCATGTGTGGATACCTGGTTCGGTGAATGGAACAATGGACCCCTATTATCTTTAGATTACCTTGTGAAAATCATTTCTGGAAAACTCCGCCTATCTGATGAACACACAGAAGCAAAGTGGATAAGTATTAACGAATTAAGAGAAAAAGCTTCTCTTTTCCTAAATTCAGATGTTGGATTCAAGTTAAGCGATTTCGAAACAGCCTGGAAACTTTATCAACTTCTCAATGGATGGTAAATCTTGGAGTTGAATTCTCCAAATAACTTTTTACAAATAGAAACTTTTAATTTAATCATAAAACGGTAATATGGTAATAAAGGTATGTTTTAAAATAAATTTTATAATTTCATCCTAACTTAAAATCATCAAATAACACTTTTTCGAATCATTTGAAAAGGATTTCGAATAATTGTATAACTATCGAATTCGTTTAATGATTAAATTATAAACTTAATGTATGGTAGTTATTCTAGCAAAAATTTCAAAAAAAAACAATTTAAGTTGAAATTTACAATTCTTAAAATCTTTTTTGTTTGACTTTATTTACACATAGATGTAAATTAAATTTTTAATTTTTTCTTAATATAAAGTATTATTTTTTAATAATTAAAAAATTTAATCCATTTTAATAGATTAAAAATCAAAATTGTCTAACATTTTCCTTGATCTGAAGTTATTATGCATTTTATTTAAAATACAGAAAAATTATTGAAGCAATAGGGAGTTTTTATATGGCAGACCGCATTACACCTCGACACGTTGATTATAACCGCTGGTATACTGACGTTATCATTCAGGGGAAATTAGCGGATTATTCACCAGTGAAAGGATGTATGGTTATACGACCTAACGGATATGCAATTTGGGAAAGCATTCAACAAACATTGGACAAAATGTTTAAAGATAGTGGTCATGTCAATGCCTACTTCCCTATGTTTATTCCAGAAAGCTTTATGAAAAAAGAAGCTGAGCATGTAGAAGGATTTGCGCCAGAATGTGCAGTGGTAACTCATGGTGGTGGCGAAAAGCTTGAAGAACCACTATTCGTAAGACCAACTTCTGAGACAATTATCTGGAGCATGTACAAAAAATGGATTATGTCCTATCGCGATCTGCCGATTTTGATTAATCAGTGGGCCAACGTGGTGCGCTGGGAACTGCGCACTCGGCTATTTTTACGAACCACTGAATTTTTATGGCAAGAGGGACATACTGCCCACGCTACATTTGAGGAAGCTGAAGAAGAAACTTTAAAAATTTTGGAAATTTACCGTACTTTTGCCGAAGATTATATGGCCATGCCGGTTTTAACCGGTAGAAAAACTGAATCGGAAAAATTTGCAGGAGCAGTTCATACCTATAGTATTGAAGCCATGATGCAGGACGGAAAAGCTCTACAAGCCGGTACTTCTCATAATTTGGGCCAAAATTTTGCTAAAGCTTTCGACGTAAAATTTCAGGATAAAGATGGTCAGTTAAAATATGTTTATGCCACCAGTTGGGGCGTGAGCACCCGACTTATCGGCGCATTGATCATGACACATGGAGATGATAATGGAATAATAATCCCACCAAAACTGGCTCAAACACAAATGGTCATTGTACCAATCTGGAAAGAAGATAGTCGGGCCAAAGTTCTGGAATTTTCAAACAACATTTTTTCGCAACTGAAATCAAAATTTTCAGTCAAATTAGATGACCGAGAACAATATAAACCTGGTTACAAGTATATCGAATGGGAAATGATCGGAGTACCACTTCGGATTGAAATTGGTCCGCGGGATGTTGAAAACAACCAGGTAGTGTTAGTTCGACGGGATAACCGCGAAAAAATTCCAACTCCCGTTAATCAACTTATAAAGAAAATTGACGAAACACTATCGACTATCCAAAGCGATTTATATAAGAAAGCATTAAAATTCAGGGAAGAAAACACATACACGTGCGATGATTATAATGAATTTAAAAATATTCTTGAAGAAAAAAGCGGATTCATTCAGGCACACTGGTGCGGTTCGGTGAAATGTGAAGAACAAGTTAAAGAAGAAACTAAAGCAACCATTCGTACAATTCCATTCGACCGGGAAGAGGAAAAAGGAAAATGCATTGTTTGTGGCAGTTCCTCCAACGGTCGTGTTATTTTTGCAAAAGCATATTAATATCAGGATTTAGATATGTATTATCAAACTGGTTTTGGAATGATGACACCGGGGGTGAAAAACCTCCTGCTTGTGAATATTACTATTTTCATTCTACAAATTTTAGCCCCCGGAATAATTCATGTCTATTATTTTGGCCTGGTCCCAGCTCTGGTGATTAAAAAACTGTTCGTCTGGCAATTAGTAACATATATGTTTCTACACGGAGGATTCGGTCATATATTTTTCAACATGTTCGCCCTGTGGATGTTCGGCGTGGAATTGGAGAGAAGTTGGGGTACAAGGGAGTTTTTAAAATATTACTTTCTGACTGGAATTGCCGCAGGAATTTCTACAGCGCTTTTCAATTGGGGCTCTCCCATTCCCACTATTGGCGCCTCTGGAGCAATTTATGGAATATTGGCCGCCTATGCTCTTTTCTTTCCGGATAGATATGTCTATCTTTATCTGCTTTTCCCGATCAAAATGAAATATCTCGCTATAATTCTGGGATTATTTGAATTTCTGTCCGCCTATAGTCACGACGGAATTGCTCATGTTGCTCATCTTGGTGGAATGGTTATCGGATTCTTCTATCTTAGACATCGTTATCGCCATTGGGGTATCGTTCAGAACTTCTTTAAAAATTTCTTCCGAAAATGGTGATAATTACAGGTATTTTTTTAATATTCAAAAATAATTGCAGTTTCCCGAAAAAGAATGAGCCGTCTTTAGATTATATCGATCTATTTAGGCCATAGATTTTAATTGAAAAAATCATTATAAAACTGTTTAAACAACCCTATCATATTCACTACGTTCTTCAACGCTACCTTAGGAACTGTGATTTAATGGATTCAGATGAGATAACTCATATATGCTCTCCATAAAAAACATTCCTCAATAAACTGACCATTTCAACGGCTTATTTAATGATACCTATCATGGATTTGAAAAAACTACACCAAACGGTGATAATATAATTTTTCTCCTTTTAGCCCTCCTTATCTCACCAGAGGAACCTTTAAGTAGGGAATAAACCCAAATTTTACATTAGCCCAAGAATCCCAACTAATAGGGACGAATATTTCACTAATTAATTTATTGTTATTTATATATTTATTTAAGCAAAAAAAATTAAACTTAGATGTTTTTTAACTACATCTGGTAAATATATTGTTTATATAAAAATTCATTTCAAATCAAAATTCTTATCGTAAAATCTGGATTAAATAAAGTGTTGACATCGACAAATTGTTATGATTATATTTTGAATGTTTGGTATATATAACAAATGTTATTATAGGCTAACAAATGAAAGAGCTATGGAAACAATATGATAAGGCGGAATTAACCCATAGTAGCGCCCATTACTTGATGGCGATGCATGATTTAATAAAAAAACACGGCTATGCACGAGCAGTTGATGTAGCTCGCTATTTGAATCTATCTCGTGGAAGCGTTTCCCTCTCCCTCAATCGATTGAAAAAAAGGGGATTTCTCAGCGAAGACAATAATAAATTTCTTTTCTTAACCAAGAAAGGCAAAAAGACCGTTAATGCAGTAATCAATAAGCGCCGAATAATAATACAATTTTTAAAAGAGGTGCTTTTACTTCCGGTTGAAATTGCTGAAAGTGATGCGTGTAAGATTGAACATTTAATCAGTGATGAAACCGGAAAAAATTTAATGACCTTCATGGGTTACTTTCTGTCTGATTCAGAAATTTCCAAAAAGTTCAAAGAGGGCTTTGGCAAATTTATCTATGCTTGTTCTCAACAACCCGATTGTAATATTTGCGAATTGGAATGTTTTTTTGCTCAAAACAAAAGATAATCTATTGACTAATTAAAAATGAAAAGTGTAATATCATCTTTTACACGAAAAAACTTTTTCAAATATTTAACATTATTAGTCGGGATCAATTTAATTATTGCTTTCGCTCTGACCATTACCTTTATGCACATTCATATCTTACCAAATGGTCAGATTATTTATCACAGCCACGCTCTACCTAGTCACTCACATCCTGGAAAAGATCACACCCACACAAAATTAGAATTCCTTTTCTATCATCTCTCAACTGTTCTGAAACTATTTATCATATCAATATTTTTATTTTCCCATGGAAAAACATTACTCTCAATTCTGCAAAGATTTTTCAATAATCCTCATCGACAGATAAAAGTTTATACTCATTATTTACGCCGGGCACCACCCTCCTCTTCATAAAAATTTTAATTTTCTTTATCCAATTACAGCAATAAAAAAGGTCCTTTTCATTAAGCAGGCAACTATAAGTTTTGCCTGTGAATACATGATACTATTTTAAATAAGAAACCAGGGTGGTTTAGCAAAAGGAGTATGATTAAAATGAAAAAGCAACTCATTATATCCATTTTCATATTTATCATTATTTTGTCTTTAAACGCGCAAAAATTACTCGCACAAGGGATCATTACTGGATATATATTGGATTCCGAAACGAAAGAACCTTTACCGGGCGCAAATGTTTTACTCGAAGGTACTGGTATGGGAACTTCAACTGATAGTGATGGTCATTTCATTATCTCTAACATACCAACAGGAAAATATCTTCTATCAGTTCAAATAATTGGTTACCGTACCGAGAAGAAAGAAGTTATTATTAACTCATCGAACCCTGTTAAATTAAATTTTGAAATGCATTCTCAGGCCATTGAGGGTGAGACGATAGTAGTTACAGGAACTCGAATTCCCCGGTATCTTAAAGACACCCCCATTCGAACAGATGTGGTCACATCTCAAGAAATTAATCGAAGAAATCCCACTAATTTTTTAGAGGCTACTCAGTCCATAATTGGTATTGATCCTTCGATGGAATGTTCTATTTGCAATGCTGCGAGTGTGTCTTTACAAGGTCTTCCGGGAAGATACACGCAGGTACTTATCGATGGGATACCATTATTTAGCAGTCTTGGACAAACTTATGGTTATCTGGAATTACCTGCAAATATTATCGATCAACTTGAAATTATAAAAGGAGCAAATTCTGTTTTATATGGAAGTGATGCCATAGCCGGGATTGTAAATATCAAAACAAGCAATCCTTCTATTATTCCAAAAATGAATTTAGATGCTCAATTTGGAGAATATGGCGAAAAACGGTTGAATGGAAGCGCCTCCTTCAAGCCCGAAGGAGTAGGAATTTTAATCAATGGTGAATTCTATAGTATCAAACCGGTAGATCGTGACAATAATGGACTGACAGAATTTGCCGGTAATACTCGCTCTTTCATGCATGGAAAATTTGTTTATCAAATTAATCCCTATACTTTGTTCAATGTCAGGATTAGTGGATTAGCAGAAGAACGTCAGGGTGGCGCAGTTTCTCCCACTCAATCATTTATAGAAGTATTAGATTCATCTCTTTTCCGGGACTTTACCGAATCCATTCTCACTAAAAGAATTGATATTGCCTCGGAAATAAAGCACGATTTTTCTACTTCCAGCCATCTTACATTCAAGTCAAGCTATACACACCACTTTCAAGATTCAGATTACGAAGGTTTTGTATATGTAGCTAATCAGAACCTAACTTATAATGAAATACAATACGATCAGCACTTTTCAAATAAATTTAGTATAACAGGTGGTTTGTCGTTCCGAACTGAAAAGTTAGACGAAAATACCGCCATTCACCCTTATCACTACAAAACTGGATCTATATTTTTACAATTAGATTACCTTCCTTTATCACAAGTTGAGTTAGTATTGGGTTTACGTTACGATCACCACAACATTTTCGGAAATATTACAACTCCTTCGGTTGTTTTTAAAAAGCAATTTGGATCGTTCTGGACATTGAGAATGTCCTACGGACAGGGTTTTCGCGCGCCGACAACTTTTTATGAATTGGATCATGGTACAGGAGCAAAATATAAATACAATACGCGTTATATAGCCAATAAAGCAGAAAGATCTAGCAGTATTAATCTTTCCATGGATTTTACCAAATCGAATCAAAATTTTGCCGTTGTAATATTTTATCACAGGATTCATAACTATATCAACGCTTACAACGATTATATCACAAGAAGTTTCGTTGTTCAAAACATTGAATCTCCCTCCTCGATATACGGCCTGGAGGTTAATTACAGAAACCTTATTTTCAACAAAATTTACTTAACCCTGGGTTATATTTTCGAAAAATATAAATTGGCAGAAGGGGTACTGGGACACGCACGTCCAGAACATAAATTCAAATGGTCAATAAACCATGACTCGAAATCAACCGGAATATCTGTAAATTTAGATGGTCAGGTAACTGGACCAATGGAACTACAAAGAGTTTATGGGATTTCATACAATCAGGATGGATCATTGAAAAGAAAGAATTCGCCAACCTTCTCCGTGGTCAATGCAGAAATTGCTAAAACCATTGGCTCTTCAATTCGTCTGGCAATTGGAGCTAAAAATATCTTTGATTTTCAACAAACTGATGTAGAAAGTCCACTAATGTATGATAAATCAGGGGAATTAGGCGATGTTATTTACCTCTGGGGTCCGCTATTGGGTAGAAAATTCTATACGCGTCTCTCTATTTTGTTGGATTAAAAGGCTTCTGTTTTTTAGCTGTTTTTGAAATTAGACTTTTACGTGCGCTAAAACTTTTTTTACACTCTAAAAGAGGGATCCCATACTGTTATTATGGGATCCCTTCATTTTTTTTACCAGGCAAGATGTGACTAAATAATTTTTTTAACCGAAAATTAACATCAACCGCAAAGGCACGATGATGCATAGTTTAATCACATATATTTAGATTTCTTGATTTTTTAACGTTGTTTAAACTTTTTAATGCCCAAAAAATAATTTATAATTTATTGTTTTTTAGATTATATTGATCCTTTGCGTCTCTAGATATATCAATTAACATTAATATTTTAAAGAATTTAAAAAAAATACCTATTGGATTAAGCTAATTATTTTGTAATCACTTGTTTTTTTTGACGTTAATTCGCGTGATTCACAGTTATTGAATAACCTGGAGCAATATAATTAATTGTAAGATTTTTTTCTCTTTTTACCCAATGCATCAGTTGCTTTAAGAGAAGAGAATACCATTTCAGGAGTAACTGGAATTGGCTCATTATGAATAGTTTCACCTTCTGCACAAGCCGCTTCTGCAGCCTTCATCAATTCTGCATCAGAAATATCAGAAAGACCAATGTCGGAAAGAGTCGTAGGCAAGCCCACAGATTCACAGAAAGAAAAGACTTTGTCAATTGTATTTTCTGGTTTATCTGTAAGTAAAAGTGAAGCTAATGTTCCTATTGCAACTTTTTCACCATGATAGTATTTGTGAGTTTGTTCTAAGACCGTTAGACCATTATGAATTGCGTGAGCTGCAGCTAATCCACCGCTTTCAAAACCTAATCCACTTAATAACGTATTCGCTTCAACTACACGTTCTAAAGCAGGTGTTACTACGTGAGATTCACAGGCTAATTTAGCAAGTAATCCGAATTCAAGAAGTGTGTTGTAACAGAGTTCCGCCAAAGCATATGCAGTCATTGAACCTACATCACCAGTCATATTTCCAGCATATTTCTTTTTACATGATTCGGCTTCAAACCAGGTGGCTAACGCATCGCCCATACCCGAAACTAAATAGCGCACTGGTGCTTGAACTATTATTTTTGTGTCTACCAATACAAGCTCTGGATTTTTAGGAAGTATTAAATACCGCTTAAACTCTCCTGTAGGTGTATATATTACAGAAAGAGCACTGCAAGGAGCATCTGTAGAAGCTATTGTCGGCGTTATAGCTACTGGTATTTTTAATTCATAAGCGACAGCTTTTGCTGTATCTAAGGTTTTACCACCACCTATTCCAACAATAACATCACAACCAACGTTTCGAGCTAAAGCAGATAACCTCTCAATTTCCTCATCAGAACATTCACCCTTAAATTTCTCCATTTCGATTTGGATATGCTTTTCTATTTCTTGTTGAAATTCAGGTAGTATATTATCAAAAACAAAAGAATCACAAATTAAAAAACATTTACTGCCAAACCTATTAACTTCCTCGCCTAATCTTTTTAATGTACCTGGCCCTTGAACATATCGACCAGGAAATAATGTTGTGCTAATCATCATTTTCTCCTCATTTTAAAAGTTTTACTTAGTTAAAAGGATAAGAATTAGTTTTTTAATCTTTTCTTTAAATTTGAAAATTTTACAATATAACACTATTCATAAAACCGATATTATTTAAAACAATATTAGTTATTCTTAATTACTAAAAAATTCTTTTTCACTAACATTGCGAATAATTATATTGCGTTCAATAATAGCATTAATCGTATTGGGTTGCATGGGTATTGTTGTCTCACTAATGACAAACTCTTCCATTGTTACTTTTTGTACCCATTTCGTTTTCAAATCTATATATATATCTCCCATATAATGTGAGCTGCCAACAGTAGTAACTTGTATATCTGGAGCAGGTTTTATAATCATTTTAAAAGAACTCTCACCTGAATCATAGCCTACCAGGGCACATTGTTTCCCATTTACTAAACTAAGTCCTTTAAATTCGAGGGTAATTTCGCCATTTTTAAAATAGGATCCTTCAGCAACATTACTTCCTAAATTCACAGGTGGTTCAGAAAATGCAGCTGCATGAACGATTTTTTGACCAATCTTATTTAAATCTTGAATACCATTGCCTTCAGATGTACTATCCGCAAATACATTACAAAATGAGTGAAAGTCTATAAAAGTATTATAAACATGATACGCTTTGTCTGCTGATAACACATTACCGTTACTATCAACTATATTTTCAAATTTGCTATGATCAATTCCAAAAACTTGACCCTTCTCGTTTATTCCTTTATTATTAAAAATATATGTCCAGTTTTCGAGCGCGGGTATTGAAACCTCTGAAGCATTTCCATGTTGGATAGTAAATTTTACACAGGTATATTCATCTCCACCTTTACCAGAAATTTTTGCAGGAACACATTTAAGACGCAGACGGAAAATATCAGTGCCAATACACGTTCCGTTTAAGGCATAGTTTAATAATCTGGATTCCATTAAAAAATATTGTATCTCTTGAGAATGTTCACCGACCAAATTAAATTTCTTATCTAATATTGGAGATAGTTGAGCCTCAACAATATTTACGAGAAAGAAAAAAAAGACGACACTAAAAATTGCTAACTTAATGGATTTTATTCCCATGGTTTCAACCTCTAAACTTTGCTTAAGTATATTTTTCTGTAAATTTTCTACCGAAGGATTAAATCTTTCTGCCTAAATCTACACTACTGAAATTGATTTTAATTAACAAATTTTAAAAAAATAAAAATATATACTTTTAATATCTTCCAGTTCCGTCTATCAAAAAATTATAAAAAAACCTTTTCAATTTTTATTAAGAAAATCTATTGAAATTCTACTAAAAATTCAGGAATAAATCAAGGAAAATACCTGTGAATTGAATAAATATGGATTATTTATAAGAAATTACAAAAGCCGGTCTTCTGTAGAACCGGCTTTAGCCATTCACATGATCAGGGAAAGTTTAATTCTATATTTTTAGATTCCTTGATTTTTAATATTGCCTAAACATTTTTCAACACTTTTTTCAAGCATCGATAATTGGCTTCTATAGTCTTTTCCAGATCTTCATCTGTATGGGCGGCAGAAATAAATGTCGCTTCAAACTGTGAAGGCGCTAAATAAATACCCTCTTCTAACATAGCATGGAAATAACGACCATAAAGCTCAGTATCACTAGTCAAAGCTGTGTCATAATCATTTACTTCCCTGTCCGTAAAAAATAAACAGCTCATCGATCCAACGCGGGTAAGGTAATATGGAACATCCAACTTCTTCAGATTTTCTTTCAACCCATTTTCCAACAATTGGGCTTTTCGTTCTAATTCCTGGTAAAATTCCGGCTCTTTTAAAAGTTTAAGTGTTTCCAAACCAGCTCGAACAGCCAGTGGATTTCCCGAAAGGGTGCCTGCCTGGTAAACCGGCCCCACCGGTGCTACTTGTTCCATAATTTTTTTCTTACCGCCATAAGCCCCTACCGGCAAACCACCCCCAATGATTTTACCCAGAGTAGTTAAATCTGGCTGTATACCATACAGTTCCTGTGCCCCACCGCGGGCCACCCGGAAACCAGTCATCACTTCATCAAATATGAGCAAGATTCCAGCCTTTTCGGTCATTTCTCTCAGGTCCTCTAAAAATCCTTTCTTTGGGGGAATAACCCCCATATTTCCGGCAATCGGTTCGATAATGATCGCGGCTATTTCTTCAGAATAATCCTCAATCAAAGACTTAACCGAATCCAGGTCATTAAATCTAGCTAATAGTGTGTCGCCCACGGTACCCTGTGTGACGCCTGGACTGTTCGGCACACCCAGAGTGGTGGCGCCCGAACCTGCTTGAATCAAGAAACTATCTCCATGCCCATGATAGCAGCCAATAAATTTAACAATTTTATTCCGACCGGTATAGCCACGGGCTAATCGAACAGCACTCATTGTGGCTTCAGTGCCTGAATTCACCAGACGTATCATTTCGATCGAAGGAACCATTTCCACAATCAACTCCGCTAATTGAATCTCCAATTCGGTGGGCGCACCAAAACTGGTGGCCCGTTCGGCCTCCTGTTGAATGGCTTTAACAATCCTTGGATGGCTGTATCCCAGGATTAATGGTCCCCACGAACCGACATAATCTATGTAAACATTACCATCAACATCGTAAAGCTTAGACCCCTTTCCCCGGGTAAAGAAAATGGGAGTACCACCCACTGATTTAAATGCCCGTACCGGAGAATTAACCCCGCCGGGAATGAGATTTTGGGCATGTTTATAGAATAACTGGCTTTTATCAAGTTTTAACATTTTTATCTCCTACTAATTGTTTCAGGTGGCCATATCTTCGATTGCAGCATGAAAGTTCCCGATTTCTGATTTATTATTTATTTTGATTCTATCTGTTTTTAATACAACTATAATAAATGAGGAAAATTCATTACTTCTTTCATTAAACTTTCTATCTTAATTATTTCCAGTAATTTTCATTTCTTTAATCAATTCTAACCAACATAGTGACTCATCAGCCTATTATTTTACAATACCTAACTTAGCAATAAAATTCAGATGAGATTTTGCCTTATACGCTAATAAATAATGCACTACAACTGAAGTAACTGATCTAAAGAGCTAATCGCTGATAAGCCAATCCTCTCTACTTGTTTAGTAATAATCAATAAAGTTCAACAATTTACTTCGAAGACCTCTTTGTTCGTCATTTTTATTCGTCCTTATCAATCACCACAATACATATAACGGATCTGTTTTGTTAGAACCAAATTTTTAAAAACTTATAACTATCCTTATCAAAAAGCTTAGACAATCTATAAATTTTATTTCAAATTTTGATATTTCTAAAAATATCCCGATGATTTTGTTTCAAAAATAACATTTCAAATTATTAGCAAAATGATTAAAAGAAAATTAGTGCTAATCAAGAAAAAATAAAACTTCCGGCGAATCACAATTTCATTTCTACTCTTTATTCAGCCAAAATCTGAAATCTGAAATCCGCAATCACAACTTCTCCACCACTTCTTTCGCAAAGTAGGTAAGGATCAGGTCGGCTCCGGCGCGTTTAATGGAAATCAACGATTCCATCATCACCCGGTCATGGTCCAGCCATCCTTTTTCTGCAGCGGCCTTGATCATGGCAAATTCACCAGAAACCTGGTAAGCAGCGGTAGGTAAACCGAATTCTGTTTTCACCCGTTGTAAAATGTCCAGATATGGCATCGCCGGTTTAACCATTAAAATGTCGGCGCCTTCTTCAACATCCAGCGCAACCTCGCGAATGGCTTCGTCACTATTCGCAGGATCCATTTGATAGCTGTTGCGGTTTCCGAATTGTGGAGCTGATTCAGCAGCTTCGCGGAAGGGTCCATAGAAACCAGAGGCATATTTAGCAGCATAGCTCATGATGGGAATATTATTAAATCCTTCGCTATCTAATGCTTCTCGGATGGCGCCAACCATACCGTCCATCATTCCGGACGGAGCAACCATATCAGCACCATTCCTGGCATGAACTAATGCCTGCTTTCCCAAAATTTCCAAAGTGGCATCATTGTCGACATCATTTCCTTTTAATATGCCACAATGTCCATGGTCGGTGTATTCACAAAAGCAAACGTCAGTTATCACATATAATTCTGGTACAGCATCCTTGACGGCACGCAGGGCTTGAGCAATGATCCCATCATCACTAGTGGCATCCGAACCTACTGCATCTTTCTTCTCTGGAATACCAAATAAAATCACCGCTTCAATCCCACGCTTCCAGACATCTTTGACTTCTTCAATCAGATGATCAATAGAAAGCTGGTAATGTCCGGGCATGCTGGAAATGGGATTCTTTTTGTCTTTCCCAAAAACAACAAACAGCGGCAAAATCAGGTCATGCCGTGTTAATACGGTTTCTCGAACCATATTACGGATTTGTTCATTTAAACGCAATCGGCGAGGCCGGTAATAAGGTGTATACATAATTCCTCCTCATATTTTATCACACCTGAACGGCTTCTGATTTTAATTTGAATCGGGATAATTCTGACACAATCCTATCGGCCATGACTTTGGACTGCTTGATGCAGTCTCCAACAGATATACCGCCACGGAAATTCCCGGAAAGGAAAACTCCTGGATTAGTTTTCTCAAACTTTTCGACCTCATCCAGAATTTGCTGATGGCCTATATTATATTGCGGTATAGCTTTCGGCCAGGGTTGAATCACCACAACATCAGGTTTATCATTTAGTTGCATAATATCCTTCAAATCACTAAAAACTATATCAAATAATTTTGCTTCTTCCATCAAGGCAATTTCGGGTTGACGCGATCCTCCGACAAAGGTGGTTAATGCAATTCCACCATCAGGAGCACGATTTTTAAAAATGGTAGAACTCCAGATAGTGCCTAAAATTTGACGATTTTCTTTCCTGGGAACTAAAAAACCAAAACCATCCAATGGTCGGCACTCTGGTTTTTTCTTATAACCAAAATATACAACAGTTACAGGTGGATAATAAATCTTTTGAAGAGTAGGCAGCAATGGAACAAAAAAATCACCTGGTAACTCACCGTAAGCATAAACCGGGATGGTAAGCAACAAGGCTGAAGAAAGTAATTGATATTGGTTTTTTCCATCATCAAAATGTATTATAAAATTTTCATTTTCTTTGGAAATTCTACGAATCTGACTATTTAAATAAATATCTCTTTCATATTCTCTGGACAATGCATCAGTGACTGTTTGTAATCCTTTCGGGAAAGAAAATAATTTTGCAGACTGTTTAGATACTTCTTCACGCTTTTTTCTCTCTTTAGCTCCTAATATCGTTCCCTTGATTAAACTACCATACTTTTTTTCCAAATCGTAGAGTTTCGGAAAGGCACTTTTTACACTTAATCTTTCTGGCAAACCAGCATAAATTCCAGCCACAAATGGGTCAATAGCATAATCCAGAAATTCCTGACCTAACCTCCGTATGACAAATTGTGCCAAAGTTTCCTCAATTTCTGGATCAGCAGGTCCAATAAAAGGTTCCTTAAACAAACGCCATTTTGCCTTACAGCTAAAATGTGGTGTTTTTAGAAAAGCCAAAGGTGTCATTGGCAGTACGTTCAGACGGCCATCCCGCAGAATGTACCTGTTCTTTGATTGCTCATTGGCATATTCCATCTGGGATTCAATCCCAATGTCAGAAAAAAGTTCATGGATAACGGGTGATGTATCCAGAGTACTGTTTGGGCCATATTCGACCAAAAAACCCTCTACTCTTGCGCTACGAATGGACCCACCGGTGCGATACGATTTCTCTAATACTACCGTTTTCAAACCTTTTTTTTGTAAAAAATGGGCAGAACTTAATCCTGAAATACCTCCACCTATGATGGTAACATCGGTTTCAATTTGATTGGACATGACTATCTCTACCCTCCAAATCAGATTATTTAATTATCTAAAAATTATTTCATTTTTAATTCATTAATTCATCAGGCATAAGCTATTCTAAACTGTTCTGGAATAGATAGGTTTTTCTTTTTTCAAATCTTCTTCTATATAATGGTCAAAAGCCATGGCAATATTACGAATAACAAGCCGACCAGGCTGGCTTACCTGAATCATATCAGGATCATCGGTTAACAAACCATCCTCAATGAATTTTTTCAACTTTCGAAGCGAATCTGCGAAATAGTCATCAAATTTTATATTATATTTCTCATTGAAATAGGTTTTCACCACTCTATTATTGCACATCAATTCTGTTATCACCTCTCTTCGGAGTTTATCATCCTCATTTAGCTTAATCCCCCGGGCAGTGGGAATTTCGCTTTGCTCGAGGAACTCATGATATTTCTTTAGGTCTTTTACATTTTGAGCGTAAGCATTTCTTAACTGACTGATAGAGGTAATTCCTAATGCAAAAACTTCCACGCCTGCTTTGGTTGTATATCCCTGGAAATTGCGATAAAGAGTATGGGTTTTTAGCGCCACAGAAAGTTCATCCTCTGGTTTGGCGAAATGATCCATTCCGATGAATACATAACCGGCTTCTGTAAGTTTTTCTATCACCGTTTTCAGGATTAGTAATTTTTCTTCGGGAGTGGGCAATGTTTCCGGTTTAAGCACTTTTTGGTGTTTCTTCAGCCAGGGTACATGGGCGAAATTGAACACTGCCAGGCGATCTGGAAAAATTTCAATAACTTTGTCCAGAGTCTCCTTAAATGAATCAACTGTCTGGAAGGGGAGTCCATAAATAAGATCGATATTGATCGATTCAAATCCTAGATCCCGGCTTTCATCAATGGCACGTCTGGATAATTCTTCGGGTTGAATCCTGTTCACCGCAGCTTGCACATGCGGATTAAAATCCTGAACACCAAAGCTAATTCGATTAAAACCAATTTTACGAAGTGTCGGCAAATGGTCAGGTGTAAGACGTCTGGGATCTGCTTCAATGCTGATTTCAGCATTCGGTGAAAATTGGAAATGGTCTTTTATATATGCAAAAATATCGTTGATTTGCTCGGGTGTTAAGTAAGTTGGTGTTCCACCACCCCAATGTAGCTGAACAACCTGACGTTTACTATCTATCAATCTACTAAAGAGGTCTATTTCCTTTTTTAAATCCGTTAAATAATCTACAATCTGCTGCTGATTTTTAGTAATTATATTATTGCAAGCACAATAATAACACAAAGTTGGACAAAAAGGAAAATGAAAATAAAGAGAGATATCTGTTGAATTTGGCGTGATATTACTTTCCTCGATAACTTCCCGAAACTCGTTTGGCCCAAAGCCACTATGAAAATGTGGAGCAGTCGGGTAACTGGTATAACGTGGTCCGGGGCGATCATATTTTTTTAAAATTTCAATATCTACTTCAAATT
>CAYLYM010000032.1:0-33897 GCA_964387645.1 uncultured Calditrichaceae bacterium | reverse complement strand
GCAAAAGAGATGAAAGAAAAATTATTGTCGAATATCCAGAAAATTACTCCAGAGGTTTATGCAGAAATTAACAATTAAAAAAATCAAAAAATGAATTTAAAAAGGAGGATTCTATTATGGTCAATTTGGATGAGAAAAGAATTGCGGAGCTTGAAGAGAAAATCAAAAAATCTAAAGAAATTTTCAAACAAGCTTATGAGCGGTTTGATCCAAAAGATATGCGTCTTATTTGGTCAGGTGGAAAAGATAGTACTTTAACTGTTTGGATTTGTAGGCAATTTTGTAAAGAAAATAATCTTCCCATGCCCAAAGCGTTTACTATTGATGAAGGAGATTCATTCGAAGAAATAGAGGATTTTCTTAAAAAATATTCGAAAGAATGGAATATAGAATTGGATTGGGGAAGAAATGAAGATGTTCTAAAAGCAGCTAATTATACTTTAAATGCGGATGTATATGTTAAAGATTTGAATGAGAGAAATCAAAAAGAAATTAAGCGAATAGGATTTGATGATTTGGAAAAATTTCCTTTTGAAGCTGAATCTTATATAGGTAATCATTTGATGAAAACAGTTGTTTTTAATACTTATCTCGAAGAAAATAATGTAAAAGCAGTTTTTCAGGGATTACGGTGGGATGAACAACCAGCTCGCAAGAATGATCCTTATGTAGAAGAAGTAAAAGGAGATGAATATACTCCTAATCATACCCGATTTCGTCCAATCCTTCATTTTACGGAACGAGACGTTTGGGATACAACCTTACATTTTAATATACCCTTCTGTGTTCTATATAAAGAAGGTTATCGTTCATTAGGAGCTAAAACGACTACTCAAATTTCAGTAAAAGGCATACCTGCCTGGGAACAGGATTTAGAAAATACAGAAGAAAGAGCAGGACGTCGGCAAGATAAAGAAGCCCAAATGGATCGATTACGCAAATTAGGTTATATGTAATAATAAAAATTCAAGGTGGAATGCAGGATTTTAATAACTGCATTCCACTTATTATTTTTAAATTATTGGCTTTAATTTTGGAGGACTATGTATGGGTGGTATTGCGCGTAGAAGATTACATTCAGTCACTTTCTATAATAAGGAAAAAGCTTATCCAGGATATACATATTTTGCCCCATTTTGGGAACAGTCTCGTGCTTATTTAATAGATATGGAAGGACGATTTGTTAATTACTGGCAGTTGCCAGGCCGGCCTAGTGAGATTACTTATATGCTTCCCAATGGCAACATTATCTACCCTGTTAAAATAATTGATGAAAAATCTCCTAAGTTTGCAGGATTTTGTGGAGCAGATATTTTAGAAGTAGATTGGAATAATAATATTGTTTGGCGTCATAGGGATGAATTTCAACATCATACCACTCAAAGGCTAAAAAATGGAAACACTATTTATTTATTCATAGTTGAAACTCCCCCCGATATTGCTAAGTTGGTTGTTGGTGGTAAACCGGGGACCGAAGATAAGGGCAAACATATGTGGACATGTGGATTAAGAGAAGTTAATCCGCAAGGAGAAGTTGTATGGGAATGGTTGGCTTATGAACATCTTGATCCAGTGGAAGATGGTATTATCTGTCCTATGGAACATAGAGATGAATGGACACATGGGAATAGTATTGAAGAATTTGATAATGGCGATATTTTAACTTGTTTCCGCTACCCTAGTTTAGTAGTTAGAATTGACAAAAAAACGGGTAAAATAAAATGGAAATGGGGACAAGGAAAAGTTTATCACCCACATAATCCAACTATTTTGGATAATGGAAATATATTATTGTTTGATAATGGACCTCACCGTCCTGATTCTTATATAGCTTATTCCAAATGTGTTGAATTTAATCCAGAAACAGGGGAGATTGTATGGGAATATATTGGTAACCCACCCACTGAGTTTTTCTCTTCAGTCTGTGCGGGCTGCCAACGCCTTCCCAATGGTAATACGTTGATTATGGAATCTACTAGAGGACGTATATTTGAAGTTACCTACGAAGGAGAATTAGTCTGGGAATACATTATTCCATTTTATGCACAAGTTCGCTCTGGACAGGGATCTTTCAATTTAGGTCGTAATAATTTTACTCATCGTGCTTACCGGTATCCATTGGATTGGGAAGGATTTAAAGATAAAGATTTGAATCCTGATCGTTTTAAAGCATTGAATGATTTGTATGGACCAGAAGCATTTAACTATTGAGAGAGAAATTAAAATTAGTGTAATTTAGTTTTTATAATTAAAATTCTATTATATAATAATATTTTTTGTAATAATAGAATTCTGATAAAAAGGAGATTCGAAGTATGGCATCAATAGGTAGGACAAAGTATGTTGGAACGACTTACTATTCTCCATCAGAATGTCATATAGGACTTACCATTTTAGCGCCAGTATGTAGTAATGAAGTGTTTTTAATTAATATGGTAGGTAAAATTATTAAAAAATGGGAATTACCCTATAAATCTGGTGGACATGTTGATTTATTGCCCAATGGGCATATTCTTTATTCAGGTAAATTAGAAGATGGTCCTCTGGCGGATCTGGAAGGTGCCGGTGGAATTTTACTCGAAGTGGATAAGGAAGGTAATATAGTATGGGAACATAAAGATCCTTATCACCATCACACTTTTTGTCGATTGGAAAATGGAAATACTCTTTATCCTAAGTGGGTTAAAGTTCCAGATGAAATTGCTAAAAAAGTAAAAGGAGGTTTGGCTGGTTTTGGCCCTGATGGTGTAATGTGGGGTGATGCAATTGTAGAAATTGATCCGAATGGTAATGTTTTATGGGAATGGATTGCACATGAACATTTAGATCCAGAAGTGGATACTATTTGGCCGGTATGTTCTCATGCAGAATGGACTCACATTACTGCAATCGATATAATGGAAAATGGAGACATTTTGTTGAACAGCCAGCGTACCAGTAGCATTTTTATTATTGATAAAAAAACCGGCAATGTTAATCTGAGATGGGGTAAAGATGAGTTATCTTTGCAATATCATGCAACTGCCTTGAAGAATGGTAATGTATTAATTTTTGATAACGGTTGGCAAAGTTATGGAGAAGGGCAAGGATTTTCCAGAGTATTAGAATTTGATCCTAAAAAAAGGAAAATAGTTTGGGGATATGAAGAAGATCCTCCACATTATTTATTTTCTTCTTTCTTGGGTTCTTGTCAGAGATTACCAAATGAAAATACTTTATTGGTGGAAGGTACTACAGGTAGGTTGATGGAAATAGATAAAAAAGGTTCAATGGTTTGGGAATACGTCTTCCCAAATCGTTATAAATCTGAAAAATATGGCAATAATTCGTTTGTTTTTGGCGCCCGTCGTTACGGTTTGGATTATATTGGATTAAGAAAATTCTATGGATTGGAACGGGATTGGATACTGTGGCAGGATTTAGAAAGTAACAAAAAACTACAAAAGAAAGAAGAAGAAGAAGAAGAAAAATCGATGGAAGATTTAATTCGTTCTCGTTTAGAACCATTAGGTTATTAAAAATGAGGTCATAAAAAATGTCATATATTGGTCATACAGGAAAAGAAATTATTGAAAGAGTAATTGAATCACCTGAAGAGATAAAAAAAAGAATACAGGGAGTGCCACAATTAGATATTAGTGGACGTGTAGCACGAGAATGTATTAATATTGCTTATGGCTTTTTTACCCCTCTGGAAGGATTTATGAAAAAATCTGATGTTGAAAGTGTTTGCCAGAAAATGATGCTTTCGGATGGTACTTTATGGCCTATACCAATTGTATTGGATGTTTCAGCAAGCGAAATATCAAAAAAATCAGTAAAGGAAGGCAACTTAATTGTTCTCATGTTTGATAAGAAACCGTTTGCTTTAATGGAAATTGAGGAGATCTATCAATTCAATCTTGAATTTATGAAACAGGCAGTATTTGGAACAACAGACGAGAAACATCCAGGGGTAAGAATGTACAACAGCCTTGCTGATACATTTCTTGCAGGAAAAATAACCCTGTTGGGTCATCCTAAATTTATGCCACCTTTTGATAAATTCTGGTACACACCTATTCAAATGCGAAAAAAATTTCAAGAAAAAAAATGGAAAAGGGTCGTTGCCCATCAAACTCGTAATGTTCCACATAGTGGGCATGAATGGTTAATGAAAGGAGCGTGGTTTTCTGCAAATGCAGAGCTACATGTTGAACAATTACAAACCGGCATACTGGTTAGTGCAATAATTGGTCCTAAACGTGTAGGTGATTATATTGATGAAGCAATATTATTGGGCCAACAGAAACTACATGATGCTGGATATTTTAGAGATGATGTACATATGGTTTCCTTTGTATTGTGGGATATGCGTTATGCTGGACCTAAAGAAGCTATATTGCATGCCATTATAAGAGAAAACCTGGGTTGTACTCACCATATGTTTGGACGAGATCATGCCGGAGTAGGTTCTTATTATGGCCCTTATGATGCACATCGTATTTTTGATAAGATCCCCAAAGGAAAATTAAGAATTAAACCTATTCGTGTGTTAGAATGGTGGTATTGTCCTATTTGTGGAGAAGTTACCTATTCTGGTTTATGTGGACATAATAATGAAAAACAGGGGTTTAGTGGAACGCTTATCCGTAGTATTATTCAAGATAAAGTTAAACCAACAAAGCTTATTTTTAGACCAGAAGTTTTTGATACAGTTATGGAATGTGCGGAGAAATATGGATTCGGTTCACCTTTTTGTACAGAAGAATATTTAAAAAAACGTATACCAGTGTTTGTACCTGCTACTTTTTAAGTAATATGGGTTTGATTTTAAAAATAGAGGCAAAAAATGAGAGAATTATATCCTATCAATATTTGGATTAATGAAGAAAGATATGAAAAGTTAAAAAAAGCAGGTCTTGCTGATATGACAAAAGATGTATTGGCCGGGATGAAAGTTCTTCAATTAAAATGTACAACAGAAGAAAGAGATGAAATTTTGAAAAGATACCCACAGGCAAAATACGATAGTGCTACTACTAAAAGTATAGAATTATTACCATATCATGTGAAGAATCAATTGTTTGATTTAGTTATCGAAAAAAAGAGTTTAGATGTAATTTCAACATTTCTTCAAAATAAAGATTCCAGCCAATAATATTAAAAATTTTAATTGAAATTATTGGCTGAATCTTCTTAAAAAAGTCTGAAGATTACACTTTATATATTTATTAGAAAATGAAAAATAAAGTAATAATGAAATTTATGGAGATTTTGTATGATGTCGTTAAAGATCAGCTTGATCGACGTATTTATCATTATAGCCTATTTTGCCGGAGTTGTGTCCCTAGGTTTGTGGATTGCTCGAAAAAAGATAAGTGGAGGTGAAGATTTATTTTTAGCGGGTCGAAGCCAATCATGGCCCATTCTTGGAGCCTCTCTTTTTTCGACTAATATATCAAGTCAGCAATTTGTTGGTCAAGCTGGTCTAGCTTATTCTATCGGAATAGTTGCTGGTGCTTTTCAAATGATTGGCGCCTTAGCGTTTACACTACTGGCAGTTTTTTTTATTGAAGCATACATGGGATTAAAATTATATACTTCGCCAGAGTTTTTTGAAAAAAGATATAGTCCTGGAAGTCGTTCTTTCGTTTCGGCCATTAATATTTTGATGATGGTTAGTAATACAGTCGCTGCTGCTTTATATGCGGGGGCTACGGTATTAACTGAGTTTTTAGGTTGGAATTCAAACGAATTATTTTGGGCAGCTGTGATTCTTCTTGCCATTACTACAGGTGCATACACGGTATTAGGAGGGTTACGGTCTGTTTTGTGGACTGACTTTGTACAAACATTTATACTAATAGCCGGTGGGGTTGTTACATTAATAATGGGAATTATTGCCGCTGGTGGAGTAGAATCTGTACTTAATTTGAAAGATTCTCAAGGTATATCGATGTGGTCTATGTATCGTCCGTGGTATCATCCTTTTGGCTGGTTACCTTTTGTAACAGGTGTGGTAATTTTAGGAGTCCACGGCCATTGTACAGATCATGATTATATTCAAAGAGTTTTATCTGCTAAAAATCTTTTTCATGCAAAAATGGGAGCAATTTTTGCAGCCTTTCTAAAAGTGTTGGCGCTTTTTATTGTCGCTGCACCCGGTGTTGTAGCTGCAAAAATTTTTCCAGACTTGAAAAATGGTGATGCTGCATACGCTAGATTAGTTATTGAATTTATTCCAAGCGGTCTGTCCGGCTTAGTCTTGGCTGGCTTACTGGCAGCTATTATGTCTAGTGTGTCTTCTGGTTTAAATGCAACTGCTTCTCTTTTAACTTTTGATTTTATAACAAAACGTTTTAAAAATTTAAGCGAAGACAAAATCGTAAAATTAGGACGACTTTTAATGTTTTTGATTTTAATAGTTTGCACAATTTGGGCTCCTTTTATACGTGATTTTGAAGGATTGTTTAAATATCTGGTTCAGGTTTGGTCATTGATAGCTCCTCCTGTTTTTATCGCTGTAATTTTTGGCCTTTTCTATGAAAAGGCCAATGCAAAAGGAGCAATTGCTACTTTAACAATTGGATCTATTTTGGGAGCGGTTTCTTTTATCATAATTAATGTTTCTGCTCTTTCGAATATCAAAGCAGCTTTACCTGTATACCTTCAAAATTCACTGAATGTTGGATTTGTTATTACTTTAATTTGTGCTGTTGTGATGTTGGCTGTTAGCCATGTTACTGGTTCTACAGATGAAGATATCGCTAAAGCTAAAGCAATTAGAGTGTCAAAAAAAATAGATAAAATGACACCCAAAGAGAGTAGAATTTATAAACTGAGTTTAATCGTATTAGCCATCTTTTGGTTTGTGGTATTATTTATATTTTCTCCATTTGGAATTGGTAAATAGTAAATAAAAATAAGAGGTTGATGAATTATCTTTGAATGGATATTAGAGATTTTGTTGTTCAAGCTTTCCAATTTTTAGGTGAAAATTCATCCAATTTATTATAAGTATGATCGGATGTCCGGTTAAGAATATTAATGGGGCAAGTGAATTGTTTATGCATTATTTCTGTTTCAATTCTTCCTTATAACAGGTGAAAAGATAATTTTTTTGATTTTGATAATGTCGGGTTCAACTGATTAAATTTCCTATAAGTATTACTGTTACAACTCATATATAATTACTAAAATGCGAGAAAAAATTTTATAATTGACAATAAGTTTATAATTTTGTATATTTCACACGTATGATATAACGTGAGAAATATACAAAATTATTATGATTAAAAAGCAAATTACTGTAAAAGATATTGCAAAAAAACTTAATCTTCATCATACAACTGTATCGAAAGCGTTGAGAAATCATCCAGATATTAGTAATAACACAAAAGAACTCGTTCTCCGAACTGCAAAAGAATTAGATTATCGGCCGAATATTATTGCTAAAAGTTTCAAAAATTGCCGTAGTAACACAATTGGCGTTATTGTTCCATCTATTGGAAATGATTTTTTTGCTTCGGTAATTAGCGGAATAGAAGAAGTAGCTTATCAAAAAGATTTTAGTATTATTGTATGTCAATCAAATGAGGATTTTAATAGAGAAATTATAAACATAAATTCTCTCATTTCAAATTTAATTGCTGGTTTGATTGTTTGTATTTCGCAGACAACCCAAAATGGTGATCATTTCAAGGCGGTTAAAAAGCGGAATATACCTCTGGTATTTTTCGATCGTGTGTTTGAAAAAGTCAAGGCAAGCCGAGTTGTAGTTGATGACTATACTGGTGCATGTATTGCAACAGAACATCTAATATCAAGAGGTTACAGAAAAATTGCTCACTTTGCCGGGCCAATGGAAATTTCTGTTTCCAGAAATCGATGTCAAGGATATATAGATACTCTCATAAAACATGGAATACCGATAGATAAGAATATAATCATTTACGGTGGCTTTCAAGAAGAAGATGGCATCAGAGCTTTTCAAAAATTAATAGAACAAAAAAATATTCCAGATGCAATTTTTACTGTTAATGATTTAGTAGCCATTGGTGCTTATTTAGAAATTGAAAAGAATGGTTTAAGAATCCCCGATGATATTGCAATTGCAGGATTTGGAAATAACAAACTTTCATCTTTTATTAATCCACCTTTGACTACTGTAAAACAATCACCTTATGATATTGGAAAATTATCAGCAGAAATTATTCTTGAACAGATTTTAGGAAAAAGTGATCCTGAGCAAATAAGAGAAGAGATAATAACACCAGAGTTGATAATTCGAAAGTCAACTTAAATATATCGGTGGATTTAAGTAATTGTTTTAACAGTAAATAAAATCTCAGTTTTTAAAAAATTGGTTTTAAATTAAACATGAAAGGAGAAGTTATGAAAAAGGTATTAGTAACCGGAGCAGGTGGTTTTATTGGTGGACACTTAGTTAAGGCACTTAAAGAAAAAGAGGGGTATCAAGTAAGGGCGGTTGATATTAAACCGTTGAATCAATGGTTTCAAAGATTCGATGATGTTGAAAATTTGGTTATGGATTTGAGAATTAAAGAAAATGCTTATGCAGCAGTTAATGGTTGCAACGAAGTCTTTAATCTTGCTGCAGATATGGGAGGTATGGGATTTATTGAATTAAACAAAGCAGCTTGTATGTTAAGTGTTCTTATTAATACTCATCTTCTCATGGCGGCAAGAGACCTGGGGGTAGACCGTTATTTCTTCTCTTCTTCTGCTTGTGTATATAATGCTGAAAAACAAACTGATCCTAACAATCCAGGACTCAAAGAATCAGATGCTTACCCGGCAATGGCAGAAGACGGCTATGGTTGGGAAAAACTCTTTAGTGAAAGAATGTGTCGTCATTTCAGAGAAGATTATGGATTAACAACTCGGGTCGCTCGTTATCACAATGTTTATGGTCCGTTCGGAACATATAAAGGAGGGCGGGAAAAAGCACCTGCAGCCATTTGCCGGAAAGTAATTGAAGCGTTACAAACTGGTAAAAACGAGATTGTTATCTGGGGAGATGGCAAACAAACGCGAAGTTTCATGTATATTGATGATTGTATTAAAGGTACTATTAGTATCATGTATAGCGATATTGAAGAACCTATTAATTTAGGAACTTCTGAATTGATCTCGATCGATGATTTGGTTAGTATCGTTGAAGAAGTAGCTGGCGGTGTAAAATTAAAAAGAATTTATGATTTAGATGCACCTAAAGGTGTGCGAGGACGGAACAGTGATAATACCTTAATAAAGAAATATCTGGGTTGGGAGCCATCTATTTCCATCCGTGAAGGAATTAAACCGACTTTTAACTGGATAAAAGAACAGATGGAAAAAGATAGACAGGCAAAATAAATATTTATGTAAAAAGATATAAGTATTTTACAAATAATGATATTGCATAGGATATTGCAATTTTATTATATTTTTTAATACTAAATACTTGGTATTTATGTAATTATTGGTATAAATGATCTTATCAGGATTATAAAAGCAATTCAGGGAATAGATCTATGGAAAATAAGAGAAAAAAAGTTTTAGTAAGCGGATGTTATGATTTATTACATGCTGGTCACATTGCTTTCTTTAAAACGGCAGCATCTTATGGTAAATTATATGTTGGTGTGGGAAGTGATAAAAATGTTCGCCTTCTGAAAAAACATTCTCCTTATTTTACAGAAGATGAACGCGTTTACATGGTTAATGCGATCAGATACGTTGAGAAAGCATTTGTCTTACGAGGTTCTGGAATATTGGATTTTGAGCCTGAATTAAGAACAGGTAAATATGATATATTCATTGTAAATAAAGATGGTCATACTGAAGAAAAAGAAAGATTATGTAAAGAACTTGGTGTTGAATATATTGTTTTAGAAAGAATTCCTGATAAAGGCCTTCCTCCAAGATCAAGTTCGCAAACCAAGAAAGAATTAAGATTTCCTTATCGTATTTGTATTGCTGGTGGATGGATGGATCAACCATGGGTTTCTGAAATTTATCCAGGTTCTGTAGTTGTGGCGCAAATTTGGCCTACGTATGATTTTAACGATCGATCTGGCATGGCTACCAGTTCTCGTAAAATTGCTATTGAGTTGTGGGGAGACCGTTATCCTGAAGGCGACCCGGTTCGTAATGCTAAATTGCTTTTTGGTGCTGAAAATCCTCCAGGCAGTAAGTATGTATCAGGTTCTCAAGATCAACTTGGACTTTTACTCCCGGGTGTGAATAGATTGTATTATGACGGTAGCTATTGGCCTAGTGAAATTAATTCTTGCGTAGATAAAAAAGTGTGTGAATGGTTATCGAATTCAATTCATTTAATTCCACTAAAACCAAGGCCTATAGGATACGATCCGTTGAAGGAGATGCATCTGGAAAAGGAATTTATCAAGGAATTAGGTGAAGCAGGAGAAACTTGTTGGAATGGAATCTTGAACAGAGATGTAAAGAAGTTGGGTGAAGGAATGACACGAACTTTTGAGGCCTGGAAAAAAATATTGCCATATACTGTACCTGACTATGTTGATGAAGAAGTGAAAAAATATGCGAAGTATCCAGGAGTAATTACATCCGGTAGTGGTGGTGGATATATTATGGTTGCATCAGAAGAACCTATTGAAGGTGCTATGAAAATTAAAGTTCGTTACTAAGGAAATTGCTTTCTGAATAATTGTATTGTTTGAAATTATTGAACTTCGATCATGTTTTATTGTAAATGAAACACAATTTTATATTTCTGGGGAATAAAGATGATGTTGCTTTTATTCCCCATTTTCTTATATAAAGATTATATAAATAAGGATAAAAACCAGATAAAACAGTTAATCCAGAACACGATCATAAACAAAGGATTTCGATTTGTTTTAAAATACAACGGGATTGATAATTTAGAAATGTTATAAGGAGAAAAATCATGAAAGTAGTTGCTGTAAGTGGTTATTTTGATCCATTACATGTTGGGCATTTGGAATATTTTGAAAAAGCAAAAGACTTAGGTGACAAATTAATTGTTCTTGTAAATAACGATAAACAAGCGATTAATAAAAAAGGTTATGTTTTTATGCCCTGTGAAGACCGAATGAGAATTGTTTCTGCATTATCTGTTGTAGATGAAGTGGTAAAAGTAATCGATGAAGATAACTCTGTCTCTAAAACACTTGCAATGGTTAAACCTGATATTTTCGCTAAAGGTGGCGACAGATATATTTATGAAATCCCAGAAGCTGAAGTTTGTAAAAAATATGGTATTAAAATTGTAGATGGGTTAGGAGAAAAAATCAGGTCTTCTTCCGAATTGGTTAAAAGATCAAAAGAATTTTCTAAAAAAAGTTAAAGTCTAAATTATAAATTCCCAATATTATTACTCGTTCATTTTACTATCATTACATTAATAATGAATTAGTTTTTTATTTTTATGTCAATAATTAAATAGTGAAAGAATATTCTCTCTCTTTTTCATTCCTCTGACTGTTTGTAGAGGAATTTTCATTTCTACGTAATAGATTGGAAAATGGACAATTATTTCTGCCCTCTTTTGGTTAAATTCAGGTTTAATTTTAAACTGATTTAACCCAAAGAGGTTTTTTTTAAAGATTTAAATTACTAATGGTATTTTAGGGTATTATTAAATTTAACAAAATTTTAATTACATTTAGCCGTAATTAATGTAAATATAAAAAAAATTTACTTTTTCGTCTATTAATCCAAAAATCGCTTGTTATAATTTGACTATTATTAAAAATTTACTTAATTTTAAATGATATTTTACAGAAAGGAAAAAGATAATAAAATACTATAATTTTTTAATTCATTATGATAAAAAGGTACAAACCCGTAACCATTAAAGACATAGCCAGACGTTTAAATCTTCATCACTCTACTGTTTCCAGAGCATTGCGAAATCATCCAAATGTTAGCCCTGAAACGAGAGAATTAGTTTTATCATTGGCTGAGGAACTTGATTATCATCCAAATACTATTGCGCTGAATTTTAAATATCGAAAAAGTAATACAATAGGGGTTATACTGCCTGATGTAAAGGATGTTTTTTTTGCCTATGTTCTGAGTGGTATTGAAGATGTTGCTCATAAATCAGGTTATTATGTTATGATTACCCAATCTAACGAAAGTTACGAACGAGAAGTTTTGAATGTCAGAGCATTAATTTCAAATCAAGTATGCGGTGTATTAGTGTGTATTTCTCAAAAAACCATAACTGGTGAACATTTTGAAGTTTTCAAAAGGAGAGAAATACCATTGGTAT
The DNA here is from genome assembly GCA_964387645.1 of uncultured Calditrichaceae bacterium. GTDB lineage: Bacteria > Calditrichota > Calditrichia > RBG-13-44-9 > RBG-13-44-9 > CAYLYM01. The sequence continues at coordinate 21,629 of CAYLYM010000032.1, read as the reverse complement.
TTTTTGGGAGGGTTTGTGATGATATTGAGGCCAATAAAATTGTTGTAGATGATTTTGAAGGTGCTTTTAAGGCCACAGAATATCTGATTAAAACTGGTCATAAGCGTATTGGACATTTAACTGGTCCCCAAAACTTGTTAATCAGTCAGCATCGATTAAGTGGATATAAAGCGGCTTTAGAGAAATATAATATTCCTTTTGATGAAGAAATGGTAGTTTCCTGTTCACTTGATCGCAATAGTGGAGCGAATGGATTTCAGAAGCTATGGTTTTCTGCAACTAAACCTGATGCCATTTTTGCTGTAAATGATTTAGTAGCTATTGGGGCATATATGAAGATAAAAGAGATGGGATTAAAAATTCCAGATGAAATTTCTTTGATAGGTTTTGGAGATAATCCTAATTCTGTCATCATTGATCCCCCTCTAACTACAATTGGACAGGAACCCTATGAAATGGGTAAAACAGCAGCAAATATTCTTGTTAGTCAGATAGAGAATCCAAATATTGTTTTAAATCCCACAACAGAAATTTTACCAACAAAATTAATTATAAGAAAATCAGTGGCTCTGCGAAAAAGCTAATAATTACCTCCAGACAATTAGATAGAGTAAAATTGAGCAAATACATTAGCCTGGTAGATTACTCGGTAATCTTTAATTACAAATATGCATATTATTTTATCTAAAATGCAGATGGTTACTAAAAATTTGTTGAAGATGACATTCCGAAATTGAAAAAATTTTGCTAAACAAACAGGTGGTCAACAGATTGATGATACCATTTATGCTGAAGAAACGATATGTTCAAGTAGAATAAATATCCATTAATGGGCTTTTTATTCAATTTTTGCAAATATGGAAAAGCTATTGGCAAATGCGATTTTGTTTTTTCACTTTTTCTATGTTCTTTTCATAGTTGGGGGAATGATTTTAATTGTTTTTGGGTATGCTCTACATTGGAAAGGGGTAAGAAATCCAATTTTTCGTTGGACACATCTTTCTGCAATGGGTATCGTTGTATTAGAAACGGTCTTTGGAATTTTTTGTCCATTAACAGAATGGGAAGCTCGTCTTCGGCAGTTTGCCGGGGAATCTTTTTTTTACCCTGAAGGATTCATTGTCTATTGGTTTCACAAAGTTTTATTTTATAACTGGCCTCCCTGGGTATTTTCGTTATTATATTTTATCCTATTCATTTTAATCATCATCGGAATGATAATATTACCGCCAAGGAGAAGTGAAAAAGGATAAGAGAGCAAAAGTTAATACAAAAGACAAGAAACCTAGTACAAAATAAAAAAAGAATTTAGACTTAGAAGTTTGAAAAGCCTTTGATAAGTGCAAGAATTTTTATCTGCACCATTATAGATAGGTGAGTTATTAACAACAATATATTCAGATGAATATCCAGAACGGAAAAAATATTGTCAACTTCTCTAATATGAATTTCAGCTCTTTTTGTTGTGGAGTTAAAATATAAAAAAAGTAAAAAGAAAAAGAAGTATAGAGGCGGAATCGTGCTGTTTGCTTGATTAAATCAACGAGATCGTTTATATTAGAACTTAAAATATCGAAAAGAGGAGGCTTTCATGTTTCATGGAACAATTGTTGCACTAATAACACCCTTTGATGCTAAAGGCAATGTCAATTATTCCAAAATTAAAGATCTTGTTCAATTTCATCTGGAAAAAGGAACGGATGCACTATTACCCTGTGGAACAACCGGTGAATCTCCAACTTTGTCTACAGATGAAAAATTAAAAATTTTTGAAACAGTAGTAGAAGCATCCGGTGGGAAAGTACCCGTGATAGCAGGTACTGGCAATTATGACACCGCGAAAAGTGTGGAATTAACTTTGAAAGCCAGAGATGTTGGTGCTAGCGCTGCCCTTATCATTACACCCTATTATAATAAACCTACCCAGGAAGGCCTTTACCGGCATTTTAGTACTATTGCTGAAAAAACAGATTTTCCACTGGTTATTTATAATGTTCCTGGCCGAACCGGGGTAAATATTTTGCCGGAAACTGTGGAGCGGTTAGCAGATGATCCACGAATTGTTGCTGTCAAAGAAGCGTCTGGTAATATTGTTCAGATTACAGAATTATACAAACGTGTAGGAGGCAAACTGAATATTCTTTCTGGAGACGATAGTCTGACTCTTCCAATTCTAAGCGTTGGCGGGAAAGGAGTGATATCAGTTACAGCGAATATTGTTCCTGACAGGATAAAGGAAATGATTCAGGCATTTGAGAAATGTGATAGTCAAAGGGCTTTAGAATTGAATTTGAAATTAGAAGAATTGAATAAAGTTCTATTCATTGAGACAAATCCCATTCCCATTAAGACAGCCATGAATTTAATGGGATTTGAAGTAGGTGGATTCCGTTTACCTCTTTGTGAAATGTCCGAAACAAATTTAAAGAAACTCAAGATTGTTCTCCAAAAATATCAATTGATTTCCTAAAAAGGTTACCAGTGTCACTTGTAGTTCAAAAATATGGTGGTAGTTCCCTGACCTCGCCGGAAGATATCCGGCGGGTGGCAAAGCGAGTTGTTGAGGAAAGAAAAAAAGGTCATCGGGTTGTGGTAGTGGTATCTGCCATGGGAGATACTACAGATCATTTAATTCAACTGGCCGAGCAGGTATGTCAGAAACCACCTGAACGAGAAATGGATATGCTGCTTTCGGTTGGGGAAAGAATTTCCATTGCTCTTTTAGCCATGGCCATACATGATTGGGGTTATGAAGCCATCTCTTTTACAGGTTCGCAGGTAGGGATAATTACTGATACAAAACATACTGAGGCACGAATCCTGGAAATTCGAGCAACACGATTACTTAAAGAGTTGGAAAAAGGAAAAATAGTGGTAGTGGCAGGGTTCCAGGGTGTGAGCGTTAATAAAGAAATTACTACATTGGGTCGTGGTGGGTCCGATACGACAGCAATCGCCCTTGCTGCTGCATTGAAAGCCGATCGGTGTGAATTCATGAAGGATGTTGATGGGGTTTATGTAGCTGAACCACGATTGGTACCGAAATCGCGTTTAAATCCTGAATTGAGTTATCAAGAAATGCTTGAGATGGCCAGCATGGGTGCTGGTGTATTAAAATCAGAATCGATTGAAATTGCTAATACACATAAAATTAAAATTGCCGTGGGCTCCAGTGCAAGCGGTAAAATTGGTACAATTATAAGTGATCGGTCTCTGGAAAGTTCTCGTATTACAGGTATAGTCGGTCAAAAAGAACTCTGTTATTTGAATGTAAAATCTGAAAATTCGTTATTTATCAATTCTATGAACAAATGGCTGGCAAGAAACCGTATCAAAACTCAAGCTTATGCCTGGTATCCTGATCGATTAGAAATTGTTTTTCATTGCCGCTACCGCGATTTTGTTATGGGATTTTGACATCCCGTAATAATAAATTTGGTCATATTCAACATCAATTGCAGAATTCAATTGGAATGGTTGCTATTGTCGGTACAGGTTTGAATTTTAATTCTGACCTTTCTCTGAGAATTTTTAGTATTTTCGAAAAATTGGGTTTACAGACTAAAATGCTTCAAGTGTCTCCACTTAAAATATCCTGGTTACTGTCTGAAAATGAAGTGGATACTGCTATTCAAAGATTATATAAAGAATTGGATTACTTTTAACAGATGGTTAAATATTTTACTTTCATTCTAATTAGCACGCTCGTTTTATTCAATTTGCATTGCAGTAACTTGAGTCAATCTTCCCACAATATTCTTCGTGTAGCATTATTTGATAATCCCACGAATCTAGACCCTCGAACTTCCAGTGATGTGGCTTCATACCGGGTGATAGAACAAATTTACGATCCGCTGATAAAGATGGATTCTACAGGAACCCCATGCCCCATTTTAGCAACTCACTGGGATAATCCATCAGACACGGTTTATATTTTCCATATTCGTAAAGGTGTTACCTTTCATGATGGTCAACCACTCAGCGCTTATGATGTGGAATTTACTCTTAAAACAATTTTAGATCCTGATTTGAAAGCACCAGCAAGAAGATCTTTCGAGATCATCGATAAGATTACTGTTTACGATTCTCTAACACTGAAAATTAAACTTAAACATCCTTTTGCTCCTTTCCTTTCTAATATGGAGATTGGGATCGTTCCACGGCATCTTGTCGAAAATAATCCACAGGTTTTGCAAAGACGACCATTAGGTAGTGGGCCTTTTATATTAAAAAAATGGGAACCTGATGTTTCTCTTGAATTAGTGGCGAACAAAAATTATTGGCAGGGCAGACCAAAATTAGATGGTATACACATAAAAATTTTACCAGAGGTCACCACCCGAATTCTTGCGTTGGAATACGGTGAGGTAGATTTTCTCATGAATAATTTTCCGCTCAGTTATTTGAAGCGATTTAAAAAAAATCCGCGCCTGAAGGTGAAAATAAAACCTGGTTCAAATTATGTTTATATTGGACTTAATTTACGAAATCCTTATCTAAAACATAAAAAAGTACGCAAGGCAATAGCCCATGCTATAAATATCCAAAGTATTATTGATCATCTTATGCTGGGGATTTACAAACCGGCTAAATCACTTTTAAATCCTTCCCATTGGGCATATCATCCTGGTCTACCAGATTATCCTTATGATCCAGAAAGAGCTAGAAATCTTTTAGATGAAGCCGGTTTTCCTGATCCTGATGGAGATGGACCCCAACCTCGATTTCGGTTGAATTATAAGTGTACAGATAAGCAGATGAGCCGGCAAAAAGCCCAGATTATTAAACAATACTTGGAAAAAGTAGGGATCCAAATTGATATTCAGAGTTATGAATGGGGAGCTTTTTTCGATGATATTCAGCATGGACGTTTCGATATGTACTCTTTAACATGGGTAGGTATATATGAACCGAATCACTATGACAGGATTTTTCATTCACATAGCATTGGTAGCGGCGCCAATCGTGGTGGATACCAGAATTATGTGGTAGATCGACTGATTGAAGAAGCTCAATGTGAATTGGATCAAAGTATCAGGCGAAAAAAATATTTTCGGATTCAGGAAATTATTGCTGACGAATTGCCTTACATCAGTTTGTGGTATGAGACAAATATTGCGGTAATGAATAAAGATTTATACGGGTTTGAATTCTATCCAGCCGCTGAATGGCGCTCATTCTGGAAAATGTATTTTAAAAAAAACTCGGCAAATCGATAAATTTTTTGAATTCCAGGTTTTGGTGGTCTATTTACTCAAAAAAGACAATTTTGTATTTTGCAAAAATTTAAAGTCTTTATGATAAATTATGACAATTTCTTAGTGGACTACTTAAGAATAATTATTTAAAATAATTATTTTTTTCTTGATCTAAAAAAAATAATAAAAAATATTTGTAGCCCTTCATCAGGAAAACACGCGAAAAGGATGTTTTTAATCTGGATTTCAAAAATAAATATGTTTTTACAAAAATATGACATCACAATTCTGTTTCTTTGTTTCTCATTAATTATAATTGGCAATGCATTTACTTCTGCCAGAAAGCCTTTGCCAGAGAAGCGTTCTTTTGCAATTTACACTCCCATCCCTCCTAAAATAGATGGAAAAGTTGATAGAGTGTGGCTTAAGGCTCCTGCTAATGGTGGATTTTTGCAACATAGTCCGGAACAGGGTCTTCCAGCCACTAATGATACTCGCTTTTTTGTACTTTATGACGACAAAAATATTTACTTTTTGTTTATTATGTTAGATCGTGATCTGCGTTCTATTCCTGCCCGTTTGGTGGATCGAGATTACGAATTTTATCCAGATGATTGTATTAATTTTTATTTGGATACTTATAATGACCATCGGCGAGCTTATTTCTTCTCAACCAATCCGTTGGGTGTGGAACAGGATGGATTAATAAGTGAAAATGGCGAAAATGTTGACTTAACCTGGGATGGCATTTTCGAAGTGGCCGCCAGAATTAACAAATATGGTTGGGTGGCAGAATTCGCTATCCCTTATAAAACACTGCGATTCCGTGATAATCTCAAGTATCAAATCTGGGGATTTAATGTCTGGCGGGTTCGCAAGAAGAACAGGGAAATATCTTTCTGGTCATTGGTTGATCAAAATTACCGGATTTATCGGTTGGATAAAGGCGGTGTCCTCATCGGTATGAAAAATGTGTCCAGCGGTCAGCATGTCTATTTTTTACCATATACCACTGTTAGCCAAGTCTATTCAGAAGATAAAGAGGTTGAATTTAAAACCGGTATCGATATTAAATACAATCCTTCTTCGGATATCACCCTCGATCTGACTTTAAATCCCGATTTTGGTCAGGTGGAGATTGATGAAGAAAAAATTAATCTGGACAAAAGATTGGAAATTTTTCTGGAAGAGAAACGCCCATTTTTCCTGGAAAATACCAACCTTTTCCAATTGCCCTTTTATCAATTGTTCTATTCGCGGAGGATTGGTGCTCAGAGTAATATTAAGGGCGGTGCCAAACTAACCGGTAAGGTTGGATCCTATTCTTTTGGTGTGTTAGAAGCATTGACGGGAGACTGGAGAAACGCTGGTTTTGGCGATCCTGGTATACCGCCTGATGATGAACTTTTTTCAGTCATAAGAGTACAAAGGGATATTTTTCATAGCTCAAATTTAGGAGTGATGTTGGCCGATCGGGAGGAAAATTTGGGCGATAGTCTTCATCAATCCAATAGAGTAGGAGGGGTAGACTGGACTATTTATAGTGGACAGGAGTACTTTATCGGCCAGGTGGCTTATTCAACCAATTCTAAAGACCACACGCGTGGCGTGGCCGCTTACTCCCAAATTGGACATTATGATCAACTCTTCTGGTTTGATCTCCACGCTCTCCATTTCGATCCGGATTTCGACATAAACGGCACTGGTTTTTTCCAGAAGATCCCTGGTAAAGGACAGAAGGAAATTGGATTTTATGTTGATATTCATCCGCTGATTAATACCCTCTGGTTGCGCAGTTGGGGGGTGAGTATTGCGCCAACCATTTTTCAGGATTCAGACGAAACCAGGCCAAGTTGGGGCATTCAAAGTTCTTTGTGGTTGGAGGCACCAGATCAGAGCCACATTAAATTTGGCTATACACGCTATCGGTCGGTGGAAAATGATATATTTAGCTTCTCTCGAGCCCCTCATGAACTATCTTATTGGGGCAGGGACATTTTTATGGATTTTCAATCTGATCCGGGAAAAACAGTAAGTTTCAGGCTAAGATGGAATTTTGATTCCCAATACTATTTCCAGACCCATTCTGTGGGATTTAACAAAGGAATTGAATCAGCCATTAGGGTGAAACCGTTATCGAATGCATTTTTCGAAATTGGATTAAAGTGGCGCTGGTTCCTGGATGATCAACTGGAACAAATGCCTGCCGAAGATGTAGGCCAATCTGATGTGCGAATCTGGACTTTGCGTGGTCGTTATCTGTTTACAAAAAACATTTTCGCTCGTGGCTTTCTCCAATATACAACAGGGGCTGAAAATATTGCTACCTGGGAGATTGATTCCAACGCGTTGCGTTATTTCCCACGCTACCAGGTGTGGGACCGTATGAGTGCCAATATCTTATTAGGATGGCGCTTCAAGCCGGGTAGTACAATTTACCTGGTTTATACCCAACAATGGGATAATTTTGCTACAAAAAAAATTACCACCACCGACCGGATTTTTTTCTTTAAATTTTCATATTTTTGGAGTTTATAATCCTTGGAAATATCCAACACAAATTTAAAGGAAGAATTACCTGAACTTTTACAGATTGAACACTTGATTTGGAAACAAGGTAAGAAATATATCGCTGGTATAGACGAAGCAGGTCGTGGCCCCTTGGCTGGTCCGGTCGTGGCCGCAGCAGTTATTTTTTTACCTTATTTTTACCTTCCTGGCGTAAGAGATTCAAAAAAGCTGACTCCTTTAGAAAGAGAAAAATTGTATCCGCAAATTATTGATTCGGCTGTGGCAGTGGGAATTGGTGTTGTTTCTGCTCAAGAAATTGATCGAATCAATATTCGGCAGGCCACGTTTAAAGCCATGCGAAAGGCTTTGGGAGATCTGCATCTGCAACCAGATTATTTGCTTTTTGACGGTTATGAACTTCCTGAGAAGTTATATCCGCAGGAAGCCATCATTGGTGGAGATAACCGTTCTTTTACCATCGCTGCAGCATCTATTCTGGCTAAAGTTACCCGGGATCGAATGATGCTGGAATATCACCAAAAATATCCCATATACCGGTTCGATAAACATAAAGGATATGGAACTCGGCTACACCGAGACCTTATTCGTCAATATGGACCTTCACCCATTCATCGAAAAACATTTCTAAAAAAAATTCTAGCAGATAAAAATAGTTAAACAATGAGTATATTGTTTTAGCTTTCATTCGGACATTCCTTAAACGGTGTACTTAAATTGCTATGCGAATTTAAAAATAACGCCTATAGAATAGGGTTTTAATTGCTGAATCTGTTACAAAGAAACGAAAATCAGAATCTTGAATAAATATTAAAAATAATGGCTGGATTATATAATTATATCTTTCTCTTATGATTAATTTTATTAAATTTAAAATATTGATTCATTCCGAAGCTTCTCTCATTTTGTACAGTAAAATCAGCTTGACAAATATGGGTGGATTCAGTACTTTACTACATAAATTATGCCAAAGGGTGAATACTAATAAAAGGTTGGTTGGTTTATGGTAAAGTTAATGCAACATCTCTCGTTGGAACAGCGCCTGACTCCACAACAGATTCTCCTATCTACACTTCTTCAATTGCCCATGCTCAGCCTGGAGCAGAAAATTAAAACTGAGATGGAATTGAATCCCGTTCTTGAAGAAGCAGAAGAACTGGAAGAAATTCAGGATGAGGAAGAGATTATTGAGGAAAATCCAGAAGAAATCGAAGATATTCAAGAAGAATTTGAACAATTGAAAGAAAATAATAAAACAGAAGAGGAGGAGAAATACGAAGAATTAGAAGAAGAGACGAATTGGGAGGAATTAGTAAACGACGAAGAAAGTTATGAATTTCGCCTACCGCGGGACAAAAATGAAGAAGAGTATGAACGGCCAGAAGTGTATCATGCTACAATGGCCGAACACCTTTTAGAACAGCTTCGGCTTTTAAATATTAATGAAAGAGATTTCCGTATTGGTGAATATATTATATATAATCTTCGGGATGACGGCTACCTGGATTCAGAAGTGACCGTAGAAAGTGTTGCCCATATTTTTGGAGTCACTCCCGAACATGTGGAAAAAATATTAAAACAGATTCAGAAGTTTGATCCGGTTGGAATTGCAGCTCGAAACCTGCAGGAATGTTTAGAAGTTCAGTTGAAAACGCTGGATTTGAATGGGAATAAAGATATTGCTTTAAGGATTATTCAGGAAGCTTACAACGATTTTGTCAATAAACGTTATGAAAAAATTGCAGAAAGTCTGGGTATTTCTATCGAAGATATAAAAGAAGCCTTAGAGGTTATCAATAAATTAAATCCCAAACCAGGTGAGGGATTCTGGGATACCCGCCAGAATTATATAGTGCCGGACTTTATTGTTGAGAAAGTGGATGATGAATTAGTTGTTTCTTTAAATGAATGGAATTTGCCAGGATTACAGATAAGTCCCCATTATCGAAAATTAATAAATCGATCCCGCAAATTGGACAGGGAAGTTCGTCAATTTTTACGAAAAAAAGTAGAAAGTGCTCGTTGGTTTATTAATGCATTGCATCAGCGTAGAATTACTATGTTGAAAACAATGTATGCAATTGTAGAGTTGCAAAGAGAATTTTTTGAAAAAGGTCCGGAATATATTAAACCGATGATCATGAAAGATGTAGCGAACAAGATTGGTATGGATATATCCACTGTTAGCCGCGTGGTCAATGGAAAATATGTTCAGACAGACTATGGTGTTTTTGAGTTAAAGCATTTTTTTAACGAGGGAATGGAAACAGAAAACGGAGAAGAAATTTCTACCTTAAAAATAAAGGAATTGTTGAAGGAGATCATTGAAAATGAAGATCCCAATAAACCTTACAGTGACGATAAACTTTCGGCAATATTAAAGAAGCGTGGAGTACCGATTGCCAGAAGAACAATTGCAAAATATCGAGAGCAATTAGGCATACCTATTGCTCGTTTACGCCGAAAAATTTAACTATTGCAAAATATCAATTATATAAATAATTTCGCCCTGGCAGCTAAATGTCAGGGCTTTTTGTGTTTTTAATGTAAAAAATCGGGTAAAACAGAAAATATTTTTAATTTTTTTGAAAACAAGAATTTGGTGTACAGCTTAAAAGGTATTAAATTGAATGGTTTAACAAAAACAATTAAGAGGTCAAAAATTTATGTCTATTCAATATCCTGAGACTCATGGTACAACAATTTTAGGGATTGTCCACAATGGAGCGGCTGCTATTGCCGGAGATGGACAAGTAACCTTTGGTAATACCATAATGAAGCATAATAGTTGCAAAATACGTCGACTTCATAATGACCAGGTTTTAGCAGGTTTTGCCGGTGCTGCGGCTGATGCATTTACCCTTTTTGAACGTTTTGAAGAAAAACTGCAGCAGTACAACGGTAACCTGACCAAATCGGCAGTAGAGATGGCTAAAGAATGGCGGATGGATAAGTTTTTGAGAAGATTAGAAGCCATGTTGGCAGTTATTGACAAGACAACGGCATTAATCATCTCGGGTACAGGCGATGTGGTTGAACCGGATGAAAAAATCGTTGCAATTGGTTCAGGGGGAATGTATGCATTGGCAGCAGCAAGGGCTTTAAGAGAAAACACAGACTTAGATGCTGAAGAAATTGTTAGGAAATCTATGAAAATTGCGGCGTCAATTTGTATTTACACTAATGAAAACATTAGTATTGAAGTTCTAAAATAAACCTGGAATTGGAGGGAATCTCATGAAAAATTTAGGGAATCAATTAACTCCCAGACAAATCGTAAGTATTCTGGATAAATATATCATTGGTCAGGATGCGGCTAAACGTATGGTGGCCATCGCGCTCCGGAATCGTTGGCGCCGACAGCAGGTTCAATCTGAGATACGTGAAGAAATCATGCCAAACAACATTATTTTGATTGGGCCAACAGGTGTTGGAAAAACAGAGATCAGTCGCCGATTGGCTCGAATAGCTAATGCACCATTTGTTAAGGTGGAAGCATCGAAATTCACTGAGATAGGATATGTGGGCCGGGATGTGGAAAGCATGATACGGGATCTTGTAGATATCGGAATTAATATGGTTAGAGAAGAAAAAACCCAACAGGTACAGGAAAAAGCGCGAGAAAATGCCATAGAACGGTTGTTGGATATTTTATTACCACGTCCGAAGGTTCCGCCGCCTCCTCCGGGATTTAGTGAATCAGCACATAATCCTGAGGTAGAAGAACGTCATGAAAAAACCCGGGAAAAAATTCGCCAAAAATTGATGGCGGGTGAACTGGATAGTCGGCAGGTAGAACTGGATGTTCCTTCTGAAACCATGCCAATGATGCAAATTTTCTCTCCGGCTGGATTGGAGGAAATGGGCATTAATATTCGTGAGATGTTTGGTAATTTGATGCCTAAAAGGATGAAAAAACGCAAAGTTACAGTGAAAGAAGCTCTGGAAATTTTAACGCAAGAAGAAGCCCATAAGCTTATCGATATGGACGCTGTGATTAAAGAAGCCCTGAAACGAGTTGAAGAATCGGGCATCGTTTTCCTGGATGAGATCGATAAAATCGCTGGAAATAAGGGCGGGCATGGACCTGATGTTAGTCGTGAAGGCGTGCAAAGGGATTTGCTACCGGTGGTAGAAGGTACAACGGTGGTCACCAAGTATGGTATGGTTAAAACAGATCACATTCTCTTTATTGCCTCTGGAGCGTTTCATGTGTCGAAACCATCGGATTTAATTCCTGAACTGCAAGGCAGGTTTCCCATCCGGGTAGAATTGAATAGTCTCACAACCGAAGATTTCATCAGAATTTTAACTGAACCGGAAAATGCCCTCATTAAACAATACAAGGAATTGCTCAAAACTGAAGGTGTGGATGTTGAATTCACCGATGATGCTATACGGGAAATCGCTCAGACAGCTACTTACGTAAACAGTAAAGCAGAAAATATAGGTGCACGGCGCTTACATACAATAATGAGTACCTTGTTGGAAGACATCCTGTTCGAAGCTCCGGAATTAGAATCTCCCAGAATAATGATCGATGGAGAATTTGTCAAAGAAAAGTTGAAAGATATTGTAGAAGACGAGGATTTACGTCGTTACATCCTGTAATTCAAGGCGATTATTAAAAACAATTCTAAATTTCAAATTCGTATTTGATGATGATTTAGTTTGTACAAATTAAAATATTGGAGGTTGAAGTGCAGAAAGATTTCATTTCGATTGCTGATCTAACTCGTGACGAAATTTTTGAAATTTTCGAACTCACCCGAGAATTAAAAGAGAAAACTAAAAAACGCGAAAAGCATCATTTGTTGGAAGGTTATACGCTTGCAATGATTTTTGCCAAGCCTTCTGCCCGAACACGTATCTCTTTTGAGACAGGAATTTATCAATTGGGTGGTTATGCACTCTATCTGGCACCAACCGATATTGGTATCGGAAAACGTGAAGCAGTGAAAGATATTGCTCAAGTGGTTTCCCGCTATAACGATTTGATCATGGCACGTCTGTTTGCGCACTCTGATATGGAAGAATTAGCAAGGTATTCGAATGTCCCTGTCATCAACGGATTAACCGATTATAATCATCCCTGCCAGATTATGGCCGATGCATATACTATTTTAGAACATCTTGGTACACTCGACAATATCAAAATTACTTACATCGGAGATGGAAATAATATCGCCAATTCCTGGATAAATTTTGCTTCGAGAATACCTATTCATCTAGTTATCTGTACACCCAGAGATTACGAACCAGACAAAGCTACGCTGGAAAATGCTCTGAAGGCTGGATTAAGTGAGATTGAAATTTTAAGTGATCCAGTTCAAGCTATCAAAGATGCTGATGTCGTTTACACCGATGTGTGGGCCAGCATGGGGCAGGAGAGTGAAGCTGAAATACGGAAGAAAATATTTCAACCTTACCAACTTAACTCACAACTTTTAAGTCGAGCCAAACCCAATGTAAAAGTTATGCATTGTTTGCCAGCACACAGGGGAGAAGAGATCACGGACGAGGTTATCGACGGCCCTAATTCTATCGTTTTCGATGAAGCTGAAAACCGTATGCATGTGCAGAAAGCTATTATGGTTAAACTGGCAAAACAATGATTAAGACAAGTGGCATCTTCTAAATTGAAATTAAGTTATCTGGACGAATCAGATTGGTCCGTTTGGGATGAATTTGTCAGAACATCTTCTCTGGCAACCGTTTTCCAAAGCACTAAATATATTCATATTTATTGCAAGGCATTCAACCGTCTAGCCCAAGTGGCAGTTGTAAAAAGAGGTGATTTTGTTGTCGGAGGAGTTGTTTTATATCCCAACACTTTTCGAGGATTTTCTTATTTAAGCATGCCTTACCTAATTCCATATAACGGTTTTGTGTTGGATTCATTTTCTGAAACCTCTTTTTACTACAAACGAATTCATCATCAGAGGGAAGTTTTAGAAGTCCTCTTAAAAGAATTGGAAAAAAAATGGGTTTTTTGTTCTTTCCATCAAACCCCAAGTTTAGAGGATCTTCGTGTACTTATAGATCACAAATGGGAATTTATACCGGAATATACTGTAACTATCCCTTTGCAAGAGGTGTACAGATCACCGGATCTATTCATCGCCAAGGATCAGCGGCGCAGAATTAGAAATTTTGAGGCGGAACCACCGGTTTTAGAAGAATCAGCTAATGTGGCAGCGCTTTATGATATGATGGTTTCAAGTTATAACAGTCACGGCTTTATACCGCCCATATCCCGAGAACCATTTATTCGATTTTCTAAATCTTTATTAAGTGAAAATTTGGGGCGTTGTTTTATCCTCAAAAAATCCAATCAATTACTTTCTGGATTATTAGTTATTGAAGATTTTCCAAAAGTTTATGCGATGTTTTCTGGACGTAAACAGGGCAAATTTGCCTCTAGCTCCGAAATTTATTTATTATGGGCTATAATAAAGAAATATGCGCAAGAAAATTTTCAAGAGTTCGACTTGCTCGGAGCAATGGTTCCTTCGATCGCCAAAATTAAATTAGAGTTAGGAGGCAAGTTAGTCCGTTCTGATAAAATTTATTATTTTAGAAGTTCTGTTCACCGAATACTATTTCATTTTTTGGTTTCAAGACGGCAAAAACGCCGTCTGTTGTAAAGATTTAAATTGTTGTATAAATTTTATCTTGCATCACCAGTCAAAAATAGTGTTCGTTATGGAGAATATTTTTTAGTTGTAAAATGAATTTTTTAACGACGAATTATTAATTACACATCAAAGTTTTAAGTTTTTTATTCTTACAAGATAACTCCATTATCAAAGTACTAGTTGAGTTCTAGCGGATGTTTATGTTTTTTCCCAGATCGATAAGATTAACAATTTCATTATATTTAGCTCAAATTGTAAATCTGGTTTTTGGTTGGCTGATAGCAAAGCTAAACACTTCATATTTATCCGTTTCTGAGTATGGACAATTTTCTTTCTTTATAACGGTTATTAATATTTTATATGTCTTTTTTACATTTGGTATTTTTGAATCATCATCACGTTCTATTGCCGTGTCTAATTCACCTCAAAAATATCGGCAATTATTGGCTGCAACCATCGGCATGGCTTTAATTTCATATTTATTTTTCACCATTATTTTCTGGTTTAGCCATTTTTTCATTGATTCTTTGTTCGAAGTAAAAGTTGGATTTCTCATAAAAGTATTTTTTCCGCTAGCCGGAGTGTATCTCTTTAGTAATATGTGGCAGATGGTTCTCCGAGGTGCAGGAAAGATTCATCAATTGGTTATCTTTTTAATAACTCCACGAATGCTTTATTTAATTTCACTTTTTTTCTTATCTTTTACAGGGAATTATTCTTTAAAGGGTAGTGCTTTCCTTAATCTTCTAAGTCTTCTATTAGTTACGATAATTTTTATTTTTTCAGAAAAACCGCTTTTTACCCGCTTTGCTCAGTCCCTGAGTATTCTTTGGAGGGAAATTAGAAGCTTTGGTATTCATCTTTATTGGAGCGAAATCATTAAAGTATTTTTATATCATACCGATAAAATCTTTATCTCCTTTTTTATCGATGCGGAACAATTAGCTTATTATGCTCTTGCCTATACCATTACTTTTCCGATTTCATTTTTTTCGACCGCGCATTCTACTATTTTGTATAAAAAATTTACCACTTCGAGGAAGATTTCAAGAAGTACTCTGACCATCAATTTTTTTTGGATTATTTTATCCGTATTAATTATGCTTTTATTTAAAAAATGGATTATTCTAAATTTATTTTCAGAAAAATATTTACAATCATTGAATGTTTTCTCTTTTTTAGCCATAGCTTTTGGTATAGCTGGACTTTCGAGAATTTTTAATTTTTTTTTAACGGCACAAGGTGCAGGAAATGCTATAAGAAATATTTCTGTATCGGTGCTTTTAGTACATCTTGGATTAAATATCGTACTTATTCCTCGCCTGGGTATCCAGGGAGCTGCCATTTCAATTTTAGTTACTTACTTATTTGATTTGGTTATTTCTTTATACTATTACTTGAAGAAAAAGAAAAAATAAAGCGCTTGATTTAATTTATTCAAAATAATAAATTTTTTGACTATTATGAAGATACCGATTTTACATTTAGAAGAGGGGATACATCATTTTGATGAGGTAATTCGAGGGGGAAGTTTACACTTTTATCGCTCAGAGGTGTATCCTAATGATATTAATGTTGAGGTAAGGTTGGACAAATTTGAAAAAAATATTTCATGTGAAGTTACTATCGACACAGAAGCTCATTACACGTGTGATAGATGCCTTACTGAATTTACTAAAAAAATTCAACAAAATTTTAGAATATTGTTTCACATAGGTGTACGCGATTTTGATACAAAAGAAGAAGATGTTGTACTATTATTGCCAGAACAAGTTGAAGTAGATCTAAATCCATATATAGAAGAGAATTTAATCCTTTCTATTCCAATGAAGATGTTGTGTCGAGAGGATTGTAAGGGAATTTGTCCAGGATGTGGTGCAGATCTAAATCATGAGGTATGTCGTTGTGGGCGTTCTGAAATTGATCCTCGATGGAAAAAATTAAAAGATTTATTAGATTGATTTAAGTAAAAAAGTATAGAAGTTAAAAGCAGGAGAAAGTAATTCATGGCGAATCCCAAGAGAAAAATTTCGAAATCGAAGCGAGATAAAAGAAGAGCTTCCTGGATGAATAAACTGCAAGCTACTTCGCTTGGAACGTGTCCGAATTGTGGGGAACCTAAGCTTCCTCATCGTGCATGCCCCAGTTGTGGATATTATAAAGGGCAACAGGTTTTTACTCCAACCGAATCTTAGTACTATAAAAGAGGCTTTCAATGCGCATTGCGATTGATTCAATGGGCGGAGATTATGCCCCCCAGGCTCCAGTTGAGGGGGCTCTTTTGTATGACAAAGAAACTTCTGGAAAGCATGAACTCATTTTAATTGGAGACGAAAATAAAATCAAATCTGAACTTTCCCGCCACCATTTTTATAAACCTAAAAATATCTCAATTATCCATACTACCCAGGTTGTTAAAATGTCGGATCAGCCCACCATTGCCCTGAAGCAGAAAAAGGATTCCTCAATGATGAAAGGACTGCAATTGCATAAAGAAGGAGAAGTAGAAGCCTTTGTTAGTGCGGGGAGTACAGGGGCTCAAATGGTGGGTAGCGTTTTTATTTTAGGGCGATTACAAGGTGTACAGCGTCCTGCTTTGGCTTCTTTCCTGCCAACAGAAGGAGGAGTGGTTTTATTGATTGATGTTGGTGCAAACGTTGATTGTAAACCCATACACCTACTGCAATTTGCTTTGATGGGTGGTATCTTTATCACATACATTTACGGGATCAAAAATCCCAGAGTCGGGTTGTTGAGTATCGGAGAAGAAAAAACTAAAGGAAATGAACTTGTCATTAATTCATATGACCTTTTAAAATCGAAACTTCCCAATTTTGTGGGAAACGTGGAGGGTAAAGATATTCTTTATGGAAAAGCCGATGTTATTGTTACTGATGGATTCGTAGGAAATACTATTTTAAAATTTGCAGAAAGTATATTTGGTGTTTTTGGAAGTAGTTTTAAGAGGAGCGTTGGTAAAAATTTCTTTTCTTTATTGGGAGCATTTATGGTGCGCCATGCTTTTAAAGAAATGAAAAGCAGTTTCGACTATCAGGAATATGGGGGTGTGCCTCTACTGGGAGTAAATGGAATCTCTATTATTTGCCATGGCCGTTCGACCGCTAAAGCAATTAAGAATGCCTTACGAGTTGCCGTGAACATGAGCGAGAAACAAGTTAATCAGCATATTTCAGAAGAATTAAAAAAGAGGGGATTAAAATGAAATTGAGAGCAAAGATCACAGGAGTTGGGCACTATGTACCCGCGAAAGTTTTAACGAATCATGATCTTGAAAAAATGGTGGATACGAGTGATGAATGGATAACTAGTAGAACTGGTATTAAAGAGCGACGAATACTTGAGGATGGAAAAGGTTCTTCATACATGGGGGTATTTGCTGCAAAAAGGGCATTAGAAGAAGCGGGAGTAGCACCTGAAGAAGTTGAAATGATTATTGTGACAACAGTAACACCAGATATGATGTTTCCTAATACAGCTTGTTTAATCCAGGAAAAAATTGGTGCGAAAAATGCCTGGGGAGTAGATGTTAATGGAGCTTGTACGGGATTTATTTATGCTATCTCTATCGCTTCACAATTTATTGAGACGGGAAAGTATGAAAAAATTCTTGTAATAGGTACTGATAAGATGAGCTCTATTACCGATTATACAGATCGTAATACTTGTATTTTATTTGGGGATGCTGCTGGTGCAGTAGTTCTGGAACCTTCCGAGGATCCAGAATATGGAATATTGGATTTTATCCTAAAAAGTGATGGATCAGGGGGGAAGTATTTATATATGAAAGGAGGTGGCAGTCTTTATCCTCCCTCCCACGAAACTGTAGATAAAAAAATGCATTATATCTATCAGGATGGTCGGACTGTATTTAAATTTGCTGTAGCTGGAATGGCTGATATTTCAGAAGAAATCGTGAAGAAAAATAACATTTTACCTGAACAGATCAAATTATTTATTCCTCACCAAGCCAATCAGCGTATTGTAGATGCGACAGCAAGACGATTAAATTTGCCCAGTGAAAAAGTGTTATTAAATATTTCAAAATATGGAAATACTACAACGGCTACAATACCTCTTGGACTTTCCGAAGCTTACCAGGAAGGGCGTCTGGAGAAAGGTGATATTGTTCTGTTTTCTGCATTTGGTGCGGGCTTTACCTGGGGGAGTTTGTTATTACGCTGGGCAATTTAGGCAGTACACCAGGAAATTTCTTCAAAGCTATTGCAAATTTCAAAAAAAATTTTAAATTAATCAAAATTTTTGTAGTGTTGTAAGGAATAGTACGTATACAGGTTTTAAGACAATTAAATTTCACTATTAAGTTTGAGTTAGGAAAGTAAACTAAAATGAAGATAGCATTTATTTTTCCTGGACAGGGTTCCCAATACATAGGAATGGGAAGAGATCTTTATGAACAGTTCAGCAAGGTTCGTGAACTTTACGATCAAGCGGAAGAAATTGTGGAGTTTCCATTAAGAAGAATTTCTTTCGATGGTCCAGAAGAAAAACTAAGACAAACACAATTTACTCAACCTGCAATCTTTGTTCACAGTTTGTCTGTATATAAAATTTTAGATGATATGGGTATTTTACCTTCAGTTGTAGCTGGGCATAGTTTAGGAGAATATTCAGCATTGGTAGCTGCTGGAGCATTATCATTTACTGATGGATTGCGCCTTGTTAAATTACGCGGCGAATTAATGCAGTTGTCAGGAGAAAAGAATCCGGGTACAATGGCTGCTATTATGGGACTGGATGAACAAAAAGTTAAGCAAGTTTGTCAAGAAGCTTCTCGGCACGGTATTGTACAACCAGCAAACTTTAACTCTCCAGGCCAGGTAGTTATCTCAGGTAGTATCGAGGGAGTAAAAACGGCTATGAAATTAGCCAAAGAGCAAGGTGCCAGATTAGTTAAGGAATTACCGGTCAGTGGAGCTTTTCACTCACCTCTTATGGAAAATGCTTTGAGTGGATTAACCTCTGCATTATCAGAAACTAAATTTAATAAACCAAAAATCTTAATTTATTCAAATGTAACAGCAAAACCAGTCTCAGACATTGATGAAATTAGGGATTTGTTAAAGAAACAGTTGTTATCCTCAGTATTATGGCAAAATATAATTGAAAATATGTGTAATGATGGTGTGGAAAAATTTTTGGAAATAGGACCTTCTAAGGTTCTAACGGGCTTAAATCGCAGGATACGGCGAGAAGTGCCCTGCATACCTGTCGGAACAGTGGATGATTTAAATTGTTTGAAGGAGGACGATTAAAATGAGAAACTATAATTTCAAAGATAAAGTTGTTATTGTAACAGGATCTGCACGGGGAATTGGTGCAGCAATTGCAAAGGAATTTGCTAAAAATGGTGCTGATATTGTTCTATCGGATATTAATGAAGAATTACTAAAACAGACAGCTAATGAGATAAAATCATCTGGAGTAAAAGTATTGGCTATAAAGACAGATGTTAGTAATATTGAGGATACTACCAGGCTTATTGAAGGGTGCTTGAAAGAATTTGGAAAAATAGATGTATTGGTAAATAATGCAGGAATTACTCGAGACAATCTTATTATGCGGATGAGTGAACAGGATTGGGATCAGGTGATAGCTATAAACTTAAAAGGAACATTTAATTGCATTAAAGCTGTTACTCGTCAAATGATGAAACAGCGTTCAGGTTGTATTATAAACATTGCTTCAGTAATTGGTCAGATTGGTAATACGGGGCAGGCCAATTACGCTGCATCGAAAGCTGGGATTATTGGTTTAACAAAATCTGTTGCCAGAGAATTTGCTTCTCGCAACATTACTTGTAATGCAATTGCTCCCGGATTTATTCAAACCGATATGACGGCTGTTTTAGACGAGAATATTGTAGAAAATCTAAAATCTCAAATTCCGTTGCGCCGGCTCGGTACAGTAACCGATGTTGCCAGAGTTGCATGTTTTTTAGCCAGCGAAGCTGCGTCATATATTACCGGTCAGGTCATCAATGTTGATGGCGGAATGGTAATGTCTTAATCTTAATAAAGGAAATTAATATAACTTAACACTTAACACAGGAGGAATTATGTCATTAGAGGAAAAAGTCAAAGATATCATCGTGGACAAATTAGGGGTGGACCCTGAGAAGGTGAAGCCGGAAGCCCATTTCATCGATGATTTGGGGGCCGATTCCTTAGATACCGTGGAACTTGTGATGGCATTTGAAGAAGAATTTAATGTTGAAATTCCTGATGAAGATGCTCAAAAAATTACAACAGTGAAAAATGCCATTGATTATCTCAGTCAAAAATTGAAGGATGCTGAATAATTTTATAAGAAAAATATGCCCGTTCAATTTAATAAGAACGGGCATATTTTCTAATCGATTAATCTAAAATCAGTAATAAGAAAAAAACTTCATAATATAATATTTTATTATTGTAGTCAACTGATTGAGAATATTTTACAATGCTGTTCTTTTACGGAGTGAAATTTGTTTACTGGAAAAATTAAATTTATACGAAATAAAAAACAGCTTTAAGGGGTAATAAGCGAGGGGATTATATGGAAAGGCGAGTTGTTATCACGGGACTTGGTGCAGTAACTCCTTTAGGAAATTCAGTAAAAGAGTTCTGGCAAGGATTAATAGAGGGACGGAGTGGTGTAGATTATATTACTTATTTTGATACTTCTAACCATGTTACTAAATTTGCGGCAGAGGTAAAAAACTTATCAACTGAAGGTATATTAGACAAAAAAGATTTAAAGCGTCTGGATAATTTTACCGTTTATGCAATGGTCGCTGCCCATGAAGCTATTCTGGACTCAGGAATTGATCTCGAAAAAGAAGACCGTGACCGTATCGGTGTGATCGTTGGCTCGGGTATAGGAGGAATTGCTTCATTAGAAACTGAACATGCCAAACTACTCAAGCATGGTCCACGACGAATTAGTCCTTTTTTTATCCCACAAATGATTATTGATATTGTTTCTGGTCATATTTCTATGAAATATAACCTTAAAGGGCAAAATTATTCGGTGGTTTCTGCATGCGCTACTGCCACCCATGCAATTGGCGTGGCTTTTAAAGCTATCCAGCGAGGTGAGGCAGATGTAATGATTTGCGGCGGAACAGAAGCAGCTATTACTCCATTAGGTGTTGCTGGGTTCAACGCTATGAAGGCTATTTCTACTCGGAATGAGGATCCTAAGGCTGCCAGTCGACCCTTTGATTTGAATCGCGATGGATTTG
>CAYLYM010000031.1:0-34173 GCA_964387645.1 uncultured Calditrichaceae bacterium | reverse complement strand
TTTCTTCTTTTCCAATATAAATTATAGAATTTTCCTTGAAGGCTTCTTTAACCTTTGTAAATAATTCAGCTTCTTCATTAAATTGTACTATTTTCCCAAATAAAGGTAGCATTTCAGAACCTAAGTGACTGACCGCTACTCGAAAACCAGAACGTTTAAAAAAATCAGCGATTTCGTTAACTATATAATTCCGCCCTTTCCCGCCAACAAAACCTAAGGTTTTTATATCTGGATTAAGAATGAATTGCTCCATAAAAGACATATTACTCACCTATATTGTCTGGAACAACTTTAAATCCCATTTCACTGTAAGCTACATTGGATGTAAGAATAAACCGGATATTTCTCCGATTCATAAGCATAATATTAGCACAATCAAAAACACTCAAGCGAGATTCAGGAAATCTCTTAAAAAGTTTGAATGCATCCTTCATTGTTCTTCGCCCTAACCACAATATTAATAAATGGTTTCCCAACCAGGCTTCTTCAATTATATTGTAAAATTCAATAGACTTATCCGGTCCTAACTTTTTTTTCAATTCAGATACAACATTTCCTATAATAACATTTGTTGTATAAAATCGATATCCACCTTCTAATAAATGTTGAAATTTAGCTTTGAATAAAGAATGAAAAGGATGGTTTTGAATAACAAGCGCTAACCACGCTTGTTCATCGATGAATATTTTCATGCTACCCATCTCTATTTTTCCGTGAATTTTAATAATTTGTGAAGAGGATTTTTGCTAATTAATATTTCCAAGCGCTTGGTCTTAATTTTAGCCACTGTAACCTCAAGTTTATCTCCTGGGCGAATATCTAATTTGTCTCGCGTTTCTAATGGAATTTCAACGCTATAGTCATCACTTACTTGCGCAACAAATGTTGTATACTTCATATTTTATCCAATATTATTTTAATTTTTTATAAGATAGTTATTTTACTAAATATTCACAACATTTTTATTAACATGCTTTATACTTCTTTCAATATTTCTTTTATATTAATAGCTATATTAATAGCACAATAAATAAGTTCTGTTATTAATTTGCTTCTTATATTCCATCTTAATTTGATTATTATGAAATAAAAAAGTGTATAATTGTCAGCAATATTAACTAATCAACTGAATAACAATCATTATAAAACATCCTGCTCGAAAAATCACGGGCAGGATGACCAGAAAAAATAATCAGGATTTTTATTATTTTGTTGAATACTTTTGTTGGACTTTTTCTCTGAAATATTCTACAGTTTTTTCAAGACCTTCACTTAAGAATGTCGTTGGTTTCCAATTCAATTCTTTAAAAATAAATTCGCTGTTCAAAACACTTCTCATTTGTTCGCCGGGTTTAGCAGGTCCATGCTTTTCTGGAACCGATTTACCTGTTTTCTCTACGATCATTCGGAATAATTCATTGACATTGGTCTCTATTCCGGTGCCGATATTGTAGATTTTATTTTCTCCTTTATCTAAAACCAATTCATTAGCCTTCACAACATCTCCCACATAAACATAATCTCTTGTTTGCAAACCGTTGCCATTAATAACAGGCTGCTGATCGGTTAGGATTCTCTCGGTAAAAATAGCTACAACACCTGCCTCACCATGTGGATTTTGCCTTGGACCATATACATTGGCATAACGTAAAATGGTATATTTGAGCCCATAAGTTTTATTATAAAAATAAAGATACTTCTCTGTAGCCAGTTTAGTAATACCATACGGTGAAAGCGGCCGGAGTGGATGCTCTTCGTCTGCAGGGAAATAATCCTGTTCCCCATAAATGGCTCCACCTGTTGAAGCAAAAATAAATTTTTTAATACCATATTGGATACAATTCTGTAACAAATTAAGCGAGCCAATTACATTGACATTAGCATCATAAATGGGATCTTCAACGGATTTTCGCACATCCATTTGGGCTGCATGATGGTTCACAATATCTGGTTTTTCTTTTTCAAAAACTTTTGCAATTTGTTTATCACAAATATCCATCTCATAGAATGTGGCTTGAGGTGGAACATTTTCTCGGTATCCGGTTATTAGATTATCTACAACTATTACTTGATGTCCAAGTTCAATATAACGATCCGCCACATTTGAACCTATAAATCCAGCACCACCAGTAATTAAAATCTTCATGCCGTCTCCTTATTTATTTGGTCTAATTTACTTCTTTTAAAAATCTAGAAATTCAGGTGTATTAAAATTCACTTTACCATTTTACAACTCTTTTTTTAATGATATCTAACAATGCAAAATTTCAATTATTTTTTAATTAAGTTTAGTATGACGAAAAATATTTTTTAAGTAAGCCCAACTTATTCTAATCGATAATTACAGAATCTTATAATACAGATTAACTAAATGCTAAGCATCTAAGTTGTGTTTTAAAAAAATAAAGAATACTGTTGAGTTAAACCCGCTCGTAAGAGCAAAATATCTATTTATGAGAAATCATAAAAAATTCTCACTTTTTTAATAATTACCTCTTTGGGAAGAATATGTTTTCAAATTTACGCAAGGATCTTCCAGGCTTTTTCGGCAATGTCGGTTCGATAATGCATTTTATCAAAATGAATTTTTTTCATGTTAGCATAAACCTTATCTACAGCCTCTTTCAGATTCCGTGCAGTGGCAGTGACAGCAAGAACTCGCCCACCATTTGTAACAATATCATTACCTTCTTTTTTAGTTCCAGCATGAAATACTACAACATCAGGATCTAATTGATCCAGGCCGGTGATTTTTTTTCCTTTTTCATAAGCATCTGGGTAACCTCCTGAAGCAGCAACCACACACACCGCATATTCATTTTTGTATTTTACTGGAAAACCAGCAAGTTCACCGTTAACAGTTGCCAAAAAAATTTCAACCAGATCGTTATCTAATAAAGGAAGCACCACTTGTGTCTCGGGATCACCAAACCGACAATTAAATTCAACCACTTTAGGTCCTTTGCTGGTGACCATTAATCCACAGTATAAAACACCACGATAAATAATACCTTCCTTCTTCAAAGCTTCAAGAGTAGGTTCAACTATTTCTTTTATGGCTCTTTCTTGCAATGTTTTGTGCAAAACAGGAGTTGGGGCATAACTTCCCATTCCCCCTGTATTTTTTCCCATATCACGGTCAAGAGCACGTTTAAAATCTTGCGCAGGAGGTAAAGTTATATAATCTTTACCATCAGTAATCACAAACAAACTGGCCTCCTGCCCTTGCATGAATTCTTCGATGACAACTCGTCGACCAGCACCTTTAAAAGCGTCTTCAACCATCATGGTCTGAAGTGCTTCATAGGCCTCGGTTAAATCTGCACAAACAATACTACCCTTTC
The DNA here is from genome assembly GCA_964387645.1 of uncultured Calditrichaceae bacterium. GTDB lineage: Bacteria > Calditrichota > Calditrichia > RBG-13-44-9 > RBG-13-44-9 > CAYLYM01. The sequence continues at coordinate 30,829 of CAYLYM010000031.1, read as the reverse complement.
CGGCTGCTAATCCATCGGCTTTAACAACAACTTTACCCTCTTCTAATGTATCGAGATATTTAGAGGCCTCTTCAAAATCAGTAAATGCACCAAAATGAGCTGTGGGTATTCCATACTTCTTCATTAAATTTTTAGCAAAAATCTTACTGCCCTCCATCTGGGCAGCCATTTTGCAGGGTCCAAAAACCTTCTGCCCACGTAATTCAAGAAAATCAACAATGCCCTCCACTAAAGGTTGTTCTGGACCAACAACTGTCAGGTAAATATTATTTTTTTCAATAAAATCTGAGATTGCCTCAAAGTCATTCAATGAAATTTGAGGACATTCTGCAACTTCAGCAATACCAGCATTTCCAGGTATGCAATAAATTCTTTCGCATAATGGAGATTGAGAAATTTTCCAGACAAGAGCATGTTCGCGGCCTCCGCCACCTAGTACTAAAAGATTCATAACCATCCCTATACTTTTTGATTTCCCTTAAGTTGTTTAATAATAAACCTTTCTCTATCAATAATTAAATTAGTGTATTCATCATCACAGTCAGAAGCTTTGTTTAAATATTTCTCAGCATTCTGCCAATCTTTTAATTCCCGTAGCACCCGGGCATACTGGATATATATCCAGGCTCTTTGAAATTCATCTTCTATAAGTCGAACCTGTTCAATAAATTCTTTATATAATTTTGAAGCTTCAATTATTTTCCCTTCGCGAAAAGCTAATCTTGCCTGTAAATCCTTTACCATATATATAAAAAATTGATGCTTTAAATTACCGGGATTAGATACCAATAACAATAGTCGTTTTAAATAAATGCTTGCATCTTTAAAATTTGCTCTGATAATATCATTCTCTATAATTAAATAGAATAGCATTAACGAATCCATTGGAATTTTGCGATGTATTTGTGAGGCATAATACCAGTATTTGGTTTTTTTATTTTTCGGGATGCGGTTGTAATATTCTAAAGCTTTTTCTCTTTCGAAACGGATATCGGCCAGCAAACCCAGATAATAAGCAATAGCAGCCTTATAATATTTAGACTTTCGTAATGAATTGTTTTCTAAATCATTAAAAGTTTTTTCAGCTAATTCAAATTGATTCATTCTGTAGTAACACACACCCAAATTATAATATTTTATCACCGAAATTTCTGGTAATTTATCAGAATATTTATCCGGAACTTGTTGAAAATATGATATGGCAGTTTCAATATTACCTATTCTACGGTAATAATAACCAATCAATAAAATTACGGCGGGGTTGGAAGGATAAATGCGATATAATCGGAAAAAATCCTGTAATGCTTCTTGCTTGGCTCCCTCTAAAAAATAGCGAATACAGGCGTGAGCAAAATCTGCCTCCACTCGCAAAAACTTGCCATTATCCCGAGTTAATTTAATTTCCTGCATCCCCCGCGATCTATCTCCTTTGAAACCAAGAATAGAGGCAAAAAATTTAATAATACCGGGCAAAAGATCTACATAATAATGGAAAATACCTAAACCCAAATAAGCATCGTAATAAGTTGAATCTAATTTAACCACTTTCTCCAGATAATTCTTGCCTTTCCGTCCATAAATATATCCTCTAAAATAATTTCGATTAACAACATGATAAATTCCTAATAAACCATATGTAAGTCCCAGATAATAAAGAGATTCGGGTGTTTCTCCGATCTTTACTCGATAATTTTTGCCAACATTTAAAGCATTATTAATTGTTGCGTGGAGCAATGAATCCAAAGATTTATTTGTTTCATCCTGTGAAATAAAAATCATATAGATGTAAGATTCGTAAAAATATCCATGTGGTAAATCTGGATATTTTTTCTGAATTAAACGAAAAATATCCAATGCATTATCTAATCGAAAATGATAAATTTCATTTTTGCCCATATAGATAAGATTTTTTAATTCATTGGGCAGAGGCTGTGCAATAAGACTATTAATTAAAAAGAAATATATGATAAAAAAACTTAATCTAATATATTTTTCCATCTCAGATGAGTTTCCCTTTCAACCGTTGGATATTATCTCGTAACTGCGCTGCACGTTCGAAATCTAAATTTGCTGCAGCTTTTTTCATTTCTTTTTCTAATTGCTCAATCAGTTCCTGCCCGGTTAAACGGTCTATATAATCAAATTCCCTTGCTCTACGCTTTGTTTTATACCTTTCACGGACATCTGCTACTGATGTTGTTTTCATAATTTCATCAACTGTTTTGTAAATTGTTTGTGGCGTAATACCATGTGCTTTGTTATATTCAAATTGTTTTTTTCGCCGGCGTTCAGTTTCTTGTATGGTTTTTTGCATAGATTTAGTAATTGTATCAGCATAAAAAATTACTACTCCGTTAACATTTCTAGCTGCCCTTCCTGCAATTTGTAATAGTGAAACTTCCGAGCGGAGAAATCCTTCCTTGTCCGCATCAAGTATCGCAACTAACGAAACTTCAGGAAGGTCTAGTCCTTCTCTGAGTAGATTAATCCCCACCAATACATCAAATTCTGAAAGGCGAAGATCACGAAGGATATCAACTCGTTCTAATGAATCAATTTCCGAATGCAAATATTTGGCACGAATATTCAAACTCTGCAAATAGTCGGTTAAATCTTCAGCCATTCTTTTAGTTAATGTTAAAACCAGAACTCTTTCTTTTTTTTCCACTCTCTCCTTGATCTCATGAATTAAATCGTCGATCTGTCCTTTAGTCGGTCGAACTTCAATTTTTGGATCGAGCAATCCGGTCGGTCGAATTATTTGTTCTACAACAACACCACCACTTTGTGTAATCTCGTATTCAGAAGGAGTTGCAGAAACAAAAATAACCTGGTTCATTTTCTGCATGAATTCTTCAAAACGGAGTGGTCGGTTATCCAGAGCACTGGGTAATCTGAATCCATATTCCACAAGTATTTTTTTCCTTGAAATATCACCTCTGTACATTGAATGTAATTGAGGAATCGTCTGGTGAGATTCGTCAATAATACAAAGGAAATCATCCGGAAAAAAGTCAACCAAAGTATAAGGTGGTTCCCCTGGTTTTCGTCCTGAAATGTGTCGTGAATAATTTTCGATTCCATTACAATACCCGATTTCCTGAATCATTTCCAGGTCAAAATTGGTCCTTTGTTCCAATCGTTGTGCTTCTAATAATTTCCCCTGACTCCTTAATTCTTCCAATCGTTCAGCCAATTCTTTCTGAATCTCCCTGATAGCTCGTTTAAGTTTTTCTTCTTTAGTTACAAAATGGCTGGCCGGGTAAATAACCACTTGATCAACTTCTTCAAATATTTCGCCTGTAACAGCGTCGACGAAGACAATTTCTTCAACTTCGTCTCCAAAGGTATCAATTCGGATGGCATACTTCTCATAAGCTGGATAAATTTCGATTACATCTCCTCTGACCCGAAAAGTACCCCGAGAAGGGCTAATATCATTGCGGCTGTAATGCAAATCAATTAATTTTCCGAATAATTCATAGCGATTGATATAATCCCCTTTTTTAATGAGAAAGATCATCTCTCTAAAGTCTTCCGGCGATCCAATTCCGTATATACAAGAAACACTTGCAACAATTATGACATCGCGACGCGACATCACCGAAGCTGTCGCTTTTAAGCGCAATCGTTCGATCTCATCATTAATAGAACTGTCCTTCTCTATATATGTATCAGTTTGAGGAATATAGGCTTCAGGCTGATAATAATCGAAATAGCTGATAAAATATTCAACGGCGTTATAAGGAAAAAATTGCTTAAACTCGCCATATAGCTGGGCCGCTAAGGTTTTGTTATGTGAAATAACCAAGGTTGGCTTATTAACATTGGCAATGACATTCGCCATGGTAAAAGTTTTACCGCTTCCAGTTACTCCTAAAAGCGTTTGGAATTTTTTTCCCGCCAGAATCCCTTCTGTAAGCTGTTTTATGGCTTCAGGTTGATCACCTGTTGGTTTATATTTTGAAACAATTTGAAACTTCTTCATACCGTCCCCATCTTATATATCAAAATTTAGTTATGCCATATCGCGAAATCAAGAAAACCAATATGAGAATCTTTTTATAAAATATTGCTTGAAATCTTACATTTTAAATTATCTACCTGTAAAATCCGTATAATGGCTACCGATGTTAAAAAAAATCGAATAATCAAGCTAATGTAATTCAGCTTTAACCATCATCATAAATAAATTAATTTTTACTTAATCTGGAAGATTCTTCTCTTATGGGATATTGAAAAAATCGCCCTTGAGTAAAACAGATAAAGATTAAATAGCTATATACCAGTAAACAGAATTATTGTTATAATGAATTATTCAGCGAGCTAAATTAAGAGAGAATAATGGTGCTGTTAAGAAAAAGAATTTTTTTAACTACTAAATAACATTAAAAATACCAACAGATTTTAAAAGGAACCTGTGTCCTGATGTAGAACAAAGGTTCTTCGTATTCGTATTAAAGTATTAAAAATTCCCTATTGTCCTAATAACTTATCCAACCGGCTAATAAGTTCATCAGGCGTGGGTTCAGTGATCACTTCTAAATTGATGAGGAATATATCGTAATTTCCATTTCTATCTGAATGGAATATTACCGATTTACCGTCTGGGGAAAAAACGGGGTTTGTGTCGTTTGAAGGATGAAATGTTAATCTCTCAATTTCACTTCCATCTACCCTGGCTCGATAAATATCGTAATTTCCATTTTTATCGCTGAAATAAACAATATATTCTCCATCTGGAGATATCATTGGATTAACCTCATTAGCCTGGGCTTCTCCCAGAATGGTTATTGGCGTACTGCCATCACTCTTCATCATAAAAATATCGTATGAGCCATTTTGATTAGAATGAAAAAAGATTTTATCATCATCGATCGAAAAACAAGCACCTCCTTCATTTGATTTCTGGTTAGTTAATTGGGTTTGGAAATCTCCATCATTTTCCATGACAAAAATATCGCTTTGTTTTTCTGTATAAGGAACGTTTCTGAGATCGCTTCTTTCAGACACAAAAAGGATATATTTCCCATCATGACTGAATCTTGGCAACCAATCATCAGCAACCGTCTCAGTTAAATTTTTCTCAAACCCAGATTGGAGATCTTTTACATAGATTTCTCGCACTTTAAATTTGTTGTCAATCGGTCTCCGATCATCAGCATTAGAGGTAAATACCAACAATTTACCATCAGGGCTATAACAGGGTAATTCCTCATCTGCATAACTGTTAACTAAAAATTTCTCTTCACCGCTAGCTAAATCTCTCTCTACAATGTCCCAATTGCCCAATTTATTCGTTTGATAAACAATCTTTGATCCATCCGGTGAAAATGAAGGGAAAGCTTCATCTGCTTCGTCATCCGTCACTTCCTGAATAAGATATTTCCCTCCAAGAAATTGCGATATTTGTGAAGTATAATAGCTGCCACCCGGAGATTTTAAGGTTTCTCGAAAAGCTTCGTAAGCAAGTTTCGTCTCTCCTCTCTTCATCATTAAAGAGCCATAATCAAATTGTACTTCTGCTTGATAAGGATCTTGCAAAAGTATTTGCTTCATCACCGGTATTGCTCGCTCTTCCATTCCCATTTGAAGATATTCCTTGTAAAGTTTTTTCTTAAGTTCAACATCCGTCGAATTTTTCTCAATCTGTTTTTCCAGATAAAGCACTCTTTCTTGAGGAGACAATTGATTATATTCTTCCTGAGTTAATTTTTTTGGTCCACCACAATACCAAACGGTCATCACCAGCATTACCATAATCAAAAGTAGCATCAATCGTTTCATTCCATCTCCTCCAATATTTCTTCGTTCAAATTTTAACATTTTCATCAATATATCACAAACAATTTTTTCTATCTAAACCAATTTTTTTAATAAGTTACAATGAAAAACTAAATGAATCAAAATAATGCTATCAAGACTGATCTGAATTTAGAGAAAAACGAGATTTTTCACAGATTTCGATTGTTTAAAAATATCTATTTTTACGAACAATCCAAAATTTATTTTTATAAAAATGAGTCTAAAAAACGAAACTTTCCAATTTAAAGGGTTTATCTTGTTATAAGTAAATAGTTTGCAACTTTCACACCAGAATCCCATAAAGGAACAAAAAATGAAAATAATTTAAATTATTTTCGTCCATCTGATTTTATTTATAGTTTTCTCAAAATATTAAAATATTATACAAAATCTTTATTTTCACGAATAAATTTTTTGCATCAAAAACTGGAAATGTGAAAAAATTTCCTGGCGTCTATCCATTTTTTTTAAGCTGCTCAATCCTCTTTTTGGCTTCGCGTTTCAGATCAACCAGTATACCTGGCCGTTCTATTATTTCTTGATACATTCTTATTGCATCATCAATTCTCCCCAATTTTTCATAACACTGGCCGGAATAATAAAGCGCGCTTGCTTCCCATTGTAATTCGGTTTGTTTCGATAGTAACGGAATTTTCACAAACTCTCTAATGGCCTCTTCATATCGTCCAGCACTAAAATAAGCATCACCAATATAGAATTGAATTTCTGGTTCTTCGTCACTAGAAGCATCAAATTTAATCTTTTTTAAATAATCAACAGCTTCATTATATCGATTAAGATGAATTAAAGCAGATCCTATCAAAATTTTTTTATTCATCACGTCTTCAGCATTAGGGAAACGCTCTACATAGGCTTTTGCCTGAACTAGTACACCATCCCATAATCCAAGATCTTGATAAACCCTTATAAGATTTGAAATAGCAACCTTTTGTGTTTCTGCATCTTGTGCTAAATCAGTTGCCTTTTTAAAGGCATTTAAAGCCAAGTCCTTTTTTTCTCCTCGATAATATAAACTACCTAATGTAATAAAAATATTAGACAATAAGGGACTATCCGGATATTTCTGAGAAAATTTAGATAAAATTTCCTGAGCTTTTTCTACACGATTAAGAGTCGAATATGTTAATCCTAAATAGTACTCTGCATCATCTGCATAGTCTGAATTTTTATATTTTTTAACAACATGTTCAAAATTTTTAATAGCAGAGTTAAAATTTTTATTGTTATAGTAATATTTCCCTATCTCAAATTCTAATTGAGCTTGAATATTTTGGATCAAAGGATCTTTCTTATACAGGTCTTTAAATCTTGAAAATTTATTTTGATATAATTTAAGTTGACCCTGATGAATCATGCAAAGCATTTCTTTTATTCGTAGCAACTTTTGTTGGTCTGGATCATCAATTTTGGCTATAATGCTCGACAAGATGTTCTGTGCTTTAGAAAATTGCCCATTTTTATAATATATATCAGCCATTTCCTTACTGGCTTGAATAAAAAATGAAGATTGTTCATTTTCTTTTATCATTTGAAAATAGATTAAAGCCAGTTCATCATTTCCCTCGTTTTGGCCAATTTTCCCAAGCAAATAAAGTGTTTCATCCCGATAATCTAATTCAGGTTCTTGATACAGATATTCCAATAGATATTTTCGCGCTTCAGCAAATTGATTTAAATAATAATAAGCTTTTCCTACGTAAAACGAAAATAAAACATTATGCGGTTTTTTCGAATACTTTAATAACAAGTCATTAGGTTTTTGTAAATCTAAATAAGGTATAGCAAAATCCAATACTTGTTGGTACTCTCGAGCTTTTAGATAAACTTCTGGAATCTTTCGTAAAGCATTAAAACTTACATCAGTATAATTATAATTTTCTCTTACTTCAGTCCATAATTTTGCAGCCTCAACAAATTGATTTTGCATTTCGTGGATTTCGGCTAACAGAGCAAATCCTTTTGCTCGGAGGGGATGTTGTTGAAATTTTAATAAAAATTTTTTTAGAATTTCGACAGCTCGTGAATCATCTTGTGTTTCATGTAATATTTGGGCTGAACGAAAGTAAGCAATTCCAGAATTTATCTGATTGTTAGAATTTTTAACTTCGTTTAATTGACGCAGGGCTGACGAGATATCTCCTTTTTTAATATATAATTCTGCTAAAATCAGGCGAGCCTTGTCCAGCAAAGAGGAGGATGAATAAGTAACCACAAAGTGTTCCCAGAATTGTATACTTTTTTCAATAGAAAGTTGATCATTACCAATGAGTTTATTCGAAACAATTAAAAATGTATATGCAAGGCTATCTTTCCGATCAAGCGCTTGAATATACTCCATCGCCTTTTTTAAAGCAGAAAAAGACTTATTTAAATTTGTTTGATCTTTTTTACCTAAAAAGTTATCTAATGCAGCTAATCTACGATAACTTTCGCCAATTAAGAAATAAGCATTTCCAATTAATACCGAATCCGAAGTTGTATGGGTAATAGATTCTGCCAGTTGGATAGCTTCCGGTAAGTCCTTTAATTGTTCAAGGTATATCTGGGCCAATTCCAATTTCAACTCCTGTAAATCACCACCGGCCAGTAACCTACCGATTAATTTAGCCAATTTATTAACACTGATGTTTTGATCTACATTATAATACTGATTAATAACATGTAGAAATTGAAGAGTTGAATCTAATTTCTCTGAACAAAAATATTTCTCTCTAAATTCATCAAATTTTTTCTTACTAAATGAGTAATTTCCATTAAAAAAATAATATTTTCCTAATAGAAAAAGCAGATCATCTCTGGCTGAATGTCGAGGAAATCGCTTCAAAAACTCTTGATAAATTTCTTCGGCCGCTTGAGGAGCACCATTTTTTAGAGCCGCTCGGAAAAAGTCTATTAAGATCGAATCTAGGGCAACTGCATTGGGATATCTCTGAAGGTAATTTTCAAGTAATGTGTAAGCCTGTTGAAAATTATTCTTCAATAAATAAAGATATGCCAATTTCCTTTCGGATTCAGCTTTCAAGTTCGGAACGGTTATTTCTAATTGTTTTTTACTTAGGACTTCATTAAAAAGATTAATTGCTTTATCTAATTTATTTTCTTGTGCGTAGACCATCGCCAGATAAAAATTTCGACGAGCTGTCAGCGTGTCATTTAAACCCACAGAAGATATTTCTTCTAATGTTTTACGAGCCAGAAAAAAATCATTTTTAATGAAATAAACAGCCGCCAGGGTAAGTTTTAATTCATTCTTTCTATCTGTATTCTTAAAACGATCTAAATACTTATTGATAAAACTGATGGCCTTATCATAATTATTCATTCTGGTTAAAAGTTCAACATATTTCAACAATGCTTGAAATGAATAATCTGTATTAGCGTATTTTGTTAAGATAGTTTCATATTCTTCCTGCGATTTAGTGAATTTGCCTAACTCTTCGTATAAAGCAGCCATCCCCCCATGCGCCCTGGCCAAAACTTCTGCTTCTGCATTACTCTTTAAAACATTTTCAAATGCCTTTTGTGCTTGATCAAATTGGTGTTTTTCTAAAACCAATAGGCCTAACAATAACCGAGCCTGGGGATAGACAGCACTATCTACGTATCGATCCATTAAATCCCGTAAAATAGATCCTGCTTTTTCCAATTTTCCGAGTTTGTAGTAAATTTGGGCTGCTTGGTAAAAAGCCATCGGCGTTGTAGGATTGGACGGATAAAGTACCTTTACAGTTTCAAAAGCCTTAGCAGCATCCTCCAATTTTCCTAATTTTTTATAACACTCCCCAACTTTCTGCCATGCTTCCGGCGCTCTCGAATGATTTGGATAACTAACCGCCATTGATTGAAATTCAATACGAGCATTTTCAAAGTCCTTTAAATTATACAGCGAAACAGCCTTGTAAAATCTGGCATCAGCTACCCTGCTACTATTGGGATAACGGTTTACAAATAAATTAAATTGTTGTGCGGCAATGTCATAAAATCCTTCATTAAATAACTTTAAAGCATATGAAAAATCATCGCTCTCTGTACTCACTTGTGCAAAAATTAAGAGAGGAATCGCAAACAATAAAAGTGTTGTCACCAATTTTTTACCCATCTGACATCTCCGAATCATTATCCATTTTAAGATTAGCATATTCAGCAATAATTTTTTTTAGGTTTCTGTTTAAAAATTGAATTGTAAGTTTTGTACCCAGATTGGTTACATCAATACCTAATATTTGTCCGCGACCAAATACTTCGTGATGAACATACTGACCAATTTTATATTTTGAATCTACATCAGGTAAATCCTCAACAGTTTCGTATGAATATTCATTAGAAATTTTTCTCTGAGAATGCGAGCGATATTGATATCTTCCAGATGAATATGATCTAATAGATTCAGTTTGTGTAAATTCTTCAGGAATTTCTCGTAAAAACCGCGAAGGTATAGAACGAAATCCACTACCAAAATCGTTATTCGTAAAACGGTGACGAGTCTGAGCATGGAGTAAATAAAGTTTCTTTTTGGCCCGGGTCATTCCAACGTAAAATAAGCGTCTTTCTTCTTCTAAATCGTCTGTATTTTCCAGAGAACGCGAGAGGGGAAAAAGTCCATCTTCTAAGCCAGTGATGCAAACAACAGGAAATTCCAATCCCTTGGCACTATGTAGGGTCATCAATGTCACTGAAGGTCTATCCGGATCCCAACGATCGATATCTGTGAGTAAAGATATCTCATCAAGATAGTTTTCCAGGCGATCCTCACCCGGATGCGAGGAAACAAAAATATCAATGCTATTCAAAAGCTCATTAATATTTTCAATGCGAGATTCATCTTCTATTTTTCCAGAATTTTCATAAATTCGTTTCAAACCAACTTCATCAACCAGTTTTTCGGCAACTTTCAGAGCATTTTCTTTACTAGCCATTTCGCGGAAGTTTTCGATCATCTCATAGAACAATTTAATTCGTTTCACTGTGCCAGGAACAATACCAGTAATTTCATCTACCTTTGTTATGGCTTCAAATAGTGTACATTTATTCTGATGAGCATATTTATTCAACACCTGTTGTGTGGTCTGACCAATACCCCGAACTGGGAAATTAATAATTCGAAGTAAACTTACTGTATCATTTGGATTCACTAATACCCGTAAGTATGCCAGAATATCTTTGATTTCTTTCCTCTCATAGAATTTTATGCCCCCCACAATCGTATAAGGTATGGCTGAACGTCTTAATTGTTCTTCTAACGCACGCGACTGTGCATTCGTCCTATATAAGATTACTATATCATTCAAAGAATAATGATTCTGTGTAATTTCTTTTTGGATGATATTGACGATGGTAGCAGCCTCCGATACTTCATCATGAACATTGATAATTTTAATAGGTTCACCTAAACCGTTTTCACTCCATAAGTTCTTACCTAATCTTTTTAGATTATGAGAAACAACTGCATTAGCAGCTTTGAGAATAGTCTGGGTCGAGCGGTAATTTTGTTCAAGTCTTATAGTGAAACAGTCTGGAAAGTCTTTTTCAAACTTTAAAATATTTTCAATGTCCGCTCCACGCCATCGATAAATACCTTGATCTTCATCTCCAACCACACATAGATTACGATGCTTTTCGGACAACAATTTTACCCAATAATACTGAGCCTTATTGGTATCCTGATATTCATCAACCAAAATATATTTAAATCTATTTTGATATTTCTCAAGCACCTCTTTATGAGTAGTAAAAATCTCGATAGGTTTAATTATTAAATCATCAAAATCCAGGGCGTTATTCCTACGCAACGCCACTTCATACTCCCAAAAAATCTTGGCAATTAATTTTGAACGATAATCATGAGCGGTTTTTTCAAACTGACGAGCATCTTGCAATTTATTTTTGGCTTGACTAATGACGTATTGAACTTGCTTAGGGGTTAAAATGTCTCGATTGATATTTAAAAATTCCATGATACGTTTAATCTGATTCTCCTGGTCCTCCACATCATAAATAGTGAAATTGGATTTATACCCAGCCAAATGCGCCTCAGCATGCAAAATTCTGGCAGAAATAGAGTGAAAAGTACCAATCCACAGTGGACGTACGTTCGTTTTTAAAAGTGCTTCAACTCGTTGTCTCATCTCATTAGCAGCTTTATTTGTAAATGTTACAGCTAAAATCTGGTGAGGCAGAGCTAACCCCTGTTCAATAAGATAAGCAATTCGGTAAGTTAAAACACGAGTTTTCCCACTTCCTGCTCCAGCTAAAACCAAAACTGGTCCTTCCGTGTGTCTGACGGCTTCCTGTTGTCGTGGATTCAATGCAGACAGTAGATCAGATTTTCTCATATTTAGGACCATTTTATCAAAGAGATTCAGCTCAAAATATACCAAAATTTTTAATTTTTCAAAAGTTAAATTTTGGAAGCGTATCGATTGTTATATCCAGTTCAATGTCTTCTTTTCCGCCTCACTTCTCGTCGAATCTGGTCAAAATAAGCTTTGTGGCGGGCATGTTCGGCTGAGGTTTTTGAGAAATTATGTCCTCCATCTCCCGTCGCTACAAAATACATATAAGGTGTCTCAGCGGGATAAATTGCTGCTAAAATAGATTTTTTCCCGGGATTATTGATAGGGCCAGGAGGTAAGCCTTTGTATTTATAGGTATTATAAGGCGAATCAATTTCTAAATCCTTTTTCAATATACGTCTTGGTGGTCCAGGAATAATGTACTGGATTGTGGGATCGGCTTGTAACAACCAGTTTTTTTTCAGGCGGTTATGATAAACAGAACTCACAATAACCCTTTCGGAATCCACTATTACTTCGCCCTCAATAATAGAAGCAAGAGTAATGATTTCATGAACAGTCATACCTAATTTTTCCAATTGTCTCTTAACACTATCTACTTCAAATATAGCTAAAGTCTCTCGAGTAAGTATTCTAAGAATTTCTTCTTCACTTGTTCCTAATGGAATATAATACGTCTCCGGGAAAATATACCCCTCTAAATTATTAGCCATAACACCCAACGAATGACAAAAAGCTGAATCATTGATCAATTGCATAAATTTGGTAGAATCAATCATCAAAGTGTTTTTCAAAATTGAAGCAATCTTATTTGAAGTTAATCCCTCCGGAATAGTTACTTTTACATCAGCATATTGTGGACGGATCAAATAGTTAAGCAAATGCCAGGGATGCAAATTTTCTGGAATTTTCAAATAACCAGCTTTAATTTTATGTTGTTTACCAGATATTTTACCCAATATAATAAAAACTTCTTTTGAGGATAGCAGTCCATTTTGATGAAGAATATCCGCAACCCGGTTTAATGAAGCTCCTTTTGGAATAAGCACCTTCTGGAAAGGTAGTGTATTAAGGTTGGGAGGCTGATAAGAAGGAAAAACTTTTTGAATAATTATATAAGATCCAATGCCTATGATAATCAGAAAGATAAAAAAACGAAACCGCATGCTATAATAACGAATAAATTTCCACATCAGATACAAACCAAATCCTACTTTTGAGATACAGTAATGAAAATTCTTCAACGATCATTCATCCTCTCAAGTTTCCTGAAAATTTATTCTATGTATCAATAAACCGAAGAATTCAGAGATTTACTTATTTCCACCATCTCATTTAACTTTTTCAGAGCCGCACCGCTATCTATTGCATGACAAGCTTGCTCTATACCTTCCAATAGATTTTTTGCTTTTCCACTAACTTTCAGAGCCGCAGCAGCATTGATAATCGTAACATCTCTTGGTCCACCTGTTTTTCCATTCAGGACATCCAGAATAATCTTTTTATTAATCGCAGCATCGCCTCCACGAAGACTCTCAATAGGCCAACGCTTTAATCCAAAATCTTCGGGCACTATCTCGTATTCTTTTATTTCCTCGTAGTTAATTTCAACCACAAAAGTTCCGCCAGATATATTAACCTCATCAAGGCCATTTTCTCCAGAAACCACCATACCGCTGAAGATTCCAAATTCTTTCAGTACATGTGCTACCAGTGTGGATATCTTTTTATCGTAAACACCAATCAATTGACGTTTAGTTAAAGCTGGTTTAGTTAAAGGATCCAATATATTAAAGATTGTTCTGGCACCAAGATTTTGGCGTATTCCGGCAAAATTACGGGGAATAGGCTTATATCTCGGCGCAAAAATAAAAGCTAAACCAGTTTGATTAAATACACGATAAAATTCATCTGGAAATAGCTCAGTTTTCACCCCCAGAGCCTGAAGCACATCGGCACTTCCACACTGGCTGGAAACTGAATGATAACCGTGTTTAATCACTTTTGCCCCTGCCCCTGCCGCTACTATGGATGCTGCTGTTGAGATGTTAAAAGTTCCGAGGTTATCTCCTCCAGTTCCACTATTATCAATTGCATCTTCATTGGCTATCGACAAAGGGGTAATCCGGTCTCGGTATGCTTGCACTGTTCCTGCTAATTCATCTACCGTACTCCCTTTTATTTGTAAGGCAACTAAAAAAGCGGAAATCTGTGCTTCAGTAGCCTTCTCGTTGAGAATCTCCTCCATAACCTGATATGCCTCTTCTCGGGTCAAGCTTTTGCCATCCATAAATTTAGCAATAGCTTCTTTTATCATATTACCTCATTTTTAAAAATTTAAATGCATTGAATTTCAATTTATTTAATTCTTCTACTCTAATTAGTCTCTCTTTAGGAACTGTTCAACTGATGAATCTTTTAGTATTAATACTACAATAAATTTTAAAATTATTCTTTCGAAAATAAAATTTAATTTTCGATATTTCTCATCATTTTATAATAGTCATTAACCTTTTTTCTAAACTTTTCGTTTTCCCTAAATCCACTATGAATAGGGATAAACGAATTATTAAATTTTAAACCTTCTTCAGAAATATTTATTTCAAGAAAACCAATATATTCACCATCAAATCCTGGCTGAACTATAATTTGCTTTTCGAGATTAAGAGAAAATTTTTCTTGAGTATGCCCTGCCACAATAATTTGAATTTCCGGAAATACTTCAGCAATTTTTTTTGCCTCGTTATAACCAGCATGATAGAGAAGTATAGTTAAATCGATTTTCTCAACAACCTCTTCCAGAATTTTTTGAATTGAATTTTTCACAAGTTGAAGTTGAATTCCTGGTGCTTCGATAAACTCAAAACTTTGAGGAGACGTTACGCCAAATAATAGAATTTTTAATCCATCCCGATTTAAGATGTTATATGGCCGAAATAAAGGCCGATTCCTTTTTCTCTCATAAATATTACCATTCAAAAGCGGTAATGAAAATTGTTTAAACTGTTTTAGAAGAAAGTCAAGACCTTCCACGAATTCCTGGTCCCCAATACCTATTGCATCGTATTCCATTTCATTCATCAACTCACACATAAGCGCATTCGCCTCAGGAAGCGGATAGCTGTTAAAAAAATCTCCTGTATCGATTAAAATCAAATCCGGGTATTTTTTTTTCAATGAATCCACTGCACTAAACAATCTTAACATTCCACCCAAATCTTTATCATCACAATGGCAGGATTCAAGATTACAATTCAAATTCGCAGTATACACCAAATAAAGCGTTTGTGAGAATATGTTTTCCGAACTAATAAAGAGCCAAACCAAAATACAAACTTTTAAAAATATACTCAGATGCTTTTTCCAGATCTGAATAAACATTTTAGTCGTATTTTTAATAAAGTTATACAATAACATCATATTTAAATTAAAGGGAAAACCCAGAAAAATAAAATAATATTTTGAATTAAGATGAGAGATGATAAAAGTGGCATTGGGGGGCAGTTAATTCTTGCAGAAAGACAGTGAATACCCCATTAAAAAAAGGGGAAAATTATTGTTCCATGTCAACCTTTAGCCCGACAAATTTCTTGAATTTGTTGGTCTGCATGATAAGAGCTACGAACTAGTGGACCACTCTCAACATAAGAAATACCTAATTGTTCACCAATTTTTTTCAACTGCAAAAATTCAAATGGCTCATAAAATTTTTCAACGGGTAAATGACATAAAGATGGTTGTAAATATTGGCCGATTGTTAAAATATCTAAGTGAATATCTGCCAGCTTTCTCATAAGATCCACAATTTCCGACCAAGTTTCTCCCAATCCGATCATTATTCCGGTTTTAGTTATGAAACCTTCTTTTTTAGCTTTTTGTAATATTGAAAATGACTTCTTAAAATCAGCCTGTGGCCTGGCCATTGGATAAAGCCGCGGAACTACTTCTAAATTGTGATTAAGTATATCTGGCTTTGCTTCAAAAACTTTTTGTAAGGCCAACAATTTTCCAGAAAAATCTGGAATTAAAACTTCTACCGAACAGTTTGTCGATTTTTCTCGAATAGCCCGAATCGTTTTAGCAAATTCAGAAGCCCCTCCGTCTTCTAAATCATCGCGGGTAACCGAAGTTATGACTACATGCCTAAGATTGAGTATATAAACAGCTTGCGCCACTCGCTGAGGTTCATCTGGATCTAATTCAAAAGGTTTGCCTTTCTCGACGGCACAAAATCGACAATTCCGAGTGCACACATTTCCCAGGATCATAAAAGTGGCTGTTCGCCGTGACCAACAATCACCAATATTGGGACACCGTGCACTTTGACAAACAGTGTGAAGTCCGAAGTCCCTGACCAGATCTTTTACTTCTTTAAAATTTCCACCACTAGCCAATCGTATCTTAAGCCATTCGGGTTTTCTTTGCAACTGATTTGGATCTTTCATAACATCATTAAAACTTAAATAATCTATTCACAAAATTTACCATCGTACTAAAGCTGAAGCCCAACTGAATCCGCTACCGAATGCAGCTAAAACAATCAAATCATTTTCCTTAATTCGGCCTTCTTCCCATGCTTCGCTTAAACAAATTGGAATGGTTGCAGCTGTAGTATTCCCATATTTATGAATATTACTAAAAACTTTATTCATCCCAATTCCTAACCGCTGTGCCATGGCTTCTGTAATCCTCAAGTTTGCCTGATGAGGCACAATTAGATCGACATCCTCTATGGTATAACCGTTGGCATTTAAAGCTTCTCTAATCACTTCAGGAAACTTTACTACAGCATGTTTAAAAACAAATCGTCCTTCCATTCTCGGATAAATTTGGGCATTTTCTACCATTTCTTTAGTAAGGCGTGGATGATGATTTACCGAGGGGAATTCACCCCATAACTTGCGTGCAAAGCGTCCATCTGTATGAAGATGTGTACTCAGTACACCGCGCTTTGAATCCCTTTCTGCTACCAGAATAGCAGCACCTGCCCCATCCCCAAAAAGTACTGCTATATCTCTTCCACGAGTGGTCTTATCTATGCCGGTGCTTTGAATCTCAGCACCAACCAGCAAAATAGTTTTGAACATTCCAGTGCGAATATATTGATCAGCAACGGATAATCCAAAAAGGAATCCACTGCATTGATTTCGAATGTCAATTGCTGGGACACCGGGAATCCCTAATTTTTCTTGTAAAAAACATCCGGCTCCCGGGAATTCATGATCACCAGCCATTGTAGCAAAGATAATTAAATCTATATCATCTGGCTTTAATCCTGCCCGATCTAATGCTATTGTTGTGGCATTAAAGGCCATGCCTGATAAAGTATCTCCTTCTTTAACCCAGCGTCTTTCTCTGATACCTGTCCTTTCTATAATCCATTCATTCGAAGTGTCCATCATTTTTTCTAAATCATAATTCGTAACCACCTGTTCTGGAACATAATGACCTATGCCAACGAATCTCGTCCGATACATAATAACCTCTCCTTATTTGTTACCATTACTAAAATATTTAAATCCAATTTAGTTTCGTCGTGAATTTTTTACAAGAAAAGTTTAAAAATCCAAATAAATAATAAAAAAACAAATAAATATTGTAAAGACCTTTTCGTACATATCCTTTTCTTTATCCCAGATTACGCATTAGAGAACAATTCTAATGCATAGCAATAGAAATATTGTTAATTAAATTATTGATATTTATTGAGATAATTTTGCATGTTTGAGTGAAATTGACAAAAAGAAAATCTTATAAGAAAAAATAATTCTTTTAAACCTCTAATTACAATAATAATGTATGTTTGAATATGCTGATTTTTTTACTTAATTTTCTAATGATTAATTTTGGTTTATTTTAAAAGAATAAACTATTAGATAGTCATCTTATAGATGGAATTCAAGAAGTAAACAAGAAAACGAAGGTTTTTTAGGTGTGATTTCTGTATATACTTATATTTAGTAATTCAAAATGCAAAGAAGAAAACTGTAACATTTCTGTCCTTACATTGATACTTATTTAAAGCGTTCCCCTGGCTTCAATGGATTCCCACGCAAAAAAGCCTCTACAGATAATCGTTTTTTCCCTTCTCGTTGTAATTCTAATATTTCAATTTTACCTGGTCTACAGGCTATTTCTAAAGATTCCCTAGAAACTGAAACAATGGTTCCAGGTTCTTCTTTTACATAATCGTGACTAACAACACGAGCTCGATAGATTTTTATTCTAATATTTTTGTAGTAAACAAATGCAGCAGGATGTGGTGATAATCCATGAATCCAATTTTTCACCTTTTCAGCAGGTTGGACAAAAGAAATGTGACACATTTCAGGAGTAATTTTCGGTGCAGGTGTTGCTAAAGTGGCGTCCTGCGGCCGGGGAGAAATATTTCCTTCCCCTATTTGATTAAGCGCTTCCACCATCAATTCCGCTCCCATTATCGAGAGTCGGTCATGGAGGCTTCCAGCTGTTTCGTCTGGTAGAACAGATACTTTTTTCTGCAAATAAATTTCTCCAGCATCAATCTCTCTGGAAATCTTAATAATAGTGATACCAGTTTCTTTTTCTCCATTGATAATTGTCCAATGAATAGGCGCAGCACCTCGGTATTTTGGTAGAAGAGAAGGATGTAAATTGATAGTTCCAAGTTCAGGCATATCAAATACTTCGGGTGGGAGAATTCGAAAAGCTACTACTACGAATATGTCTGCCTGTAAAATTTGTAATTGCTGCAAAAATTGGGGTTCTTTCAGATGTAGCGGTTGAAATATTGGAGAAAGTTGATTCTCTATGGCAAATTTTTTAACAGGGGTGGGAAGTAACCTTTGTCCTCTTCCACGTAATTTATCTGGCTGAGTTACAATACCGACAATTTGGTGTGGAGAATCAAGAATCCGTTTTAAAGAAGGAAGGGCGAATTCCGGGCTTCCCATGAAAACAACTTTAAGCGACTTCAATGCCGTGTATAAACTCCTTCTAATTCTAACAGTTTGGGCTTCAATAGCTTTCTTTTAAGCGGTGGTATTCTATCTATGAACAATATACCGTTTAGATGATCGAGCTCGTGTTGAAAAACTCTTGCTAATAAACCATCCATTTCTTTTTCTTCAGTTTCACCTTCTATATTTTTATACCGTACCTTTATATTTGTTGGTCTTCTTACTTCTGCACGGACACCAGGAATGCTAAGACACCCCTCTTCAAAATCTCCAGAACCTGAGGAATCAAGAATTTCAGGATTTACATAAGCCTGTGCTGATAACTTCTCATCAATGAGTTCTAGATCAACGACAAAAAACCGCTTGTGAATATTAACTTGAGTTGCTGCCAGACCAATTCCTTCATGCACCCGCATTGTTTCAATCATATTATGAACCAATTCCTTTAAATCATCATCAAACTTTTCCACTGGAGCAGCAACTTTTCTTAAATTCGGGTGACCCAATGTAATAATGGGAAAAACTGCCATGTAATCCTTTCTTGATCTTACTCCAACCTAATAATTTTATTTTTATAAATTAGATACATTATGCAGGTTTTTTGATAGTGGCAACTGCTGTTCGATCAATCTCTAATTTTACATTATCATCCACTTTTATAATCAAAATCTGATCATTATTTTTCACACCAACAACCTTTCCATGAATTCCACCAGCAGTAATGATTTCATCCCCCTTTTTAATCGATTCGAGCATTCTTTGACGTTCTCTCTGTTTTTTCGCCTGTGGTCTTAAAATTAGTAAATACATAATAGCAATAATTAGTAAAAGAGGTAAAAATGACAAAAAAGCATTTCCACCACTACTATTTTGTGTCCCACTTGCTGCTGCAAATAAAGTTTCTACCACTTTTTTCTCCTGCGTTTTTTAATACCTTTATTATTAATTTTTAATTAATATAATATAATTTTAATACATGAACAATTCATTTTTATGTAAGCTTTTATATTGAATTATTAAAATTACTTAGAAAATCTTTTTTCCATTGAATGAATTTATCCTTTAAAATAGCTTCTCGTATTTGAGACATAAGTTTCAGATAAAAATGTATATTATGTATAGTTGCTAAACGTAATCCTAATACTTCATTCACATTAAAAAGGTGCCTAATATATGCTCTGGAAAAATTACTACAAGCATAACATGAACATGTTTCATCAATCGGGCGTAAATCTTTTTTATACTGTGCATTTCGAATAACCACTTTTCCATGCATTGTAAATACAGTTCCATTTCGTGCATTTCGGGTAGGGATCACACAATCGAACATGTCGACCCCACGCTCAACTGCTTCAATAATGTCGACCGGCGTACCAACACCCATTAAATAGCGCGGTTTTTCTACTGGCAGAATTTCTGTACAAATTTGAGTAATCTCATTTCGAATATCTGCTTCTTCTCCAACTGCCAGTCCACCAATCGCTAAGCCCTCGAAATCAATCTCAAGTAATTCTTCAATACTACGACGACGAAGATCCGGGTAAATTCCTCCCTGAATAATTCCAAATTGGAATTGACGAAAACCATACAATGGATATGTCTGAGTAAAATAATTTCTGGAACGTTTTGCCCATTCAATAGTACGCTGTAATGCTTCTTCAACCGTAATGCGATCACTTGGATTAGCAATACATTGATCCAATACCATCATAATATCCGAACCAATAATTCTTTGTATATCCACTACTTTTTCTGGAGTGAGAAAATGAGTTGAACCATCCCAATGTGATTTAAATTCAACACCCTCGTTATTTAGCCGCCGTAACTCATTCAGACTATAAATCTGGAACCCACCACTATCGGTTAAAACAGGTCCCTTCCAGCTATTAAATTTATGTATTCCACCAGCAGCCTTCAGAATCTCTAAACCAGGTTTAAGATAAAGATGATAAGTGTTACACAATATAATCTGTGCGCCATTTTCCTTTAAATCATGAGGGCTGAGAGTTTTTACAGTCCCAATAGTTCCTACTGGCATAAAAATAGGAGTTTCAACCACGCCATGATCTGTCTCAAATTGCCCGGCTCTGGCCAAACAAAGTGAATCAACAGCTTGAATAGTAAACTTCACCAGTTAATCCATCTGTTTATTAAACAAAAAATATAAGATATGACATTGATTATTGCAATAATATGAAAAAAGGCTTTTTATCTGGTAAGAAAAATTTGATTTTTTTATTACAATATTATTCAAACAATCTCAATATCAATAACCAGATCTTTCTTAATATCAAATGTTTTTTTAAACTTCTTCTCTAATTCAATCTTATTGACCTTTTCAACTTGCAAACTAAAAGTATTTCCGTTAATATCTTTTTCCAATAAAATCCCTTCAGCATTTAAAGTACCATGTTGCTTTGTATCGTAATAAGCAACCATAATACGGTCACCTATTTCCAAGGCTGAAAGAATTTCACGAAGTGCATTAACATTACGTTCTTCAGCAAGAAGCTTCTCGTCCTGAGATTCGATGATTTCCTTGATATCGCCATCATCATAATTAAACTCAAGAATACCTCCTCCCTTCTTTGCATAAACTAATTTTTCGGTAGCGCTCTCTATTACTTCTCTTTCAACATTTACAATTTTTCCGGTAAAGCTGCTTTCAGAAATATCGATGATTTCAACAATAATTGGAATATCATCGATCTCACCATCATATCCTACTCGAATAATCTCAACCAACTTTCCAATACCAATACTTTTTATTCTTTGTTTCACTACTTCAGGCACCATTGCACCAGGACGAACGTTGAATTTGGGCTTCCGTTTCCGAAAAAAGGGCAACCAGAAATATCTCTCTCTCCAACAATCAAAATCCACGTCATGTATATGCATTAATTGAATATTATGCTCTCTTCGAGTTCCCATCTTACGACTCTCTTCTATTCTCTTAATTTTCAGTAAGTTATAATATTTTTAAATCTAAAGCAAATTATTTTATATACTATTTAATAAAATCAATATTCATCCCTTTGAATTTTCTATTGACTCCCAGATGTGCAACTGTTAAATTTTTTCTAAATGATTAGGGGTTTATATCGTTGCCGTATCGTTCGCAAAAATTGTTTATCTCTGTGCGAGAGTTCGTTAATAGCTGGGATAAAGAACTCTATGAACTGACTTATTTGGATTACTTTATTTTCCTGCTAATCAATTATATTGGAGACCAACTCGAGAAAAGATTTTTTAATCAACGCCACCGCCACACAGAACTATTTCTCGACTTTGAACAATTAGGTACTTTATGTTTCAATATTGGAGATGCCCTTGAGTTCTTTTTGGAAGAAAACTGTTTAGGAAGTTGTCCATTAAATTGTCCACTAAACCTTGATGGTATTGTTAATGATACTTTATCCAACCTTGAACATAGAATACAGCGTAAATTAATTATCTTACGAACATTTCTCTCCAGAAAACTAGATAAAGAGCAATGCCTTCGTGTTGATTTGATGAATCATGTTATTATGGATACACTCATACAGTATTATCAAGATGAGTTTCAGATCGAACTTTCTGAAGAGAATTTAAATCTCATGGATATGGCTGAATTTATTGAAGACATTATTATCGATTTTATTCGATTAGAAGGTAAAAATTTGTTAAGTCGTCATTCGGAAACAGCAATTGAAATTTTTGAAAACCTTTTACAATCTGAATTTAATGAAGAATCTGAAGAGAATTGGTACGAAGACACCTCCGAACATCATCTGGAGTATCACAAGGAAGAATGGCAAAAATCTTTAGAAACCATAGATGAAGTTTTTAAAAAATTTTCATCCGACGAACATTATAATTCTCCAGAAACGAGGGGAGTACTAACCGGCGATCTTATGTATTTTAAACGATTCCTGAATGATGAAGCTAATCTTAAAAGAATTTACGATTTACAAGAAGACCATATTGCCGAGTTCTTGAGTATCTGGCTTGTTAAAGAATTTGTTTTAAAAAACGATCAACAAATTCAAAACATTTTCAGAGCTTTAGCTCGTTTTATTACCTATATAAACCAAAATTATAACATTAACCTCAAACGGGAATTTTTAAAATACTACGAAGCAGTTAAATCTGATCTTCCACGTGTTGTAAAAGCAATGAATACTTTTATTGACGAATACAATGTGCTGGCTTCTATCCTTAATTTTGAGGCTGATGATAGCCAGATTAAAACAGGAATCTTTGAAATAACGCAAATACATGGAAAAAATTCCCACCTATTCGATGTTCAAGATTTAAACATATTTCAAAAGATCGATAATATATTCCTGGATTCTTCTGCCTTTTATAAATTACGTGAAGGAGATATACTGAATGCAAGTTTAATAGAAGAATCAGATGGCTGGAAAGTTCTGGACATTCAATTTATTTATCCTAATTTAGCAAAAAGATTTTTAAGAGGTTTTGAATAGTTAATCAGTCCATCATAGAAATATCTTTTTGTGTAAGTTACTCCACCTTCAAACACTCCTGCCAAATCTACAGATTAATGTCCTTACCAGATATAGATTTTTCAATCTTATTTATTTGATCCTTACTATACTCATATCCAAACCCTATTTATCTGGTAGCAGATTTGTCATAAAAATACATTTAAATATTTAAATCACAATTTTACCACTACGGATTACGACCTATTCTCCTTTATTAAATTTTAAAAATACCTAAATACAAAAGCAGTAAAATATTCCCGGGCACGCATTACAAAAGCCCTGCAATGTAGGGCTTTTGTAGAGAATCTCATTGGTTCTATTTTTTCAATTTAACCTGATTCCTTATTTCCCTCCCGGCGAACATATCAACAATTTGCTCGGCAATTTGTATACCTACATTTTCCTGAGCTTCTACAGTAGAAGCACCTAAATGAGGTGTACACATAACATTAGGATGCTGAACAAGTTGCTGATTCCTAGGAGGTTCAGTTACGAAAACATCAATTCCAGCAGCCGCAACAATACCTTCGTTCAATGCCCAAAATAGATCTTTTTCATTCACAATCCCTCCTCTTGAACAATTAATAAAATACACACCTTTCTGCATTTTTTCAAATTCTTGCTTTGCAATATAATTAATGGTTTCGGGTGTTTTTGGAATGTTAATAGATATATAATGTGATTCCTTTAATACTTCATCCATGTTTGCAACTAATTTCACACCAAACTTATCAATAATTTCGCGCCCAACATATGGATCATAACAAATCACTTCCATACCTAAACATTGTGACTTCATAGCCACCTGGCGGCCTATTCTTCCACAGCCAATTATCCCTAATGTCTTACCGCTGACTTCAGTTCCTACCAATTTTTTCTTCTCCCAGCGTCCGTCTTTTAGGGATTTCGAAGCCTGATAAAGGTGACGCCCTAAAGAAAGAATATAGGCTAAGATTAATTCAACAACAGCATTTGTATTTGCTCCTGGCGTATTCATCACAACAATATTTCTTTCCGTCGCAGTTTCTATATCAATATTATCTACCCCTGTTCCTGCGCGTCCAATAACTTTCAAGTTTTTCCCGGCTTCAATAATCTCTCGTGTAACTTTTGTTGCGCTTCTAACAATCAAGCCATCATATTCAACAATAATAGAAAGCAATTCATCCTGTTTAATACCAAATTTCTCTTCTACTTGATGTCCTGCTTTACGAAGAATTTCGGCACACTTTGGAGAGGTCTTATCACTAATTAAAATTTTCATGATTTCACCTGTTTTTGTTTTCTAATCTCAACAAAATGAATATGTAATTATGTTATCAAAAAATCAACTTTTATGTAAATTATTCCAATATAATGAATTTTAGAAGGTGTGCCGAAACTATGCTGGTAATAATTTGGCTATTAAGGCTAGAACTTGTGCACGGCCTGTTCGATCTTTCGATGAAAAAGGTATGATGGGTACATCTTCACTCAAATCAAATGACTGACGCACAAGTTTGAGCTGTTTTTCTCTAATGTTCCTGCTTATCCTATCAGATTTAGTTCCTATTATCTGGAAAGGAATCTGGTTATAACGTAGCCATTCAATTAACTGTAAATCGTTTTTCTGTGGTCCAACAACTAAATCAATCAAAACCATAATTTGTTTTAAATATTCATTATTCAATAAATAATTTTCAATCATTTGTTTCCAACGCCTCTGTTCCTGTCCAGAAATGCGTGCAAAACCATACCCGGGTAAATCCACGAAATAAAAGTCTTCATTTATGAGAAAGTAATTAATGGTTCGTGTTTTCCCTGGTTGTTTGCTTACTTTGGCAAAATTTTTTCGATTCAACAAACAGTTGATTAATGAAGATTTTCCAACATTTGATCGTCCTGCAAAAGCAAACTCTGGTAGAAATGGTTTAGGTCGATCTTTAATATCTACTATGCTTTTAACAAAACTCGATTTTGTTATTTTCAATTTCATAACAGGTAATTTTAAAATATTTAATAATTCTCTTGTTAATCTTCTAAATGGTATAAAATAAAAAGGGAGAAACCATTGTTCTCCCTTCTATTTTTATAATAAAGCTTTTAATTTTTCTTCAAAATAAGATTTTGGATAAGCTCCTATGATTTGATCAACAACCCTCCCATCCTTAAAAAACATAATCGTTGGAATACTTCTAATGCTATATTTTACTGCAATATTCGGATTTTTATCAACATCAACTTTGGCAATTTTAACTTTGCCTGCGTATTTTTCCGACAGTTCCTCCATGATTGGCGCAACCATTTTGCAGGGACCACACCAAACCGCCCAGAAATCAACAACTACTGGTAAATCAGATTGTAAAACCTCTTTTTCAAAATTATCATCTTCGACCTCAATTAGTTTTGCCATTTTCATCTCCTTATTAATTAAAATGATTTTTAATTAAATTTTTATTAATTTTTTTAATCAATCATCATCAAAACCCTTTGCAAAAATTAACTTTAAAATTAAATGTTCGACTGCTTTAAATCAAACAGAGAAAATTATTCATCATAACACATATTACATTTAAGACCTACCGATAATATTTACAATAAGAATATAGCCAGGT
Source organism: uncultured Calditrichaceae bacterium (assembly GCA_964387645.1). Taxonomy (GTDB): domain Bacteria; phylum Calditrichota; class Calditrichia; order RBG-13-44-9; family RBG-13-44-9; genus CAYLYM01. The sequence continues at coordinate 4,688 of CAYLYM010000031.1, read as the reverse complement.
CTACCAAGTACCAACCTGACAGATCTGACTGTATTGAGCTACCGGACACAAAAAACAGAATATCTTAATATTCATACCTACTGCTACGCTCAGGATTATTCTTCCATAATGCTTAAAGTGATTAAAAATCATTTCATTTTTAAAATTAACTCAATATTATTTAAAAAGTAATTAATTTCGGGGAAGGTATAAAATCTCAATTTTTACTGGAATTACTCCGCTATTCACTGCACCTATATTTTTAGCCGCTTGAAAAGACAGATCAATAATTCTTCCCTGAATAAATGGGCCTCTGTCATTGATGCGTACAATAACTGATTTTTGATTTTTAAGATTGATTACTCTACAAAGTGTTCCAAAGGGCAGGTATTTATGGGCGGCAGTAAGTGCGTGCATATCAAAAATTTCCCCGCTGGCTGTCTTTTTCCCATGAAATTCAGCCCCATAATATGAAGCATATCCCGAAAAACTATCATGAGTTGTAATTTTTGCTCGTGGTCTTTCCAGATCAGCCCGATTCACGCTGTCGTTCTCAATTTCTTTCCTCATGTTTATTGAATGAGAACATGATATTATTAATAATGAAACAATGATAATAATACCAGGAACCAATACGGTAAGTTTAATATATTCGAAAAACGATTTTTTCATAAACTCAACAACATCTAATTTTTTCCTAAAAAATATTTTGGAGAGGATAAAAATCAGTCGAACATTTCTTCCAAAATTTTTAATTTTTTATTTTCGCATACGTGCCTGTCTCCACTGGCGATATCTGCGTGTTTTTGCCACCAGAGGGAGATCATGTGTAGAGGACTCTCCAGTTGTAACTGACTGTCGAGTATTAGGTGTCACACTTAAAATTTTAGAACTATCATTTGGTATAGCTGCCATCATAGAATCTGATTTAATTTTTACAGGAGAAATTGATTCTTTTGGAATCGCTGTCTTCATAGCAGCCAACGATTTAAATTCCGGCAGATCAAAATTATCATATAAACGTTTATATTCTGCTATAGCCCGGTCAACATCGTTAAGATTGTGTTCAAAAATCCAGGCTCTGGCTAATTGGGCTTTTGCAGACCAAACCAAATCGGTATCCATTTCAGCAATTTTTTCATAAAGAGCCAAGGCTGTATCTATGAGACCATTTTCATATAACTCTTCTGCTTCAATGAACATTTGATGAGCTATCTGTTCCAGAGAATCTGTTTGTTGAAATTTGGATAAAAGACCTTTTCGTTTTAAAATATCTTGAGTAAATGGTGATTTAGGATAATTTTCAATCAAAATATTCGCTATTGAATCTCGTTTTGTAGAATCAGAATATCCTGGCTGGGTGTAAATGTAATAAACAGAATATAAAGCTTTTGGTGTAAGTACTGAGTCCTGATAGGTAGCCAAAAAGTTTTTATAGTGGTATAATGCTGAATCATAATTTTGAACTTCGAGTAAGAAAAATTCAGCTAAATGGTAACGATTGTTTTTCAAATCTTCTTTGATTTGAGGTAATTTCCTCTTTTCTAATTTTTTAACTTTTGATTTATATACAGTGTTTTTCTTCTTGCTTAATTTTTTGCTTTTTAGCCAGTATTTTTCTTTAGATACATCTTCTGTAATAAGTCCTTTTCTTATACTATCAAGGTGCTGTATTGCTCTTAAACTATCTAACTTCCTTATTGAATCTTGCAAAGTTATGGCAAGTGAGTCTCTTAGACTGAGAGGGGATTTCTGTAAACTATCCAACGTCAGGGTATCCGTTGAAAATTTCGCAGCCAACTCTGGAGAAATTTTACGTAATTCTTCCATTAAGGAATCTTCTAGCTGTGCTTTATAAAGCGAATCGCGAAAATATTGATCATTTTCTAATCGAAAAACTAAACGACTATCCCGACGTATGGCATCTCTTATTTGCTTAAGCTGCGAAAGGAAAAGATGTCTACTTTCTGCAGATTCAACACTGTCGAATTTAGCATAAATTTTTTTCACTTGACCATAATAATAAACTGCAGAATCCACATTCTGCACAACATTTTCATATATCTTTGCCAGACGAAAACTGGCGAGCGCTGTTCCCGCATTTCGACTACGGCTATTAATAACTTCTTTATAAAGATCAATAGCGTCCAGAACTTGATTTTGTTTTAAATATATATTAGCAATTTCAGATTTAATATAAGGAACAAAATTTTTAAAACGGGGAGCAGTGAGCATTTTCCTTAGAATTTTAAGGGCATCCTTATATTTTTTTTGAGCTGCATAACTTAGCGATAGGTTTAATTTACTTTTATATTCTACATCAAGACTTGGAGAAAGCTTTTCAACTTTTTTATAATGAGATATAGCTTCTTTGTATTTCCCCTGACAGTAATACGACTCTGCTAAATAATACTGAATAAAGGCAGCATACTGTTTATCAATTTTGCCTTTCAGTGCTCGCTCAAAAGTTTCTATGGCCTCCTGGAATTGATTATTTTGAAAAGCCAAATTTCCTAATTCGTAATAAGCTTGTGCCCGTATTTTGCTATCCTCAGATGTTGCCAGACAACGATTCAGATATTCTTTTCCCTCTTCAACTTTTTCTTGCATAAGGTAAAGTTTTCCCTGCCACAGATAGGCTTCCGGAATCAATTTGCTTTCGGGGTACTTTGCAAAAAATTGTTTTAGATGTTGTGCTGCCTGGGCTATCCGGTGAAGGTAAATCTCGCTTTTTATAATTAATAAAAGTGCATCATCTGCATATTTGCTCTTGTCGCTATAGATTTCAATTAATTTCCAACACTTGTCTATCGTTTTTGTAAAATGATTGTTAGCCTGGGGATGTTCTTTCTTTTCTGGCTCATTTTGAATTATTTCAATACCTTTTTTAAATTCTCTTTTAGCATTGAAAAGAGTATTATAATAAGCACACTGGGTGAAAAAGAATAAAATCAGAAATCCTAATGATATTTTCTTAAAAGTAAAAATCATTACGTTTACTTTAAATTTCGTAATCCAATATTCAAAGTTCGATTTTTATTATCGCAACTTATTTATCTCAATCACCAATTCAGGTAGAATTTTGTCCGCAGCTCCTTGTAAAAATTCATCAGCAGAACTAGTTAATGGTGTTTTTTCTATATTTATTTCTACAATATAAGCACCATTTCCTTTAGCTATATAGGGTAAAGAAGCAGCAGGCTCAACAACCGCAGATGTTCCAATAGAGAAAAAAACCTCGCTCGCCATGGCCATTTCCTGTGCTTTTTGAATAGCCTCTTGAGGAAGAAATTCGCCAAACCACACCACATCTGGTCGGATTAGTTCTCCACAATCTGAACATTTAGGAATTCCATTTTTTAGATCGAAGTCCCCTTCGTAAGGTTTTCCGCAACTAGAACATTTATTCCGCATAATATTCCCGTGGAGCTCAATAATTTTTTTATTTCCAGCTTCTTGATGCAGATTGTCGATATTTTGCGTGATCAAACAGAACTCTGGAAAAATATTTTCAAAATCAACAAGAGCATAATGCGCCAGATTCGGTTTAACTTTGTAAATTAATTCCCTTCTCCATTGGTACCACTCCCAAACAAGTTCTGGGTTTTGGGAAAATGTATAAAAATTGGCCAATTTTTCCGGGCGAAATTTTTTCCATAGGCCATTTTCTCCACGAAAAGTAGGAACACCACTGGCAGCAGAAATACCAGCACCAGTTAAAACGACAACAGTATAAGCTTTCTTTAAACGTGCTAATAACGTATCAGAAAACACCGTATCCAAAATTTTTTATTCCCAATTGAAATTAACATTGTGGTAATAAGGTGTCAAGATATTAATTTATCATTTTTTTAATCAATTATTTTAAAATTTCATCATTGGATATAGATAATTTTTAGGTAAAACTATTATGATAGTGATAATATCAGAATGATTCTTTAATTTTTTATCAGTTTTAATTATGATAATTTCGAGTTGTTCATCTTTATTAATTAAATTTCCCGTCGTGATTTTAAAGCTTTACCCAACGTCAATTCATCGACAAATTCAAGAGTACTACCAAGCGGGATACCTCTGGCAAGGCGAGTGATTTTTACCCCCATTGGTTTAAGTAAATGCGAAAGGTAAATGCTGGTTGCCTCGCCTTCTGTGCTTGGATTTAAAGCTAATATCACCTCTTCTCTACCTTTCAAGCGTTGTAGCAATTCTTTTATCCTTAAATCATCAGGCCCAATACCATCTAACGGAGAAATTACCCCACCTAAGACATGATATACACCATGATATTCATTCGTTTTTTCGATCATTAAAATGGAAGAGGCATCTTCTACTACGCAAATTTGTTGCGAATTCCTGTTTTTATCTGTACATATAGAGCAAACTTCAGTTTCGGAAAGATTGAAACAAATGCGACAAAAATGAATTTTTTCTTTGGTCTTCAATATAGCCTGAGCAAGTGACTGTGCTTCTTCTTTGGAAATTTTTAAGATATGAAATGCCAACCGAGTAGCTGTTTTTCGGCCTATTCCAGGCAAACGGGAAAACTCCTCAATTAATTCCTCTAAAACAGGAGGCAAATTAGACAAAGTCATTATTAAAATCCCGGTATTTTGAATCCGGCAGGTAGATTACCTAACATACCACCAGCAACTTTGCTCATTTCTTCTTCTGTGCGTTTACGTGCATTTTCCAATGCCTGATTGACTGCA